>NZ_JBGGKT010000004.1:0-349809 GCF_041287115.1 Mycobacterium sp. pV006 | reverse complement strand
TTGCTGGCCCCGCCCTCGAAAACCCATCGAAACAACACCCCTAACCATCAGGTGCCGCAACGATCACTTGAGTCTGCCCGGCGTGTCGGGGCGCAAACGCGCGCGCTCGCCGCAACAAGGCAACGGAGCCCTCGCCACGACAACGCGCGACTAGCTGGAGACGGGCTCCCGTTCCGGTTTGGGCCACGGCTGCGGCACAGGGCGGTAGCGCACCCGCTGCGGCCACCAGAACCAACGGCCCAGCAGCGCGGCGATCGACGGGGTCATGAACGACCGGATCACCAAGGTGTCGAAGATCAGACCCATGCCGATGGTCGTGCCCACCTGACCGATGATCGTCAGGTCACTGACCGCCATCGTCATCATCGTCAACGCGAACACCATGCCCGCCGCGGTCACCACCGACCCGCTGCCGCCCATCGTGCGGATCAGGCCCGTCTGGACGCCGGCGTGGACCTCCTCCTTCAGCCGGGCCACGACCAACAGGTTGTAGTCCGCGCCGACGGCCAACAGGATGATCACCGCCATCGGCAACACCATCCAGTGCAGCTCGATGCCGAGCATGTGTTGCCACACCAGGACAGAGAGCCCGAACGACGCGCCCAACGACAGCACCACGGTGCCGACGATCACCGCGGCGGCGACGATTGCCCGCGTGATGATGAGCATGATGATGAAGATCAGTCCGATGGCGGCGATACCCGCGATCAGCAGGTCATAGCGGGTGCCGTCGGCCATGTCCTTGAACGTCGCGGCGGTGCCGCCGAGGTAGATCCGCGAACCCTCCAGCGGCGTGCCCTTGACCGCCTCCTTGGCCGCGGTGGCCAGGGCGGGGATCTTCTCGATGCCGTCCGGGGACAGCGGATCGCCCTCGTGGGCGACGATGAACCGCACCGCGTGCCCGTTGGGCGAGATGAACTGTTCGATACCCCGCTGGAAGTCCTTGTTCTCGAACGCCTCCGGCGGCAGGTAGAACGTGTCGTCGTTCCAGGCGTCGTTGAACGCGTCGCCCATGGCGGTGGCGTCCTCGCGCATCACGGTCTGCTGGTCCTGCTGCGCGCTCTGCGTCTGGTGCATCTTCAGCATCATCTGTTGCTGCGACCGCATCGACTCGATCTGCGACGGCATCAGCTTGATCAGCTCCGGCATGATCGCGGCCATCCGCTCGAGATCAGGGAGCAGATCCTGGGTGTTCTCGGTCAGCAGGTTGGTGCCGTCGATCATGTCGAACAGCGACCGCATCGACCAGCAGACCGGGATGTTGTAGCAGTGCGGCTCCCAGTAGAAGTAGCTGCGGATGGGCCGGATGAAGTCGTCGAGATCGGAGATGTGGTCACGCAACTCGGTGATGTCGGCCGTCATGGTCCGCGTCTTCTCGACCATCGAGATGGTGATCGCGGACATCTGCCCCATCAACGCGTGCATTTTCTCCATCGTGTTGATGGTCGTCTGCAACGAGTCGGCCTGGACGAGCATGTCGTCCATCCGGTCGGACATGTACTTCTCGTTGAGGTCCTGCGTGCCGCCTTGCCGGCTCATCATGTACGGGATCGACGTGCTCTTGATCGGCTTACCGTCCGGGCGGGTGATGGTCTGGACCCGTCCGATGCCCTCCACGTCGAACAACGCCTTGGCGATCTTGTCGATGACCAGGAAGTCCGCCGAGTTGCGCAGGTCGTGGTCGGATTCGACCATGATGACCTCGGGGTTGAGCCGCGCCGGTGAGAAGTGCCGCTCCGCGGCGGCGTAACCGACGTTCGACTCGATGTCGTCCGGCAGGTACATGCGGTCGTTGTAGCTGGTCTGATAGCCCGGCAGCGCCAGCAACCCGATCAGCGACACCATCACGCTGGCGGCGAGGATCGCGCCGGGCCACCGCACGGTCACCGCGCCGATCTTGCGCCACCCGCGCACGCGCATCGCGCGCTTGGGTTCGAGCAGCCCGAATCGGGTGGCGATGGTCACCAGGGCCGGCCCGAACGTCATCGCCACGGCGATCAGCACCAGCATGCCCAGCGCCAACGGCACACCCAGGCTCTGGAAATAAGGCAACCGCGTGAAGCTCAGGCAGAACGTCGCACCCGCGATGGTCAGACCGGAGCCGACGATGACGTGGGCGGTGCCGCCGAACATCGTGTAGTACGCCTCTTCGGGCGTGGCTCCGGCTCCCCGGGCCTCCTGGTAGCGGCCGATCAGGAAGATCGCGTAGTCCACCGCGATCGCGATGGCCAGCGTGACCAGCAGGCTGGTCGCGAACGTCGAGAGGCCGATGATCTCGTGGAACCCGAGGAACGCCACCGCGCCGCGCACGGTCATCAGGCTCAGACCGACCATCACCAGGATCAGCAGCGTGGTCACGATCGAGCGGAAGAACAGCAGCAGCATGATCGTGATGACGAGGAACGTCAGCGCCTCGACGAACCGCATACTGCTGTGGCCGGCCTCTTCCTGCTCGGCGGCCAGTGCCGACGCGCCGGTCACGTAGGCCTGCACGCCCTCCGGCGGCTGACTCTCCCCGACCAGTTCCTGCACCGCGCGCACCGACTCGTTGGCCAGCGCCTCGCCCTGGTTACCGGCCAGATAGACCTGGAAGTAGGTGGACTTGCCGTCGGCGCTCTGGGCGCCGGCGGCGGTCAGCGGGTCGCTCCACAGGTCCTGGATGTGTTCGACGTGTTTGGTGTCGGCTTCCAGCGCGCCGATCAGGTCGGCGTAGTAGCGGCGGGAGTCGTCCCCGAGCGGCTCGTCGCCCTCGAGCACGATCATGACCGAGCTGTTGGACTCGTATTCCTCGAACACCTCGCCGATGCGCTGCATCGAGATCACCGCGGGCGCGTCGTCCGGGCTCATCGACACCGAGCGCAGCTTCCCGACCTCTTCGAGCTGCGGAACCGAGACGTTGAAGAACGCCGCGATCGCGACCCAGATCAAGATGATGGGGATCGAGGAGAGGCGGATGAACCGGGCGATGCCGTAAAAGTGCGGCCTGGGCCCGTTCACCGGCGGCTCCTCCAGAGACTTACTCGAAAATCGTTACGGCACAGCCGCCTTCGACAAGAACAGGAAAGTACCTAGCTACACTAAGCCAATCGGTCGAGTAAAGACAAGCCGACCGCCCAAGTAGTGACCTCCGGGCGGGGTCGCCCGGTGTGGTGACGTGCATCACTATCGGACGTCGAATACGCACTGTGACGTGGCGCGAGCGTGCGCAAAGTGCTGGAGATTTCCGGCGTGGCGGCCCGCAGACACGCGCGGTCGCCACGACGAGGTGGCCCCCCAACGAGGTGGCCGGCCCGATTAAGTGACGGCGTGGTCGATGAGGTTGACCATCAGGCGCACGCCGACGCCCAGTGCGCGCTCGTCGAGGTCGAATGTCGGCTGATGCAGGTCCAGCTGTGGACCGCGCCCGCTCCACACGCCGAGGCGGGCCATCGCGCCGGGCACCTCCTCGAGATACCAGGAGAAGTCCTCACCCCCGCCGGACTGCCGGGTGTCGGCGAGCACGTCCGGGCCGATCGACTCGATCGCGTGGGTGAGGATCCGCGTGGACACCTCTTCGTTGACCACCGGCGGCACCCCGCGCCGGTACAGCACGCTGTGTTCCATCCCCAGCGGCGCCAACAGCGACGAAACCGTGTCCCGGACAATGTCTTCCAGTGTCAGCCAGGTCTCGCGGCTGGCGGTGCGGATGGTGCCGGCCAGGGTGCCGGTCTGCGGGATCGCGTTGGCCGCGACGCCGGCGTTGACCGCGCCCCACACCATCACCGTGCTGTTGCGCGGGTCGATTCGCCGCGACAGCACGCCGGGCACACCGGTGATCAAAGTGCCCAGGCCGTAGACGAGATCGCCGGTCAGATGCGGGCGCGACGTGTGACCGCCCGGCGAATGCAGGGTCACCTCGATCTGGTCGGCCGCCGAGGTGATCGGGCCCGGCCTCACCGCGACCTTGCCGACGGCCAGCCGCGGATCGCAGTGCAGCGCGAAGATCCGCGACACCCCCGTCAGCGCGCCTGCGGCGATGGCGTCCAGCGCGCCGCCGGGCATCAACTCCTCGGCCGCCTGGAACAGCAGGCGTACCCCGACCGGCAACTCCGGCGCCGAGGCCATTGCCATGGCCGCGCCGAGCAGCACCGCGGTGTGCGCGTCGTGCCCGCACGCGTGCGAGACACCGGGCACCAACGACGAATACGGGGCGCCGGTGCGTTCGTCCATCGGCAGCGCATCCATGTCGGCGCGCAACGCCACCCGCGGTCCGTCATCGGGCCCGAAGTCACAGGTCAGACCCGTCCCACCGGGCAGCACCTTCGGGTTCAACCCGGCATCGGCGAGCAGCGACGCCACGAACTGCGTCGTCCGGAATTCCTGGCGCCCGAGCTCGGGATGCTGATGCAGGTGCCGACGCCAGGACACCAGGTCGTCGTAGTGCGCTGACAGCCACCGGGCCGCCGCGTGCGCCAGCACGCTCATGAGGCCCGCCTGTACTGCCGTTCCAACACCCGGTCCCGTTCGGCGGGGGTCTCGGCCAGCGCGACGACGGTGCGGGCCAGCATGACCGCACCGTCGATGACGGCGGTGTCCGCGCTCGCCGACGCCGCGGCCGCGGTGAACTCAGGCTGATGGATCGACGCGCCACCGGAATCGATGCCGACCACCGGGTGGATGCCCGGCATCACCTGCGTGACGTTGCCCATGTCGGTACTGCCCAGCGGCAGCGAGGCCTCCAACTCGGCGGGCACCGGGTTACGTCCCAGCCTGGTCATCTCGTCGCGGATGGTCGCCGACAGCCAGGGATCCGGCGTCAACTCCGCATAGGCCGGGGCGGTCTCGTCGACGACGTGTTCGCACCCGGTGGCCACGGCACCGGCGGCAAAGCAGCCCGCCATGCGGGATTCCAACTCGCGCAACGCTTCCGAGTGCGTGGCGCGCATCGTGTAGTGCAGCTCGGCGCGCGCCGGGATCACGTTGGCGGCATGCCCGCCGTGGGTGACGATGCCGTGCACCATCTGTCCGGGGGCGAGCTGTTGTCGCAACAAGCCGATGGCGACCTGAGCCACGGTGACCGCGTCGGCGGCATTGAGGCCCAGGTGCGGCGCGACCGCGGCATGGGATTCGCGACCGGTGTAGCGGATGGTCACCTCCGACAGGGCCAGCGACCGTGCGGCGGCGATGTCGATGGGGCCGGGGTGCAGCATGACCGTCGCGGCGATGTCGTCGAAGACCCCGGCGTCGAGCATCAGCACCTTCCCGCCGCCGAACTCCTCGGCGGGCGTGCCGAGCAGCACCACCGTCAGCCCGAGCTCGTCGGCGACCTCGGCCAGCGCCAGCGCGGTCCCCACCGCCGAGGCGGCGATGATGTTGTGTCCGCACGCGTGCCCGATCTCGGGCAGCGCGTCGTACTCGGCGCACACCCCGACCACGAGCGGGCCGCTGCCGAAGACGGCACGGAAGGCGGTGTCCAGCCCGGCCACGCCGGCGTCGATGTCGAAGCCGCGTTGGGCGACCAGTTCCTGGGTCTTGGCGCTGCTGCGGTGTTCGGCGAACGCCAGTTCGGGTTCGGCGTGGATCGCGTGCGACAGTTCGACGAGGTCACCGCGGCGCCGGTGCACGGCGTCTTCGACGCGTAGCGCGGCGGTGGTGGGCATGGGGGCCAGTATCTCACTGCACGTCCACACCCGAACTAGGCTGCCCGTCATGGACGACGTCTCCGCTGCGGCTGCCGCCGACCTGGCCGAGCGCACCGGCGTCGCGCGTCACGACGTCGCCGTCGTTCTCGGTTCCGGCTGGGCCCCGGCGGCCGCGCAACTCGGTGACCCGACGGCCGTGGTCGGGATGGCCGACCTGCCCGGCTTCACCCCGCCCAGCGCGCAGGGCCACCGTGGCCAGGTGCTCTCGCTGCGCATCGGCGCCCACCGCGTGCTCGTGCTGCTCGGCCGCATCCACGCCTACGAGGGCCACGACCTGCGGCACGTCGTGCATCCGGTGCGCACCGCGTGCGCAACAGGCGTGCACACCGTGGTGCTGACCAACGCCGCCGGCGGGCTGCGCAGCGACATGCATGTCGGGCAGCCGGTGCTGATCAGCGACCACCTCAACCTGACCGGCCGGTCAGCACTGGTCGGCGCCCGGTTCGTCGATATGGTCGACGCCTACTCACCGCGGCTGCGCGACGTGGCCCGCCAGATCGACCCGGAGCTGGCCGACGGGGTCTACGCCGGGCTGCCCGGCCCGCAGTACGAGACCCCTGCCGAGATCCGGATGCTGCGCACCCTGGGCGCCGACCTGGTCGGGATGTCAACGGTGCACGAGACGATCGCCGCGCGCGAGGCCGGCGCCGAGGTGCTCGGTGTCTCGCTGGTGACGAACCTGGCCGCAGGGATGACGGGCCAGCCGCTGAGTCACGCCGAGGTGCTGGAAGCCGGGCGTGCGTCGGCGACGCGGATGGGGTCGCTGCTGTCGTCGGTGATCGAGCGGCTCTGAGGCGCGCGATGACCTGGTCCGTGCAGGAGTGGCTGGACCACGACCCCGATCCCGGTGCGGCCGCCGAACTCGCGGCCTGCAGCGACGCCGAGTTGGCCGACCGGTTCGCCCAGACGTTGACGTTCGGCACCGCCGGCCTGCGCGGTCCGCTGCGCGCCGGGCCCAACGGGATGAACCTGGCGGTGGTGCTGCGCGCGACGTGGGCGCTGGGCACCGTCCTCGCCGGACGGGGACAGGCGGGTTCGGCCGTGATCGTCGGGTACGACGCGCGGCACCGGTCGGCGGAGTTCGGCCGGGCGACCGCCGAAGTGCTGGCTGCTCAGGGCTTCTCGGTGACGTTGATGCCGGCTCCGGTGCCGACGCCGGCGGTGGCCTACGCGGTGCGGGCGACGGGTGCGGCGGCCGGGGTGCAGATCACCGCGTCACACAACCCGCCGACCGACAACGGCTACAAGGTGTACCTCTCCGGTGGCTTCCAGATCGTCTCCCCCACCGACCGCGAGATCGAAAAAGCGATCGCTACTGCCCCGTTCGCCGACGAGATCGCCCGCACCCCGGTGTCGCCCTCGGGAGAAGATCTGTTGCGCCGCTACATCGAACGCACCGCGACGGTGCGGCGCACCGCCGGTGCGCTGCGCGTCGCGCTGACCCCGATGCACGGTGTGGGCGGCGAGTACGTGCTCGACGCGCTCGCCTTGGCCGGCATCGACGACGTCCACGTCGTCACCGAGCAATTCGCCCCAGACCCGGACTTCCCGACCGTGGCGTTCCCCAATCCCGAGGAGCCCGGTGCCTCGGATCTGTTGCTGACGTTGGCCGCCGACGTCGACGCCGACCTGGCGATCTCGTTGGATCCCGACGCCGACCGGTGCGCCGTCGGGATCCCCACCCTGGACGGATGGCGGATGCTCTCCGGTGACGAAACCGGCTGGCTGCTGGGCGATTACCTGCTGTCAGCGGGCGACGCATCGACGGCGGTGGTGGCCAGCACCGTCGTGTCGTCGCGCATGCTGGCCTCGATCGCCGCCGAACACGGCGCCCGGCATGTCGAGACACTCACCGGCTTCAAGTGGCTGGCACGGGCCGACGAAAGCACCGACGGCACACTGTTGTACGCCTACGAGGAGGCGATCGGGCACTGCGTAGATCCCGAGGAGGTGCGCGACAAGGACGGCATCAGCACCGCGGTGCTGGCCTGTGATCTGGTGGTGGCGCTACGTGCGCGCGGACTCACGGTGCTCGATGCGCTCGGCGACCTCGCGCGCCGGCACGGTGTGCACACCACCACGGCGGTCACCCACCGGGTGTGCTCCCAGGCCGAGGCAGCCGCCCTGATGGAGCGGTTACGCACCGAACCACCCACCGCGGTAGCCGGTTTCGCCGTCACGATGACCGACCTGATGCCGCGCACCGACGCGCTGGTATTCACCGGAGAAGACGACGCGGCCTCGGTGCGGGTGGTGGTACGCCCGTCGGGCACCGAGCCGAAGCTGAAGTGTTACATCGAGATTCGTTGTCCCGGCGACTTGGTCGAGGCTCGCGTACGCGCCGCTTCGACACAGGCTGCGGTGGCCGCGGCAGTGGCGGCGTGGCCCTAGCAGGTTCAGCGCGGACCGAACTGACGGTCGCCGGCGTCGCCGAGTCCGGGCACGATGAACGCGAAGTCGTTGAGACCGGAGTCGATGGCCGCGGTGTACAAGCGTAGGTTCGGTGAGATCTTCTCGATGCACGCGAGGCCTTCCGGCGCGGCCACCACACAGATCGCCGTGACCTCGACCGCGTCACGGCTGTAGAGCAGCTTCAGCGTGTGGGCCATCGACCCGCCCGTGGCCAGCATCGGGTCCAACACGATCACCGGCTGACGGCTCAGGTCGTCGGGCAGGGACTCCAGATACGGAGTCGGCTGGTGGGTCTTCTCGTCGCGGGCCACGCCGACGAAACCGACGCGGGCTTCGGGGATGAGTTCGTGGGCCTGGTCGACCATGCCCAGCCCTGCCCGCAACACCGGCACCAGCAGCGGCGGGTTGGCCAGCCGCGCGCCGGCGGTCTCCACCAACGGCGTACGCACCGACACGATGTCGACCGGCAACTCGCGCGTCGCCTCGTAGACGAGCATCAAGGTCAGGTCGCGCAATGCCGCGCGGAACGCCGCGTTGTCGGTGCGCTCGTCACGCAGCGTCGTCAGCCGCGCTGCGGCCAAAGGGTGGTCGACCACGCGGACATCCATGACTGCCGACCTTAACGGGAACCGGGACGAGGGTCGCAGCGTCCTAACGATATGTCTGCGCGCTTGATCGTCGATCCCGACCTCGTCCGCGGTTACGGCACGGCCTCGTCCGGTCAGGCCGTCGACCTGCACGACGTCGCCCGCCGATTGTCGGGCCTCGGCAGCGGTTGCGGCGACACGTTGGGCCCCGTCGGGGCGGGGTTCCTCGCAGCATTGACACGGGCGGCGGCCGACGAGGCCACCGCGCTCACCGCACTGAGCGGCGCACTGACCGGAGCGCACGGCGCCGCCCACGCCGCCGCCGCGGCGTACGAGAGCAGTGACGCGGCCGCCGGCACGCACCTCGCCGGGTTCTGGTGATGCCGACCCCGCTCGTCACCGCGCTGTCGGCACCTATCCGGCGGGTACAGTCCCTGGTCGGGCCGGGTTGGTCGGGCGACCCCGCCGCCGACCCGGGTGCGGTGCTCGGCGGTGTGCGCACGATGCTCACCGACATCGCCGACGACGCCCAGCGCGCCTGGCGGGACGTCGACGCCGGTTGGTCGGGCGGCGGGGCGCAGGCGGCGGCGCAGTTCGCCGCCTCCACCGCGGCCGCGCTGGACGGGGCTGCTGAACGGGCGGGCCGGTTGGGTGCCACCGCGGATCGCGCCGCCGCCGCGGTGGCAGGGGCGCGTCGTCGATTGCAGGACCTCATCGAGGAGTTCGAGGCGACCGCGAGCGCGCTAGAACCCAGGCTCGACTCGCCGGGGGTCGCCAAACAACTGCTGGCCGCGGCGCGTGATGCGCTGGCCCGTGCCATCGCGATCGTCGAGGAACTGCAGACCGAACTCGACGCGCAGACCTCAGCGGTCTCGGCGACCGCTGCGCCTCCGAGCGCGGCGACCACCCCGGCGAGCTGGCCCGGTGCGGCAGGCATGGGCGGTGGCGGTGCTCCGATGGGATCGCCCGGCGGGGGCGTGCCGCCGGCGTCCGGCGGTGGGCTCGCCGAGCTCGCCTCCCTCGTCCGGCCCGACGGTCTCGACACCCCCGAGGCCGCGGAGTTCGGCGACGGCGTGGCTGTTCGCCTGCCCGACGGCACCGTGGTGACGGCGCCCAACCCCGTCGCCGCCGCGGCGGTCCGTCACGCGTTGACCCAGCTCGGCGTGCCGTATCAATGGGGCGGCACCACGCCGGGGGTCGGGCTGGACTGCAGCGGCCTGACCCAGTGGGCGTACGGCCAAGCCGGTCTGGGCATCCCCCGGCTGGCCCAGGAGCAGGACATCGGCGCGGCAATCAGCGCGGCCGACGTCCGTCCCGGCGACCTCGCCGTATGGGATGGACACGTCGCCATGATCGTCGGGAACAACACCATGATCGAGGCCGGCGACCCGGTCCAGCTGTCCCCGATCCGGACCGCCAATCTCGGGCAGGGATTCCAGGGATTCTGGCGGCCGACGGCGTAATAGTTTGCCCGGCGAAGGCGCGCCCGGCGCGAAATCACAACCGTGAAGTTTGCCGGCGGCAATCGGTGCCGCGCGGACGGCGAGTCAAACATCCGCCTATAACCGCCCTACCATGAGGTTCGCCGCGCGGAGACCCGACTCCGCACGAGATCCCCCGCCGGGGGGAGTTTGTCTGATCAGCGGCATGGACATACTTACAGCGAACTTTCGTGAGCTGGGGAGGGCCATGGACCAGCGTGACGCCACAAGCGGACGTCTGCTGATCGATGCCAGAGACGCGGATCAGGCCGAAGAACAGATCACAGCGACCTTCGGGACCTTCCGCGTCAGGACGATGACTCCCAGCCGCGACACCCGTATCCGCGTCTGGCGCACCTACGCGGGGTCGCTCGGCGTGGACGACGTCGAATACACCTACGACGTCACCTACGACATGGATCCGCCCGACGAGATCCTGTTGTGCCGGGTCGTCGGCGGAGTATTCGAGGAGACACATCGCGGGCAGCCGACTCGCCGACACGGCCCCGGGTCCGCCGTCGCGTTCGGCGCCATCCCGCACCCGCTGGTCGGTCGCCTCGACAAGGCCCGCTACCACATGATCGGCGTCCCCAGACGAGCGCTCTCGCAGGTCGCGGGCGATCATCCGGACTGCGACGCGGTACGGCTGACCAGCACCGCGCCGGTGTCGGCCAGCGCCAACCAGCACCTGATCGACGTCGTCGACCACATCCGCCACGGCCTGGTGAGCAATCCGACCGCCGCGCAACAGCCCCTGGTCATCAGCACGCTCGAGCAGTACCTGGCGGCCAGCATGCTCGCCGCGTTTCCGCACACCCGGGCCTGTGCCGTGAGCGAAGCCAACGACCACGACAAGGTGCGCCGAGCGATCGCCTTCATCGACGACAACGCCCACCGCGCCATCTCGATGGCGGATGTGGCCCATGCGGCCCGCACCTCGGCGGCCACTCTGGACACGGCAATCCGCAGACATCTCGGCTGTTCCCCGATGCAGCACCTGCGCCAGGTCCGACTGGCCCGCGCGCACGAGGACCTCGTGGCGGCCGACCCGACCACGACCTCCGTCGCCGACATCGCGCGGAAGTGGGGATTCTGGCGGCTGAGCTCGTTCAGCGCGCACTACCGCCGCGAGTACCGAAACACCCCCGAAAGCACCCTGGAACGCTAGGCGCGCCGGTCAGTTGCCGGACGCCGTGGCCTCGATCGTTAGGCTGTGCGCCATGGCTGACATCGTGCCGATCGGGCTGAGGCTGACCAAGGGCGACGTGTACACGTTGTGGGCGCCGCGGTGGCGCGCCGACGGTGACGAGTGGGAGGCGTTCCTGGGCAAGGACGAGGACCTCTACGTGTTCGACTCGGTCGCCGACCTGGTCGCGTTCGTGCGCACCAACACCGACAACGACCTGGCCGATCACCCCGCCTGGGAGAAGCTGACGACGCAGAACGCGCACCGGCTGTCCCCGACCGAAGAGCACACCCACGACCTGGCGGCCTTCGAGGAGATCTTGTCGGCGAAGCCCACCGAGGAAGGCGTGCGCACACTGCACGGCTCGCTGGCGGTGGTGTCGTCGATCGGTTCGGTGTGCGAGCTGCCCGCGGTCACGAAGTTCTTCAACGGCAACCCGGTGCTGGGCACCGTCGGTGGCGGGGTCGAGGCGTTCGGCGGCCGGGCCGGACGCAAGCGCTGGGCCGAGATCGAGAAGATCATCGCCCGCGGCTGGGACAACGTCGTGGCAGCGATCGACGAGATCGTCACCACGCCGGAGGTCGACGCCGCCGCCGTGCGCCAGGCGCAGGAGGAACTCGACGGCCCGGCGCCCGAGCCCGAGGACGACTTCGACGACGTGGTGATCGACGACATCGTCGACACCGACGAGGAATCCGCCGAACTCGCCGCTGCCGCCGAGCAGAAGGTGCTGGGCAGCGACGAGGACTTCTGGGCGCGCGTCGGCATCGACCCGGTGCGAATCATGACCAGCGCCGGCTCGTACTTCACGCTGCGCTGCTACCTCAACGACCAGCCGATCTTCTTGGGCCGCAACGGCCGCATCAGCGTCTTCGGCTCGGAGCGCACGCTGGCGCGCTACCTGGCCGACGAGCACGATCACGACCTGTCCGATCTGGCCACCTACGACGACATCCGCACGGCGGCCACCGATGGGTCGTTGCGCGTCGACGTCACCGACGACAACGTCTACGTGCTCACCGACATCGCCGACGACCTCGCCGACGGGCCCGACACGCTCGACCGCGACCAGCTCGAGCTGGCGGTGGAGCTGCTGCGTGACATCGGCGACTACGCCGAAGACCCCAGCGTCGCGGCCAAGTTGTCCGCCGACGCACCGCTGGGTCACGTAATCGCCTACGCGCTGGACCCCGCGTCGGTGTCGCGGCCGAACCCGCCCTACGCGCAGGCCGTCACCGAGTGGGAGTCGCTGGAGCGCTTCGTGGAGTCCCGCCTGCGCCAGGAGTAGGCCTCTCCGACTCCGTTGCGCGAGCGCGCGTGTTTGTTGGTAGACACGCCGCTTCGCGTCAGCAGTTTCGTCGCCCTCGACGGGCGCGAGCGCGCGCAAAGCGCCCACGAAAGGCGGCGCGTCGGGGCGCAGACACGCTCCCTCGCGCTACAGGGTGAGGTGGCCACTCAGCCGATCAGGACGGCGTAGCGGGGCTTGATGACCTCGTCGATGATGGCCAGGCGCTCAGGGAACGGGATGAACGCCGACTTCATGGCGTTGATGGTGAACCGCTCCAGGTCACTCCAGCCGTAGCCGAACGCCTCGACCAGTCGCAGCATCTCCTGGCTCATCGTGGTGTCGCTGATCAACCGGTTGTCGGTGTTGACGGTGACCCGGAACCGCAGCCGAGCCAGCAGGTCGAACGGATGGTGGGCGATGTCGGGTACCGCGCCGGTCTGCACGTTGGAGCTCGGGCACATCTCGAACGGAATCCGCTTGTCCCGCAACAGAGAAGCCAGCCGTCCCAGCTGGGGGGTGCCGTCGGCGTCGGCGGTGATGTCGTCGACGATGCGCACGCCGTGGCCGAGTCGGTCGGCGCCGCAGTACGCGATGGCTTCGTGGATCGACGGCAGCCCGAATGCCTCACCGGCGTGAATGGTGAAGCGGGCGTTGTTGCTGCGCATGTACTCGAATGCGTCGAGGTGGCGGGTCGGCGGGTGCCCGGCCTCGGCGCCGGCGATGTCGAAGCCCACCACGCCCTGGTCGCGGAATCGCACCGCCAGCGCGGCGATTTCGCGGGAGCGCGCGGCGTGCCGCATCGCGGTCACCAGGCACCGCACGGTGATGGAGCGTCCGTCGGCCGCCGCGGCCTTCTCGCCCGCGGCGAACCCGGCCAGGACGGCGTCGACCACGGCGTCCAACGACAGCCCACCGTCGATGTGCAGTTCGGGTGCAAACCGCACCTCGGCGTAGACGACGTTGTCGGCGGCCAAGTCTTCGACGCATTCGTAGGCGACGCGGTGCAGCGCGTCGGCGGTCTGCATCACCCCGACGGTGTGCGCGAACGGCTCGAGGTAGCGCTCCAAAGATCCGCTGTGTGCCGCGGTGCGGAAGAACGTCGCCAGGTCGTCGACGTTGTCGGCGGGTAACGCGTCATAGCCGGTCTCCTCGGCCAACTCCAGCACGGTGGCCGGGCGCAGCCCGCCGTCGAGATGGTCGTGGAGCAGGGCCTTGGGAGCCTTGCCGATGGTCTCCAGGGTCAACGGGGTCGTCACGTCGAAACCTCCTCACTCACTGATTCGGTCGATGATGAGCGGCCGTGACGGCGGAGCGTGGTCGCCGACGGCCCAGGCGCCGTCGAGCTCCGACAGTGCCGCACCGAATCGCTGCGGCGTGTCGGTGTAGAGGGTGAATAGCGGCTCGCCGGCCGCTACGGGTTCGCCCGGTCGGCGGTGGATGTGCAGTCCGGCGCCGTACTGCACGCGCTGGCCCGGCTCGGAACGGCCCGCTCCGAGCCGCCACACGGCCAGCCCCACCGCCATCGCATCGATGTCTTCCATGGTGCCATCTCGCGGGGCGAGGACGGTTTCGCTGTGCGCGCCCACCGGCAGCGGCTGCTCCAGGTCACCTCCCTGCGCGGCGATCAGACGCCGGAACGCGTCCATGGCCGTCCCGTCGCGCAGCGTCTCGGCCGGGTCCACGGCGTCGAGTCCGGCCGCGTCGAGCATCTCGCGGGCCAGCGTCACCGTCAGCTCCACCACGTCGGACGGGCCGCCGCCCGCGAGCACCTCCAGCGATTCGGCGACCTCGACCGCGTTGCCCACGGCGCGGCCCAGGGGGACGCTCATGTCGGTGAGCACGGCGCGGGTCTGTACGCCGTGGGCGGTGCCGAGATCGACCATGGTGCGGGCCAGCTCGCGGGCCTCGGCCTCGGACTTCAGGAATGCTCCCGAGCCGACCTTGGTGTCGAGCACCAGCGCGCCGACGCCCTCGGCGATCTTCTTGCTCATCACCGAGCTCGCGATCAGGGGCAGCGACTCGGTGGTGGCGGTGACGTCGCGCAGGGCGTAGATCTTGCGGTCGGCGGGGGCCAGGTCGCCGGCGGCGAAGATCGCCGCCCCGATGTCGGAGAGTTGTTGACGGATCTCCGATCTGGATAGCTCCGCGGTGAATCCGGGGATGGCCTCCAATTTGTCGAGGGTGCCGCCGGTGTGGCCGAGTCCGCGTCCCGCGGCCTGCGGGACCGCTCCCCCGCATGCCATCACCACGGGTATCAGCGGGATGGTGATCTTGTCGCCGACGCCGCCGGTGGAGTGTTTGTCCACCAACCTCAAGGCTCGCCCGTCGCGGCCCAGGTCGCTGAAGTCGAACCGGTCCCCGGAGGCGATCATCGCCGCGGTCCACCGCGCGATCTCCGCGCTCGTCATGCCGCGCAGGAAGATCGCCATCAGCAGCGCGGACATCTGAGCTTCGGCGATGCGGTCGTGGGTGTAGGCGTCGATCACCCAGTCGATGGCGGCGTCGGAGAGGATGCCGCCGTCGCGTTTGGTCCGGATGACGGTGGGCGCGTCGAACGGCCCGTTGGACAGGGTCGCGTCGAACGGCCCATCAGGCGGGGTCGCGTCGAACGGCCCGTCAGATGTGGCGTGGGTCACGGTGTTTCCCGACGATCTGCGCGCGCGAGGTCGTCGGGACCGAACGCATCGGGTAGCAGGTCCCCCAGGCGGCGCGGGCCCGCCGGATGGTCGATCAGGAGGTCTGGTCCGCCGTGCTCATAGAGCACCTGGCGACAGCGTCCACAGGGCATCAGCACCTGCGCGTCGGGCCCCACACAAGCCAGCGCGACCAGGCGTCCGCCGCCGGTCGAAAACAGGGCGCAGACCACTGCGCACTCGGCACAGAGACCTAGGCCATATGAGACATTTTCCACATTGCATCCGGTCACGATTCGGTCATCGTCGACCAGCGCCGCCGCCCCCACCCGGAACCCTGAGTACGGCGCGTAGGCATGTCCAGAGACATCGATCGCCTTGCGGCGCAACACATCCCAGTCGACATCGCGGGTCATCTCACACCGTCCGAATCGCGTCTGAATCCATTCCGCACACCCCGTCACACAACCCGGACTCTGGATAGGGCACCCTAACTTCGCCCTGCTTACCGGGCCATTCGGCTCCACGCTAGTTCGTTCGGCAGTACAAAGGGGATTAGAGTCGCCCCGAGGTTTTTTGGGGCTGCGGTCCAGCACGCCGTGCCCCACGCGTCCACCGATGGCGTTGGAGGTCACATGAGTACGGCGACATCAGCTGATACCGGCATACCGGCGCCGCGATCCAAACAGCGACGCCGGACGCTGTATCGCGGTGACCCCGCCATGTGGTCGTGGGTGCTGCACCGGATCTCGGGTGCGACGATCTTCTTCTTCCTGTTCGTCCACGTGCTCGACACCGCCCTGGTGCGGGTCAGCCCGCAGGCTTACAACGAGATCATCGAGACCTACAAGACGCCGATCGTCGGGCTGATGGAGATCGGCCTCGTCGGCGCGGTCCTCTTCCATGCCCTCAACGGCATCCGGGTGATCCTGATCGACTTCTGGTCCGAAGGCCCGCGCTACCAGCGCCAGATGCTCTGGGTGGTGGCCGGGGTCTTCCTCACCGTCCTGATCGCCTCCGTCGGCGTCATCGGCATGCACATGTGGGAGCGTTTCCTATGACCGCACCGGCAGCAGACAACAAGCGGGGCCCGGAGGCCCCGGTGCTGCAGCGCAGCCACGACCGGCCGCCCGGCCTGGACAACCCCCGCGCGCCCCGTCGGGCCGGCGGCATGCCCAACTTCGAGAAGTACGCATGGTTGTTCATGCGGTTCTCCGGGATCGTGCTGGTCTTCCTGGCGCTCGGACACCTGTTCATCATGTTGATGTGGGAGAACGGCGTGTACCGCATCGACTTCAACTATGTGGCCGAGCGCTGGTCGTCGCCGTTCTGGCAGACCTGGGACCTGCTCCTGCTGTGGCTGGCCCAGCTGCACGGCGGTAACGGGATGCGCACGATCATCGCCGACTACACCCGCAAAGACTCCACGAAGTTCTGGCTCAACGCGCTGCTGGCGCTGTCGATGATCTTCACGCTGGTGCTGGGCACCTACGTGCTGCTGACCTTCGACGCCACCATCAGCTGAGGTTTGCAGGGAGAGCACTGATGATTCACGAACATCGCTACGACGTCGTCATTGTCGGCGCCGGCGGCGCCGGGATGCGGGCGGCCGTGGAAGCCGGACCGCGGGTGCGCACCGCTGTGCTGACCAAGCTCTACCCGACGCGGTCGCACACCGGCGCAGCCCAGGGCGGCATGTGCGCGGCCCTGGCCAACGTCGAGGAAGACAACTGGGAGTGGCACACCTTCGACACCGTCAAGGGCGGCGACTACCTGGCCGACCAGGACGCCGTCGAGATCATGGCCAAAGAGGCCATCGATGCGGTGCTCGACCTCGAGAAGATGGGGATGCCGTTCAACCGCACCCCCGAGGGCCGCATCGACCAGCGCCGTTTCGGCGGGCACACCCGCGACCACGGCAAGGCCCCGGTGCGCCGTGCGTGCTACGCCGCCGACCGCACCGGGCACATGATCCTGCAGACGCTGTACCAGAACTGTGTGAAGCACGACGTCGAGTTCTTCAACGAGTTCTACGCGCTCGACATCACGCTGACCGAGACCGCCGGCGGTCCGGTCGCCACCGGGGTCGTCGCCTACGAGCTGGCCACCGGCGACATCCACGTCTTCCACGCCAAGGCGATCGTCTTCGCCACCGGCGGGTCGGGCCGGATGTACAAGACCACCTCCAACGCCCACACGCTGACCGGTGACGGGCTGGGCATCATCTTCCGCAAGGGACTTCCCCTGGAGGACATGGAGTTCCACCAGTTCCACCCGACGGGTCTCGCCGGCCTGGGCATCCTGATCTCCGAGGCGGTGCGCGGCGAGGGTGGCCGGCTGCTCAACGGCGAGGGTGAACGCTTCATGGAGCGGTACGCGCCGACGATCGTCGACCTGGCACCGCGCGACATCATCGCGCGCTCGATGGTGCTCGAGGTCCTCGAGGGCCGCGGCGCCGGCCCGAACAAGGACTACGTCTACATCGACGTCCGCCACCTCGGCGAGGACGTGCTCGAGGCCAAGCTGCCCGACATCACCGAGTTCGCCCGCACCTACCTGGGTGTCGACCCGGTCAAGGAACTCGTGCCCGTGTATCCGACCTGCCACTACGTCATGGGCGGCATCCCCACGACGGTCAACGGGCAGGTGCTGTCGGACAACACGACGATCGTCCCGGGCCTCTACGCCGCCGGCGAGTGCGCCTGTGTGTCGGTGCACGGCGCCAACCGGCTGGGCACCAACTCGCTGCTCGACATCAACGTGTTCGGCCGCCGCGCCGGCATCGCCGCCGCGAACTACGCGCTCGGACATGACTTCGTCGAGCTGCCGGAGAACCCGGCGGGCATGGTGACCGGCTGGGTGAGCGACATCCTGGGCGAGCACGGCCACGAGCGCGTCGCCGACATCCGCGGCGCGCTGCAGCAGTCGATGGACAACAACGCCGCGGTGTTCCGCACCGAGGAGACACTCAAGCAGGCGCTGACCGACATCCACGCACTCAAGGAGTGCTACTCCCGAATCACGGTGCAGGACAAGGGCAAGCGCTACAACAGCGACCTGCTCGAGGCGATCGAGCTGGGCTTCCTGCTCGAGCTGGCCGAGGTGACGGTCGTGGGTGCGTTGAACCGCAAGGAATCCCGCGGCGGCCACGCCCGCGAGGACTACCCCAACCGCGACGACACCAACTACATGCGTCACACCATGGCCTACAAGCAGGGTTCGGACCTGTTGAGTGACATCCGCCTGGACTACAAGCCCGTCGTCATGACGCGTTACGAGCCGATGGAACGGAAGTACTGATGAGCGCGCCTGTTCTGGACAAGCAAGACACCCCGCCCGTGCCCGAGGGCGCGGTGATGGTGACGCTGAAGATCGCCCGCTTCAACCCCGAGGATCCGGATTCGGCCGGCTGGCAGAGCTTCCGGGTGCCGTGCCTGCCGACCGACCGGCTGCTGAACCTGCTGCACTACGTCAAGTGGTACCTCGACGGCACGTTGACGTTCCGCCGGTCCTGCGCGCACGGCGTGTGCGGCTCGGATGCCATGCGGATCAACGGCGTCAACCGGTTGGCGTGCAAGGTGCTGATGCGCGACATGCTGCCGAAGAACCCGAACAAGCAGTTGACCATCACCATCGAGCCGATCCGCGGGCTGCCCGTGGAGAAGGACCTCGTGGTGGACATGGAGCCGTTCTTCGACGCGTACAAGGCGATCAAGCCGTACCTGATTACCTCGGGCAACGAGCCGACGCGCGAACGCATCCAGAGCCAGACCGACCGCGCGCGCTACGACGACACCACCAAGTGCATCCTGTGCGCCTGCTGCACCACGTCGTGCCCGGTGTACTGGAGCGAAGGGTCGTACTTCGGTCCCGCGGCGATCGTCAACGCCCACCGCTTCATCTTCGACTCGCGCGACGAGGCGGCGGCCGAGCGCCTGGACATCCTCAACGACGTCGACGGGGTGTGGCGCTGCCGCACCACCTTCAACTGCACCGAGGCGTGCCCGCGTGGCATCCAGGTGACCAAGGCGATCCAGGAGGTCAAGCGCGCGTTGATGTTCGCGCGCTGAGCATCCCTGCGCCGAGATGCACTTTCGGCGGGGTCAGGCGGTTTCGTCCGCTTTCTCGGGTTCGTCCGCTTTCTCGGGTTCGTCCGTGTTCTCGGGTTCGTCCGTGTTCTCGCCGGCCCGGATGCTGACCTGCTCGAAGTAGTACCGCAAGACGACCGCCGCCGCGGCTACCACCGGTACCGCCAGGAAGGCGCCGATCACGCCGAACGTGGTGGCGCCCAGTGTCACGGCGAGCAGGACGATGACCGCGTGCAGCTTCATCGACCGCGACTGCAGCCACGGCTGCAGGACGTTACCTTCGAGTTGTTGCACCGCCAGGATGATGCCCAGGATTATCAACGCGTTGACCGGGCCGTTGGCCACCAGGGCCACGAGCACGGCCAAGCCGCCGGCGACGAAAGCACCGACAATCGGCACGAAACCACCGATGAACGTGATGATCGCCAACGCGTAAGCCAGCGGCACACCCATGATGACCAACCCGATGCCGATCAGCACGGCGTCGACGAGGCTGACCAAAGCCTGGGTGCGGATGAATCCGCCGAGGGTCTTCCACACCCGTTCCAACACCTCGGCCACGTGCGGCGCGGCCGGCATGCCCACGGTGCGACGCAGCCAGGGCAGGAACGCCGAGCCGTCTTTGAGGAAGAAGAACGTCACCACCACGGTGGTGAAGAACGTGACAAGCGCCGACGTCGCCGCGCCCACACCGGTGAATACACCCGACGCGATCTGCGCGCTGCTGGAATTCAGCGTATCGGTGATCGCTGCGACAGCGGAATCCAGTTGCGCTTCGCTGATATTCAGAGGCGGACCGTCGAGCCAGTCGCGCACCTTCACCACACCTGCGCTGGCCTGCTGGGCCAACTCGGTGGATTGTTCGACGATCGCCGGGGCCACGGCGGCGATCAAGCCCGCGATGACACCGGCTGCGATCACCAGAGCCAGCAGGACCGCGGGGGCCGGTGGCACCCCTCTGCTGCGTAGCCAGCGCACCGGCGGCCACAGCACCGTGCACAGGATCAGCGCCAGCAGTATCGGCAGCAGGATCACCCAGGTCTTGCCGATCACCCATGCCAGCACCCAGAGCCCCGCGGCCACCGCAATCGATTGCAGGGCGACGGTTGCGCTCGCTGTGAGGTGCTCGCGGTAGATGGAACCACGGCTCGGGCCAGACTCGGTCTCGTCCACCGCCCTTTTCTACCCGTCTTCGCCCAGATTGCATCCAGCGCGTCGAAAACACGCAGTTGACGCGCGTGGAATGCGATTTCGGCGGGTCAGGAGCGCAGCTCGTAGAGGCGCTCGGCGTAGGCCAGGTCGTCACGCCACAGGCGGGTGGCCGCCTGACTCATCAGCGGACGGATCAACGGTGCGGCGACCAGCCCCTTCCCGAAATGCGGCCGGTCGGAATGCGCCACTACGGCCTCCACCACCGCCGAGCGTGCGCGACCGTCGCGGCCCACCCCGATCGGGGTGGCGTGGGTTTCCACCACACTCCCCTTGCCCTCGCCGTCGACGATGCGCATCACCACGGTGCGCGGGGTGGGCGCAGTGAACTCGGCGACGACAGGAACGCCGAGGCGACCCATCCGGAACGTCACCTCGACGACGAACTTGTCTTCGTCGTCGGGCATGTCGTCTTCGGCCGGGGGTGCGCTGAGCACCCGCAATTGGGTGAACGAGTACGGATGAAACCACGCTCCGTGCCACGGATCGAGACGGTTGGCGACGATGTCCTGCGGTTCGCACACCCCTTCGAGCCGGGTGACTGCGGCCAGTGACGGTTGCGGTGGACGCGACATCGCGGGTGGCTCGTCGGTGGGTTCCTGCCCGCCGACATCGTCGAGACGCACCCAGCACAGCACGCCGTCGTCGAAGGCGGGCAGCGGTTTCCAGGCGCCGTGGCGCTGCTCACCGAGGCGCAGCCCATGCCAGGGGCAGACCAGGGTGCCGCACTCCACCGGAGCTTGCGCGAGGTCGGCGCCGAGGTGCGGGCAGGCACGCGGAGCGACCAGCAGCTTCCCGTCGGCACCGCGCCACGCCACCAGTTCGCGGCCGCCGACCGAGGTACCGAGAGCCTTGGTGGTGATCGAGGAGCTTGCCGCGAAAGTGAACCAGTTGCCACCCGGCCGGCGCTGGGCGCGCTGCAGCGCCGAGCGAATCACCGCCGGGTTGGCGTCCTGGTAGGAGGGAGTCTGCGCCGACCAATCGACCGACGGGATGACTTGAAACGGAATCGCTTTCGCGAGCCGCTTACGCCATTGACTCACCGGCGCTCACCACCGAGCGCGGCCAGCCGCCGCAGAAAAGACGACCGGCCTTGGTTGGGCACGGTGTACAGGGCGTGCCCGGCCAGTCCGAAACCGGAGAGCAGTTCGTTGGCCGCGGTCCAGCCGGTGGTCGCGGCGCGTTCCATCAGTGCCACGGGAAGGTCGATCCGGATACCGTCACCGGCGAGTTTGACGCGCGGATCCGGGGTGGCCACCGTCGGCCGGTTCGCGAAGTCGCCGGGTGCGAATCGGGGGCAGTCCTGGCGGCGAAGAACCCGCTGATCGATGATCTTCGCGTCGGCGGTTTCGGGATAGATCTCCTGCATCCGCTTGATCAGCCCCGTGATGACGGTGTCATCGGTGTCGGCGACCGAGTACGCGTGCAGCTCGACCACAGAGCCTCCCGTGCGGGCCGCCCAGTCGGCTGCTTCACGTTCGTAGCGTTCCAGCACGCTGATATTGTCCAACGGCTCACGGCCCCCTGTCCCGACAAACTCGGCACGATCTGGTCGCACCGGCCGGTCCAGCCACACCCGCAGCACCACAAAGGGAGGCGCCATCCCCATCCCCTCAACCCGGTCCCGCCACGGGCCATCCCCCAGCGCGGGTGACTCCGCGACCACGCTCTGCAGCCCGCCGACGTCGGTGGCCAGCACCGCACCATCGGCGACGATCTCGCCGGCCGAGCTGTGCACCGTGACCTGTTCCCCCGTCGTCAACGCGTGCGCCTCCACACCTGTGTGGAAGCGGACGCCCAGCGCGGCCAGGTACTCGCGCAGCGGATTCCACAGCGCCACATCGAAGTTCGCGTTCGCGACATCGAAGACCAGCCCTTCGCTGGAACCCAGGAAGTAGATGTGGAACATCGTCACCAGCTCACCTGCCGACAGCTTGTCCGGACGGGAGAAGAAGCTGCGCGCGAACACCTCGAACGCGAGATGCCGTGCCGCTTCCGGGAACCGGATGTCGCGCAGGAACGTCGCCGCGTCGCGGTGGTCGAGTTGCTCGTAGGTTTCGGGAACCGACACCGTCGCCAGCGGTGCGGCGGCCTTGGCGTCCATGCGGACCATGTCGCGCAACCGGAACGTCGGGCTGCGCAGCGCGAAAGCGAGCGCGTTCAGCGGCGGGGTCTGCGGGAGTCCCTTGAAGGTGTCGCGGCGGCCCTCGCCGTCGATCAGCGGATAGTCGTCGACCGGCGTGAGCGCCGACAGGGTCGGATCGCTGCGCTGCAGCAGCGCCCGCAGGTTGTAGTACTGGCGAAAGAAGGCGTGGAATCCGCGGTTCATCGCCGTGGTGGAACCGTCGGCCAACGTGTCCGACCAGCCGCCGACGCGTCCACCCAGATACTCGCAGCGCTCCACGACGTCGACGCCGACGCCGCGTTCGGCCAGCCCGGTCGCCGCGGCCAGCCCGGCGATCCCCCCACCGACCACCACCACGCGAGGCTGCGTGCCGTCCGCGGGCACCGAGGTCATCCCGGGTTGTCCCGGCCAGCGCTGCCGACGTCGGTCAGTCATCGCACAATCCCCTTGCCTTCCTTGATGTCAGACACTTCCGAAGCGGATCCTGTTCGCCCAGGCCTTCCCGAGACCGGCGACCGCGACGGCCAGCCGGCGCGGCTTGCCGACCGTCGCCCGCCGGCCGAAGATCTCAAAGTCGATGGCCTCGATGCGGTCCAGAATCTCCGAGTACAACGTCAGCGCCGCTGCAACGCACGGCCGTGAGCACGGCGCCAGCACGTCGATCCCCGGGCGCGCGTCGTCGTACACCTTGCGCGTGATCGCGTGCTGCTCGGCCAGCGCCGTCCGGACGCGGGCATCGACCCGGCCCTCCCGCTGACACCATTGCAACCTGTCGCGGTCCACGCCGTGGGCAGCCAGTTCGTCGGCCGGGAGATAGACCCGCCCCCGGTCCAGATCCTCGTCGATGTCCCGCAGAAAGTTGGTCAGCTGGAACGCCTTTCCCAGCGCAGCAGCATACGTCGCGGCCTCCTCGCGCGGACCGACCGTGCCCAGCACGGGAAGCATCTGCAGACCGATGACCTCAGCCGACCCGTACATGTAGCGCTCCAACGACTTCCGGTCAGGATAATCGGTGACGGTGAGATCCATCCGCATCGATGCCAGGAAGTCGTCAAACAGATCCCAGCTGATGTCGTACTTGCGGGCCGTGTCCACCACCGCGGTCAACGTCGGGTGGTCGGCGGGCTCGTGCTGAACGAGGCTGGCGAACAACCGTTTCGACAACTGTTGCAGCTCGTCGGCGCGCTGCTCGACGTCACGGTCGTCGAAATCGTCGAGGATGTCGTCGGCGCCGCGAGCGAACCCGTAGAGCGCATGCACTGCCGGGCGCTGTCGTGGTGTCAGCAGCCGCGTCGCCAAGAAGAACGTCTTCCCATGCGCCGCGTTGACTTCGCGGCAGTGCCGGTAGGCCTCGCGTAGTGACGGTTCCCGGACACCGGCCGCGTCGAGCTCTGAGCTGATCATCAACGGTGGACCTCCGTGTGCGAGCGGACAGCGGTGAGCCCGGTGATCCGGTCGGCGGCGAGCCGGCCGGACAGAATCGCGGTCGGCACACCGACCCCGGGCACGGTCGAGGAGCCCGCCAACACGACGTTGTCGATGCCGCGGACGGTGTTGGCCGGACGGAACGGTCCGGTCTGAGAGAAAGTGTGTGCCAACGCGAATGGGCTACCGGCCGCCATTCCCTGTCGCCCCCAGTCGGCTGGATTGACCACATGCAGGATCTCGGCGTCGTCACCGACACCGGGCATCCGGGCGCGCACCGCGTCGAGCATCTGCTCGGTGTACTGTGCGCCCGTCACGTCCCAGTCGACCGTGCCCACGTCGGTGTTGGGGGCCGGTGCCAGCACATAGAGCAAGTCGCGTCCGGCGGGGGCCAGCGACGGGTCGCCGGCGGTGGGACGCGTCACCAGCAGCGACGGATCCCGCATCACCCGTCCGTCGTCGATGATGTCGCGGAACGTGTCCTTCCAGGCGTCGCCGAACAGGATGGTGTGATGACCCGCCCGGTCCCCGACCGCTGCGCATCCGACGTGCGCGACGACGGCCGACGGTGCCGCTTTGATCTTCAGCGGTCGACGCGGGGTGCGGCGCAGCAGCCGGTAGGTGTCGGGCAGCTCGGTGGTCAGCACCACGGTGTCGGCGTCGTACCGTTCCCCGGTTGCGGTGCGCACACCGCTGACGCGGGAGCCGCTGAACTCGAGCTCGGAAACCGGTGCGTCGTAGACGAAGTCGACCCCAGTGCGGGCCGCGGCTGCGGCCATCGCGTCAGGTAGGGCCCGCATACCACCCTGCGGGAAATAGACCCCGGCGACGGTGTCCATGTAGGCGATCACCGCGTACACGGCCAGCGCGCTCTGCGGCGGCACCCCGGCATAGAGCGCCTGGAAGGTGAACACCCGCAGCAGTCGCTCGTCCTGGATGAATCGGCGCACCACGGGTTCCCAACGCCGGAACGCGCCGAGCGCCACCAGCTTCGCCAGCTGGGGGGTCAGCAGCGAGAGCGGGGAGTCGAAGTTGTTGGCGATGAAGCCGTCGAACTCCGTGTGGTAGAGCTGCGTGAGCCATTCCCGCAGCCGTAGGTACCCGTCGGCTTCCGCGCGGCCGGCGAATCGTTCGATCTCGGTGGCCATCGCTGCCCCGTCGGTGTGCACCGCGAGTTCACTGCCGTCGGCGAACTTCGCACGGTAGGCGGGGTGAACCTGCTGCAGGGCAAGGTAATCGGAGAGGGAGCCGCCGACGGCGGCGAATGCCTCGTCGATGATGTCGGGCATGGTCAGCACCGTGGGCCCGGTGTCGATGCGGTAGCCGTTGATGTCGGCGCGGCCGACGCGGCCGCCGGGGTGGCTTCCGCGTTCCAAGACGGTGACGCGGCGTCCGCGGCCGGCCAGCTGCATCGCCGCCGACAGACCCGAGAGTCCCGCACCGACGACGACGACGCGGTCGGTCTTTCCGGTGACGGTGCGCATCACGCCGCCCGCTGGGTGCAGGCGACGGCCATCTCGGCCAGCGCGGCCCGGGGCAGACCCGGGATGTCGACCTGATCGAGGAACGCCATCGCGCGCCGGTGCCGTTCGGCGATCTGCTCCTCGATCCACTGCACCGCGCCGCTGGCGACTATCAGCGTCCGCCAGCGCTCGATGGCCGCGGCGTCGAGCTCGGTCGCGCTCATCAGGTCGGCGAGCTGGCCGCGCAACCCGGGACCGGCCAACTCGTAGGCGGCGACGATGACGCTGGTGGCCTTGCCCGCCTCCATGTCGGTGTGCGCGGACTTTCCGGTCATCGAGGGGCTGCCGAACACGCCCAGGATGTCGTCGCGCAGTTGGAACGCCTCACCGATCGCCGCTCCGTAGCCGGACAACGCCAGCAGCACGTCCGGGTCACAACCGGCCATCGCGGCACCCATCTCGAGCGGACGCCGCACCGTGTAGTTACCCGACTTACGCCGCAGCACGTCGAACACCTCGTCGAGGGTCGGGAACGCGTGGGCACTGTTGACCAGGTCGGCGAACTGGCCGATGGCAAGTTCGACACGCATGTCGTCATAGCGCGCCCACACCCGTGACAACGCCTCGTCTCCGATGCCGCTGGTGCGCAGCATCTGCGCGGCCCACACCAGGCACAGGTCTCCGAGGAGGATCGCCGCCGATTCACCGAACCGCTCCGCCGAGCCGCCCAGCCGGTGCTCGCGGTGCCAGCGGGTGAACACCACATGCGCCGCCGGCCGTGCCCGCCGCAATGGGGAGGCGTCCATCACGTCGTCCTGGATCAGGGCGAAGGCGTGCAGCAATTCGAGGCTGGCCGACGCGCGCAGCGCTGCGTCGTCCTCGGCGGCGCCGCACAGCCACCCGAGATACATGTAGGTGGAGCGCACATACTTGCCGCCCTCGACGAAGTCGCTCAGCAGCCCGGGTGCGACGTCGACGTGGGCGTCGCCAAGCCGCTCGACACAACCGTGGTGGACGAAGTCGAGGAGATGGCTGCGCACCGCCGACCGCACGTCGTCGCGCCAGACCGCCAGCGCCGGGGCGTCGGCCTCCGGCCACCGGTTGGGAGCGGCGACTGCCGCTCGCGTCCACTCACCGCTGTTCAAAGGCTGCTCCTTCTGGTCGCGCCGCCCGTGGGCAGTCCCTCGTGTCTGCCCTGTCTTCGGAGCGACCGGCGCAGCGGATGGGTTGAACTTCCAGACCGTCTTGCGCTGGTCATGTCACGCCCGGACCGCTCCGATCAAGCGCGCTCCTATCGAGGGCGCTCAAGGGGGCGCATACCCACTTCGGTGGGTTTTGCACGTCGGGAGTCGGTGCACACCCGCCGCGCGCGAAAGTGCCCTCACGGTCGCGTCGAGACCCCGGTGACGACGCTGCGTGCACGCTCGCGCCGCGGTGTCGGCCATCTCATTCGGGCGCAGCCCCCGCGTCTCAGACATAGCAACATCCCGCCCCGCGACATCCACGTCAGCAAACATCTAATTGATCTTGATTAGGCGTTTGCCGATCCCGCGCGAATTGCAGTCTGAGCCGTAAATTACCGCCAGTACTGCGTTTTCCAGCACCTACCCTCGAACGGCACTGGTACCCGGTTTCAAATTTCATCAGCAAATCCGGATGCCATTACCTAGCATCGGTTCGGCCAGTTCGGCCAACATCTTCTATAGGGAGACCGCTGTGGGTTATGCGAGGTACGTCGGACACATCGGCGCGTTGGCGGTCCTGCTCGGGATCGGCACCGCCATCGCCGGCCCGCCGCAGCGGAAACCTCGTCGAGCCAACCCCGCCGCTCGACGTCCTCGGAGTCCCCGGCCGGCGAATCATCTGATCGCACAATCTCCGACGCAGCCGACGACGAGGGTGCTCGAGTCCCCGACCATGAGGACCAATCGACCGACGACCTCGACCAAGAGCTGGCCGAGGACCTGGACGATGCACTCGAGGAGGGGCTCGACAGTGACGAGGGCGTCGGCGACAGCGATCCCGAGGTGGAAACCGACGAAGCCGGCGATGTCGAACCTCGCGATCAGGACGTCCTCGACCCGGGAACCACGGATGACGACGTCACCGGCACCGGGGGCTCCCGCAGCGAAACAACCGCCACCCCGGACCACGCCGAGGAGCCCGCGCCGACGCGCGAAGACCCGGGAGCCGACGACAGCGCCGCGGTCAGCGCTGCCCTGTCCGCGGAGAAATCCCCGACGCCGGTGTCGCGGAACGAATCACCGCCGGCCGCCACCGTCGCCGTGACTGGCGCCGACTCCTCACCCGGTGCTCCCGCCCCGGCCCCACTGGTGCGGCAGCCGATCACGCCGATCGGCGCACTGATCGGTGCCCCCTTCGCGCTGATCAACATCGCCGTCGACGCGCTCAACATGCTGTTCACACCGCAACCCACCACACCTGGCGACCCGCCGATCCTCTGGGGTGTGCTGGCTTTCGTGCAACGCGAGATCCAGCGGACGTTCTTCAACAGCTCACCGCACGCGGTCGCGGACAGCGCAACCACCAGCGAGGACGCGCCGACCACGATCTCGGTGCTGGACAACGACACCGACCTGAACAGCGATGTGCTGACGATCAAGGAGTACACGCAGCCCGTCAACGGCACAGTCGTCCTCAACGCTGATGGCACCTTCGTGTACACCCCGAACGCCGACTTCAACGGAATCGACACCTTCACCTACACCGTCTCCGACGCCGCGAGTCCCTGGCATGTCCACAACCTGGTGAGCGTGCTGTTCCACGGCACGCACGCGTCGAAAACCACAGTCACCGTCACGGTGAGCGCCGTCAACGACGCCCCCACGATGAACCCGGACAGACCCGAAACCGATGCAGTCACCGGCGTGGTGAGGGCAGCTCTGCACGCCGAAGACGTCGACGGCGACCCCCTGACCTACGAACTCAGCACGCCGTCCCACGGCACGGTCACCGTGATCGACGGCGCATTCGTCTACACCCCGACACCAGAGGCCCGGTCGGCAGCCGCCCAGGGCGGAGCTGCGACGGACACCTTCACCATCACCGTCAGCGACGGCAACGGCGGTGCGGTGAGCCAGGATTTCACCGTCGCGGTCACCCCGAACATCGACAACATCACGATCGAAATGCGCTGGGCCGCAACGCCACGTGATCTGGACTCGCACCTGTTGGGTCCCGGCGTCGACGGGGTCCGGCCGTTCCACATCTACTACGCCAACAGAAACATCCATCAAGCCGACGGCACGCTGGCAGTCGATCTCGCCGCCGACGATCGGGACGGATTCGGACCCGAGTTGACCACGATCTACACGCGCACGCCGGGCGACTACCTCTTCTACGTCTACCAGTGGAGCAACGACGCCGAACTGTGGACCTCCGAAGCCACCGTCACAGTGCGCGACTCGGTCAGCGGAATCAACTCGACGTTCACCGTCTCCGACCAGGTGACCAACCGCTACTGGTCGGTGTTCACCCTCACCATCTCCGACACCGGCCTGGCGACAGTCACTGCTGTCGACACGTACGGCGATGTTGCGCCCACCCTGCCGTCTTCGGCGCCGGTCGCACTCTGACCGGGCGTCAGCGTTTCGCGAAAACCGTGCGGTGCCAGTCCTTCTCCGCCACCCCGGTGATGTCGCTCATCACGTGCTTGATCGACAGGTACTCCTCGAGTGAGTACTGACTCATGTCCTTGCCGAAGCCGGACGCGCCGAACCCGCCGTGGGGCATCTCGGAGATGATCGGGATGTGGTCGTTGATCCACACGCAGCCGGCGTGAATCTCGCGCGACGCGCGCTGGGCGCGGTACACATCGCGGGTCCAGGCCGAGGCCGCCAGCCCGTACTGAGTGTCGTTGGCCTGCCGCAGCGCATCGTCGTCGTCGACGAACGGGCGCACCGTCAGCACGGGCCCGAAGATCTCGTCACGCCACACTTCCGAGGACTCGGCCACGTCGGCGATCACCGTCGGCCGGTAGAAGAAGCCGGGTCCGTCGGACGCCACCCCGCCACAAACGATCCGGCCGCCCTCTCCCGGCGCCCGCGCCACCATGCCGGCGACCTTGTTCCGGTGTGCGGCCGAAATCAGCGGTCCCAGATCGGTATCCGGATCCTGCGGATCACCGACGACGATCGCCGAAAATAGCTCGGCCACCCCGGCGACGAAGTCGTCGTACAGATCCGCGGCGACGATCGCGCGCGTGGCCGCGGTGCAGTCCTGCCCGGTGTTGATCAGCGCACCGGCGACCGCGCCCTGGATGGCCGCGTCGAGGTCGGCGTCGTCGAAGACCACGAACGGCGCCTTGCCGCCGAGCTCGAGCTGCGTCCGGTGCCCGTGCACCGCGGCGGCGGCCATCACGCGACGGCCCACCGGCGTGGACCCGGTGAACGTCACCATGTCGACGTCGGCGTGCCCGGCCAGCGCGGCACCGACGTCGCTGCCGGACCCCGTCACCACGTTGAGCACCCCGGGCGGCAATCCCGCCTCCGACGCCAGCCGCGCCAACGTCAACGTGGTCAGTGGCGTGATCTCGGCGGGTTTGATCACCACGCTGCATCCAGCAGCCAACGCGGGCAACACCTTCCACACCGCCATCTGCAACGGGTAGTTCCACGGCGTGATGGTTGCCACTACCCCGACGGCCTCGCGGCGGATCGAGGACGTGTGATCACCGGAGTACTCCGCGGACGCCTTGCCTTCGAGATGTCGTGCGGCTCCGGCGAAGAACTCGATGTTGTCCACGCTGCCGGGTACGTCGAACTCTTCTGCCAGCCGCACCGGCTTGCCGCACTGGGCCACCTCTTCGGCCACCAACTCGTCGGACGCCTCGTCGGCCAGCCGGGCCAGTTTGGCCAGCACCGCGGAACGCTCCGCCGGCGTCGCGCTGGCCCATCCGGCGAAGGCCGCACGCGCCGAGGCCACCGCACGATCCACGTCGCCGGGATGCGCCAGCGCGTACTCCGCAACAGTCTGGCCGTCGGCGGGGTTGATCACCGCGTGCGTCGGACCGGCCGTGGATACCGGTGCGCCGTCGATCCAACTGCTTGCCATACCCATGGGCCCACGCTATATCGACGCGTCTATCTCGGCTACGCATTACGCGACCGCCAGAGCGGTATACGCCTGATTTCATGGTTGTGGTTGCCTGCTACGACGGATTCCGTGCACAATCTCTGAATGGCCAACCCCGGGGTCCCGCACGCCGTCGGCCCGGTGTCTTTCCGGGTGAACACCTCCCGACCCGGCGCTGCGTTCCCGCTCGACGACCTGTCCAAGGCGATCATCGAGAAACTCCAGCAGGACGGTCGACGCTCCTACGCCGGCATCGGCAAGGCCGTCGGGCTGTCCGAGGCCGCCGTGCGGCAACGCGTGCAGCGGATGGTCGACGCGGGGGTGATGCAGATCGTCGCCGTCACCGATCCCATGCAACTCGGGTTCGCCCGGCAGGCGATGATCGGGATCAAGTGCACCGGCGACACCACCGTGATCGCCGAGAAGCTGGCCCGGATCGACGCCGTCGATTACGTGGTGCTGACCGCCGGGTCCTTCGACGCGATCGCCGAAGTGGTCTGTGAGGACGACGACCATCTGCTCGAGCTGCTGAACACCCAGATCCGTGCCCTACCGGGAGTGATATCCACAGAGACCCTGGTCTATCTGAAACTTGTCAAGCAGCAATACAACTGGGGCACCCGATGAGCATCGTTTCCGAAACGCCCGACACGTCGGCCTCCGATTTGTCGGCCAAGGCCAACCGGCACCTGTGGGGCCATTTCGCCCGCCACGGAGCCGGGATCACCCCGCCGATCATCACCCGCGGCGAGGGCGTACACATCTGGGATGACAAGGGCCGCAAGTACATCGACGGCCTGTCCGGATTGTTCGTGGTCCAAGTCGGCCACGGCCGCCGCGAGCTCGCCGAAGCCGCCGCCAAACAAGCCGAACAGCTGGCGTTCTTCCCGTTGTGGTCCTATGCCACCCCGACCGCGGTCGAACTCGCCGAACGCATCGCCGGCTATGCACCCGGTGACCTCAACCGGGTGTTCTTCACCACGGGAGGCGGCGAAGCCGTCGAAAGCGCATGGAAACTGGCCAAGCAGTTCTTCAAGCTGACCGGGAAACCCGGTAAGCACAAGGTGGTTTCGCGGGCGATCGCCTACCACGGCACCCCTCAGGGCGCGCTGTCGATCACCGGGATCCCGGCGTTCAAGGCCCCGTTCGAACCGCTGGTGCCGGGCGGGTTCCGCGCGCCCAACACCAACTTCTACCGCGCTCCGGAACCGTATGCGCACGACGAGAAGGTCTTCGGCGAGTACTGCGCCAACCGCATCGCCGAGGCCATCGAGTTCGAAGGACCGGACACCGTCGCCGCGGTGTTCCTCGAGCCCGTGCAGAACGCCGGCGGTTGCTTCCCGCCTCCCCCCGGCTATTTCGAACGCGTCCGCGAGATCTGCGACGAGTACGACGTGCTGATGGTCTCCGACGAGGTGATCTGCGCATTCGGCCGCATCGGGTCGATGTTCGCGTGTGACGACTTCAACTACACGCCGGACATCATCACCTGCGCGAAGGGGCTGACGTCGGGCTATTCCCCGATCGGCGCGATGATCGCCCACGACCGGTTGTTCGAACCGTTCAACGACGGCGCCACGGTGTTCGGTCACGGGTACACGTTCGGCGGGCATCCGGTGTCGTCGGCGGTGGCGCTGGCCAACCTCGACATCTTCGAACGCGAGGGCCTCAACGACCACGTCAAGGAGATGGCGCCGGCATTCCGGGCGACACTCGAGAAGCTCTACGACCTGCCGATCGTCGGCGATGTGCGCGGCGAGGGTTTCTTCTACGGCATCGAGCTGGTCAAGGACAAGGCGACCAAAGAGACGTTCGACGACGAGGAGTCCGAACGACTGCTGCGCGGATTCCTGACGCCCGCACTGTGGGACGCCGGTCTGTACTGCCGCGCCGACGACCGCGGGGACCCGGTCGTGCAGCTGGCCCCACCGCTGATCAGTGGTCAGGCAGAGTTCGACGCGATCTACGACGTACTGCGCGGGGTGCTCACCGAGGCGTCACAGCGCCTGTAGCCGGTGTTTGCCGGGACTGCCGCGGGCGTGACCGATTCAGCGATTCTGGCGCGTGGGATGCGAGCTCGGCGAGGCGCCACCGGAGGCAGCCATCCTCGACAGGTAGGCCGGGTGGCGCTTCATCGCCTCGTCGAACCGGGCCCGACGGCGCGCGCAGTGCGATTGCATGTCGATGACGGTGGCGCCAGCGTTGTCTGTAGTCATGTCGTCGACCTTCCGGACGGGTGACTCTCAGCATGCGGGGCATACCTGAGGATTGGCGCGGGAATCGCCATGCGCTTGCTGAGAAGTGCCCAAGCTCACACCCGCGCAAACATCAGGAACTTTGCAGAGTCAGCACGCTGATGTCGGCCGGCGCACCCACCCGCAGCGGCGGTCCCCAGAAACCGGCGCCGCGGGTCACGTAGAGCTGGGTGTCGCGCACCGTCGACAGCCCGGCCAGCGCGGGCTGCGCCAGATCGACGGCATAGTGGAACGGCCACATCTGGCCGCCGTGGGTGTGCCCGGAGATCTGCAGATCCACGCCGCGATCGGCCGCCTCGCCGACCTGCACGGGCTGGTGCGCCAGCAGGACGGTCGGGCTGTCGCCGCTCACACCGCGCAGCGCCCTCTGCAGGTCGGGCGGATCCGAATGCTCCCGCCCGGCCAGGTCATTGACGCCCGCCAGGTCGAACGACGCAGGACCGCGCGAGATCCGGGTGTGCTCGTTGCGCAGCAGCTGCATCCCGAGCCGCTCGAGCTCGCGCAACCACTCCGCGGTGTCCTCGACGAAGTACTCATGGTTGCCGGTGACGAAGAACGTGCCCTCGCGGGACACGAGATCGCGCAGCGGCGCGGCGGCAGATCCCAGTTCTGCCACCGTGCCGTCGACCAGATCGCCGACCACCGCGACGAGATCAGGCTCGGTCTCGTTGATCATCCGGACGAGCCGTTCGGTGTGCGCGCGGCCGAGCAGTGGACCGAGGTGGATGTCGGAGACCACCGCGATGCGGAAGCCGTCGAACGCCGGATTCAGGCGCGGCAACCGCACCGGGACGCGCAGCGTCTGCGGCGGACCCAACGCGTTGACCAGGCCGGTGCCCACCAATCCCGCCGTCGCGGTGCCTGCCGCGACCGCGGCCACCCGGGAGAGGAAGACCCGGCGGTCCGGTGATTCCGGCTCTTCCGGCGGCCGGCGCCTGTGCCACAGCCGGCGCGCCAGGCGCACCGGTTCGAGCGCCAGCAGCGTCAGGAACAGGTACGCCACCACGCCGAACCACAGATAGCCCGGCCAGGCCAGCCAACGCGATGCGGTGACGTCCACGGCCCGCGGCACGATCAGCGCTGCGAACAACAACACCAGCAGCCCGACGAGCAGCAACGAACAGTAGATGCGGATCCGCCCCGGTGCGGTGGTGTCCTTGACCATTCGGTTCCACACGTAGAGGTGCATGAGGCCGAGGATCGATCCGAGAATCACGATGAACATGGGTCATCACAGCCTAGAGGCGCCGAGATTGCTCCCAGCGTGGGCATACCACGCGTTTGACGCGCGTGGAATGCGATTTCGGCGGGAGGGCCGGGACGCCGCGTGGCTCCCCGGAATCACCCCGCGGATCGCCTAATCTGCGCACACGATGGGCACTTTCCGGAGGATCGCCACCCGCGCGGCGGCGCTGCTGGCCGCACCGATGACCGCGGCGCTGCTGACCACCGCGCCGACCGCGATCGCCGACCCCGGCGCTGCGCCGGATGCGTGTCTGTACCGGGAGACCACACCACCGGCGGTCGACGCCTCCGAGGTGCCCAAGCCCGGCGATCCGCCTCCGGCCCCGATCCCGGTGCCGGCCGAACCCATGGGCGGCGAAGCGCTGGCCGGGTGCGGCGTGATCACCGCACCCGGGACACCGCCTGCGCCCGCGGAGGTTTCGGCCGAAGCGTGGCTGTTGGCCGACCTCGACAGCGGTGACGTCATCGCCGCCCGCGACCCGCACGGCCGGCACCGTCCGGCGAGCGTCATCAAGGTGCTCACCGCGATGCAGGCCATCCGGGATCTGCCGCTGCACAAGGTCGTGCCCGGCACCGCCGAGGACGCTGCCCAGGAGGGCACCAAGGTCGGTGTCGGCGAGGGCGGCTTCTACTCGATCAACGACCTGCTCCACGGCCTGCTGATGTACTCCGGCAACGACGCCGCGTTCGCCCTGGCCCGCCAGATGGGCGGCATGGAGGCCGCACTGGGCAAGCTCAACGGGCTGGCGCACAAACTCGGCGCCCAGGACACCCGGGTGGCGACCCCGTCCGGGCTGGACGGACCCGGAATGAGTACGTCGGCCTACGACGTCGGGCTGTTCTACCGGTACGCCTGGCACAACCCGGTGTTCAGCAACATCGTCGCCACCCGTTCGTTCACCTTCCCCGGCCGCGGCGAAGGCACCTACCCCATCGAGAACGACAACAGGCTGCTCCAGCACTATCCGGGTGCGCTCGGCGGTAAGACGGGCTTCACCGACGACGCCGGGCAGACCTTCGTGGGCGCGGCCGAGCGAGACGGTCGACGACTGGTCGCGGTACTGCTGCGCGGTACCCGCCAACCGATCGCGCCGTGGGAGCAGGCAGCGCGCCTGCTCGACTACGGATTCTCGGTGCCGCCGGGAACCAAGGTCGGCACCCTTGTCGACCCCGACCCTTCGCTGGGGGGACCCGTCGCCGAGGAGACCGCGGCCACCACGACCAAGGCGAACGCGGTGCTCACCGACGTCGACGCCATGCCCGTGCGTGTCGGCGTGGGCGTGATCGGATCGATCATCGTGTTCAGTTTGATCATGGGCGCACGAGCGCTCAACCGCCGTCCGCATCGCGGCTGACGGGTCGGCGCTTCAGGCGCGAAAGACCCGACGCCGTCACCGCACCGACCAGAGCGGCTGCGGCTGCCTGCCACGGCGCGAGACCGGGACGGGTGATCGGGCGGTTGCGGATGACCGCCGGGGCCGGCGCGGGTACCGGCGCCTCCCGCATGTTCTCCGGCATCGTGGCGGCCCACGCGGTGGCGAACAAGATCAGACGACTCGTGATGTAGGCGAACACCATCAGACCCAGCACCGGTCCGAACGTCGCACCCGCAGGACCGGTCACCACCGACCGCAGGTAGATCGCGGCCACCAACTTGAAGATCTCGAAGCCGACCGCGGCGATCAGCCCCGCCCGCACACTGCTGCGGAAACTCACCGACTCGCGGGGCAGCCGGGCGATCAGGAACGTGAACAGCAGCCACGACACCAACAGCGACACCACCGCGGATACCACCCGCAGCACCAGCGTCAACCCCGGAGCGTCGGCCAAACCGAACCACTCCAACACGTTTCGCATCACCGACATGTTGGCCAGCGCGGTCAGCGACAGCGTCAGCACGATCGCGACGAACACCGACAACAGCGCCAACAGGTCGGAGATCTTCGTGCGCACGAAGCCCGACCGGTCGTCACGGAACAGACCCCACATCTGACTCAGGGCCTCGCGAAGATTGGCCATTCACCCCAACCCGGCCCACGCCGCGGTGGCCAAGCCGATCAGACCGACCGAGGCGCGGGAATCGATCGCCGAGTCCATCAGCTCGACGAGTTGCTGGCCCATGTCACCACTGACCGCTGCGCGGATCCGGTCCTGCAGACCGGCCTCCAGTTCGGGCTGGCTGGCCAGCACGAAACCGCCGGCGGCGTAGAAGTCGCCCTTGGAGTCGGTGTAACGCTGCTGGGCGCGCATCACGTGGTCGAACCACGGCATCCGGGCCCGCCACCGGTCGATGAGCCCCGGCTTGTCGCCGGTTTCGGACGGATCCTCCGGGGTGGCCATCCGTCCTCCTCGCTGGCTAGTCCGTCACGCGCGCTCGCGGTGCCAAGAACCCTAGCCGGTCATATACCCTGCGCAACGTCTGTCCAGACACTTCGCGTGCCCGCGCAGCACCCGCAGCCAGCACACTCTCCAATTCGGCGGGGTCGCCGAGCAACTCGTCGACCCGGCTCTTGATCGGCGTGACGAACTCGACCACCGCCTCGGCGGTCTCCTTCTTCAGGTCGCCGTACCCGCGGCCCGCGTAGCCCTCGACCAGGGCGTCGATACCGACACCGGTGACGGCCGACTGGATGGTCAGCAGGTTGGAGATGCCGGGCTTGGCGTCGGGATCGAACCGAATCTCGCGTTCGCTGTCGGTCACCGCCGATCGAATCTTCTTGGCCGTCTTGGCCGGATCGTCGAGCAGGCTGATCAGGCCCGCGTCGGTGGCCGCGGACTTGCTCATCTTGGCGGTGGGATCGGCGAGGTCGTAGATTTTGGCGGTGGCCTTCGGGATCATCGCCTCGGGCACCACGAACGTCTCGGGGAAACGGCTGTTGATGCGTTGGGCCACGTCGCGCGCCAGCTCGAGGTGCTGCCGCTGGTCCTCGCCGACCGGCACCAGTTCGGTGTCGTAGAGCAGGACGTCGGCGGCCATCAGGACCGGGTAGGTGAACAAGCCCACCGTGGTGGCGTCGGCGCCCTGTTTCTGCGACTTGTCCTTGAACTGCGTCATCCGCGACGCCTGACCGAATCCCGTGAAACAGCCCAGGACCCAGGCCAATTCGGCGTGCGCCGGAACGTGGCTCTGTACGAACACCGTCGCCCGGGCGGGATCCACACCCAGGGCGAGGTACTGCGCGGCGGTGGCCAGGGTGCGGCGGCGCAGCGTCTCGGGGTCCTGGGAGACGGTGATCGCGTGCAGGTCCACCACGCAGAAGTACGCGTCGTTGTCGTCCTGCAGAGCCACCCATTGGGCCACCGCGCCCAGTGCGTTGCCGAGGTGCAGGGAATCCGAGGTGGGTTGCGCGCCGGAGAACACGACGGGCCGGGTTGTCTCGCTCATGGTGACATCCAGTTTTTCATGCGCCGTTTTCTAGCTGCCGCCGTACTCGACGGTGACCGGGCAGTGATCCGACCAGCGCAGCTCGTAGGCCTTGGGGCGCTCGGTACGCACCGAAACCACCCGCGCGGCCAAACCCGGTGTGGCCAACTGGTAGTCGATGCGCCAGCCGGCGTCGTTGTCGAACGCCTTGCCGCGCCAGGACCACCACGCGTACGGACCGGCCTCGTCGGGATGGGCCCGGCGCACCACGTCGACCCAGCCCGCGGCCAACAGGTCCGACACCCACTGCCGCTCCTGAGGCAGGAACCCGGACTTCTTGAGGTTGCCCTTCCAGTTCTTGATGTCGTTCTCGGTGTGGGCGATGTTCCAGTCTCCGCAGAGCACTGCGTCCCGTCCGCCGGCGACCGCGACTGTCATCAGCTCGGCCATTCGGGCACCGAGGGCGGTCATGAACCGCTCCTTCTCCACCTGCCGCTCGGTGTCGGCCTCGCCGGTGGGGACGTACACGCTGCCCACCGTGACACCCGCGGTGTCGACTTCCAGGTAGCGACCGTGCAGTGCGAATTCGTCGTCATCGCAACCGATCCGGACGGCATCGAATGGTGTACGGGACAGCACCGCGACACCGTTGCGGCCCTTGATGTGCGGTGCCGCCGAGGCCAGGTGCCACCCGTCGGCCAGCGCGGGAGCCAACGCATCGGCCAACTGTTCGTCGTCGGCGCGGGTCTCCTGCAGACACACCACATCGGCCACGGTGTCGTCCAGCCACGCCAGGAGACCGAGGTTCTCCGCGGAGCGCTGCTTGACGGCGGCCCGGACGCCGTTGACGTTGACGGTGCTCACCGTGATCGCACTCATGAGGCCCGACCCTAGAACACCCCATTCTTGCGGTACCGCCGGTATCACCTTACTGTCGGCCGCATGGCTGAACGCGAACCGATCCACAGCGGTTCGGGAGAACCGATCCTGCTGCTGCACCCGTTCCTGTGCTCCCAGAACGTGTGGCGCAAGGTTGCCGCGCAGCTGACCGACACCGGCCGCTTCGAGGTGTACGCCCCGACGATGGTCGGCCACCACGGCGGACGCCGCTCCGACACCTGGCTGCTCGACACACACATCCTCGTCGACGACATCGAGCGCCGCATGGACGAACTGGGCTGGAAGACCGCCCACATCGTCGGCAACTCGCTGGGCGGCTGGGTCGGCTTCGAGCTCGAACGCCGCGGCCGCGCCCGCACCATGACGGCGATCGGGCCGGCCGGCGGCTGGTCGCAGCATTCGCTGACCAAGTACGAGACCGTGCTCAAGTTCATCCTCGGTGGTCCCGTGCTGATCGCGGCCCGTCTGGTCGGCCCGCGCATCCTCAAGCTGCCCGGCGCGCGGCGCCTGGCGACGCTGCCGGTCAGCGGCCCGGCCGACGGCCCGGATGACGAGGACCTGCACGACCTGGTCATCGACGCCACCCACTGCAGCGCCTACCTGCAGCTCCTGGTCAAGACGCTGCGGCTGCCCGGCCTGCTCGAGCTGGCCAACCTGAGCGCCCCTACCCAGCTGGTGTTCTGCGAGAAGGACCGCGTGTTCCCGACCCCGCGCGGCAACCGGTACTTCCTGCAGCACTGCCCGTCGGACACCAAGGTGGTCCGCCTCGACGGCTACGGACACATCCCGATGCTCGAGGCCCCGGGCGTGATCGCCGATCTGATCACCTCGTTCGTCGACGAGCACACGACGCCGAACACCAGCGCAGCCGGCCACTGAAAATCCTCTGACCTGCGCCGACGCCGACCCACTGGCAGGGTTCGGAGGTCGTGCGATAACCTTCGAGTCGGTCATGAGCGCCAGCGTCAAGCCCCGGCTCGCTGGCCGGCAACCCTCCACTCGCGGTGGGGTGCCCCGGGTGATGACCAGGTTGAGTAGCCGCCCACGGCTATAAGGCAAGCGCGGGTCCGCCATGAAACGGGCCCCCAGTTTCATGGAGGAGCGCCCTGATGACGCAACCCGATCCCAGCTCCAACTGGGCATTCGAGACCAAGCAGGTCCACGCCGGGCAGACCCCGGACGCCACCACCAACGCGCGGGCGTTGCCCATCTACCAGACCACCAGCTACGCCTTCCGCGACACCGATCACGCGGCGGCGCTGTTCGGTCTGGCCGAGACGGGCAACATCTACACCCGCATCATGAACCCGACGACCGATGTCGTCGAGCAGCGCATCGCGGCGCTGGAAGGTGGGGTGGCCGCCCTGTTCCTGTCGTCCGGCCAGGCGGCCGAGACGCTGGCGATCCTGAACGTGGCCGGCGTCGGTGACCACGTGGTGTCCTCACCGCGGCTCTACGGCGGCACCTACAACCTCTTCCACTACACGCTGCCCAAGCTCGGCATCGAGGTCAGCTTCGTCGATAATCCCGACGACCCCGACTCCTGGCGTGCTGCGGCCCGGCCCACCACCAAGGCGTTCTTCGCCGAGTCGATCTCCAACCCGCAGATCGACGTGCTCGACATCCCGACCGTCTCCGGCGTCGCCCACGAGGTCGGCGTGCCGTTGATCGTCGACAACACCATCGCGACCCCGTACCTGATCCAACCGCTGAGCCACGGCGCCGACATCGTCGTCCACTCGGCCACCAAGTACCTCGGCGGCCACGGCACCGCGATCGCCGGAGTGATCGTCGACGGCGGCACCTTCGACTGGACCAACGGCCGTTTCCCGGGCTTCACCGAGCCCGACCCCTCCTACAACGGCGTGGTCTTCGCCGAGTTGGGGCCCCCCGCCTACGCACTCAAAGCGCGGGTGCAGTTGCTGCGGGACATCGGCGCGTCGGCGTCCCCCTTCAACGCGTTCCTCATCGCCCAGGGCCTGGAGACGTTGAGCCTGCGCATGGAACGCCACGTCGCCAACGCCGAGCGGGTGGCGACCTTCCTGCACGACCACCCCGCGGTGCTGTCGGTGAACTACGCGGGGCTGCCGTCCTCGCCGTGGCACGATCTGGCAAAGAAGTTGGCGCCCAAGGGAACCGGCGCGGTACTGGCGTTCGAATTGGCCGGTGGCGTGGAAGCGGGCAAGGCGTTCGTCAACGCGCTGACACTGCACAGCCACGTCGCCAACATCGGTGACGTGCGCTCGCTGGTGATCCACCCCGCCTCGACCACGCATGCGCAGCTGTCCCCCGAGGAGCAGCTGTCCAGCGGTGTCACGCCGGGACTGGTGCGCCTGGCGGTCGGCATCGAAGGCATCGACGACATCATCGCGGACCTCGAGCAGGGTTTCGCCGCGGCCGGACCGCTTCTCGGCGGTTCCGACACCGCGGCGTCGTCCTGAGAGGCGTGTGACGTGACAATTGTGGACGTGATCACCGAGCGCGCGACGCTGCCTCCGGAAGGCGAGGTCGGCGTCGTCGACATCGGCGCACTGACCCTGGAGAACGGCACCGTCCTCGAGGACGTGTCGATCGCGGTACAACGCTGGGGTGAGCTCTCCCCCAACCGGGACAACGTCGTCGTCGTGCTGCACGCACTGACCGGCGACTCGCACATCACCGGCCCGGCCGGTCCGGACCACCCGACCCCGGGATGGTGGGACGGCATCGCCGGACCGGGTGCCCCCATCGACACCGACCGCTGGTGCGCGATCTCGACCAACGCGCTGGGCGGCTGCCGCGGCTCCACCGGGCCGAGTTCGCCGGCCCCGGACGGAAAGCCTTACGGCTCACGGTTTCCCGTCATCTCGATCCGCGACCAGGTGGCCGCCGACATCGCCGTGCTGGAACGGCTCGGCATCTCCGAGGTGGCCGCGGTGATGGGCGGGTCGATGGGCGGCGCCCGCGCACTGGAGTGGATCGTCACGCATCCGCAGCGGGTGCGCGCGGCGCTGGTGCTCGCCGTCGGCGCGCGCGCCACAGCCGACCAGATCGGCACCCAGAGCACCCAGGTGGCCGCGATCAAGGCCGACCCGAACTGGCTCGGCGGGGATTATCACGGCTCCGGGGACAGCCCCGGCGCGGGACTTCAGATCGCCCGGCGCATCGCGCATCTCACCTATCGCGGCGAGGAGGAACTCGACGAGCGCTTCGCCAACGCGACCCAGGGCGACGAGGACCCCTGCTCCGGAGGGCGCTACGCGGTCCAGAGCTATCTCGAGCATCAGGGCCGGAAGTTGTTGCAGCGCTTCGATGCCGGCACCTATGTCGCTCTGACCGACGCGTTGTCCAACCATGACGTCGGGCGTGGACGCGGCGGCGTCGAGGCGGCACTGCGGTCCTGCCCGGTCCCGACCGTCGTCGGCGGCATCACCTCCGACCGGCTCTACCCCCTGCGGTTGCAGGCCGAACTCGCCGAGCTGCTACCCGCCTGCGACGGTCTGGATGTCGTGGATTCCAAGTACGGGCACGATGGTTTCCTGCTCGAGTTCGACGCGGTGGGTCAGCTGATCCGGCGCACGTTGGACCTGGCATCGCGGTGAACGAACGCTCGCTGTCGTTCGGCGCCGAGGCCGCGGCGTACGAGCGCGGACGACCGTCCTACCCGCCGGAGGCCATCGACTGGCTGCTGCCGCAAGGGGCGCGCGACGTCCTGGACCTCGGCGCGGGGACCGGCAAGCTGACCACCCGCCTCGTCGAGCGTGGTCTCGGCGTGGTGGCCGTCGACCCCATCCCCGAGATGCTCGAGGTGCTCAGTTCGTCGCTGCCCGAGATCCCGGCGCTACTGGGGACCGCCGAGGACATCCCGCTGCCCGACGCCAGCGTCGACGCGGTGCTGGTGGCCCAGGCTTGGCACTGGTTCGACCCGCAACGCGCGATCAAAGAGGTCGCACGGGTGCTGCGGCCCGGCGGGCGGCTCGGGTTGGTGTGGAACAACCGCGACGAACGTCTGGGCTGGGTCAAGGATCTGGGCGACATCATCGGACACGAGGTCGATCCGTTCAGCCAGACCGTGGACCTGCCCGCGCCGTTCACCGCGATCGAGCGCCATCAGGTGGAGTGGACCAACTACCTGACCCCGCAGGCGTTGATCGACCTGGTCGCCTCGCGCAGCTACTGCATCACCTCGCCGGAGCGGGTGCGCACCCGCACCCTCGAGCAGGTGCGCGAACTGCTGGCCACCCATCCGGCACTCGCCCAGAACAGTGGCTTGGCGTTGCCGTATATCACGGTGTGTATCCGCGCGACGCTGGGTTGAGCCTGTTCGCTCGCGAGAGTGCACTCACGGTCGCGATAGCGGGCCTTTCACAACCGTGCGTGCACTTTCGCCAGCGCGGGGGTCAGCCAACGCGAAGAGCCGTGCCCAGTGCGCCGCCGTGAGGTCCTTGGGCAGAGCGCCCGCGAGCCCCTCTCGGCGAAGCCACGACGTGACGCCGGGACGGCTCCGGCGTCCACACACCGCCGACAAGATGGGTACCAGACCGCGTCCCCTGCCGGTGAACACCGCATGCACGAAACCTTGATACCGATCGCGATCCCGCCGGTGCACCAACGGATCCGCGCGACGCGCCATGACCATCAGCCCGCCGTCGACCGTGGGCCGCGGACGGAATGCCGACGCCGGCACCCGGCACTCGAGGCGGAAGTCGACCCAGGGCCACCACTGCGCGGTCATCATCGTCGCACCGCCGATCCCGGCACGGCGCCGCGCGACCTCCCACTGCACCAGCAGCACCGCGTCGGTCCAGTGCGGCGCGTGCAGCAGGCGACGCAGCATGGCGGTGGTCAAGTGGAAAGGCAGGTTGCCGACGACGACGTAGGGGTGCCGCGGCAGGTGCCAGCGCAGGACGTCGCCCTCGACGATCGATGTCGACGGCTTGGCGCGAGCCTGCAACCACCGGACATGGCGCGGGTCGATCTCGACCGCGGTGAGCGGACGGTCGAGATCCTGCAACGAGAACGTGAGAGCGCCGCGGCCGGGACCGATTTCAACGATAGGGCCGGACGTGGCGGCGACCAAGCCGACGATGCGGTCGCGGGTCGCGGGGTCGATGAGGAAATTCTGGCCGTGCTCGTGCCGGCCATCGCTGTAGATGGGCATGAGGAAGCTCCGCGGGATCGGCTGACGGGACGATCGACGCGGCGGAGCGCGGTAGAGGAGTGCGGTCCGCCGCTAGCTGCGGCGGATCCGCATCACTGCGATGTTGAAGTCACCCACGCCGCCATCGTGGCCGATCGAATGTCGCGGATCCACTGAATTTCTCGCGAGCGTGCGCTCAGGGTCGAAATCGCGGCGTTTTCACAACCCTGGATGCACTTTCGCGAGAGCGACGCTCAGCTGGTGCCCAACGGGTCGATGGTCCACGCGATGTAGAACATCGCGGCGCTGACCGACGCCGTGGTCACGAAATCCACGGTGCGCGACCGCACCGCCAGCAGGCCGGCCCGCTCGTCGGGCAGGGCCAATCGCAGCCCGGCCGCGACGGCCACACCGACGGCCATCACCAACGCCCCGCGTCGCCAGAAGCCCGCCGCCACCAGGGCGAAGGCCGCCAGCAGGAGCAGCGCGACGACCAGGATCGGCCACTGCGCAGCGCAGACCCTGCGGACGAACTGGCTGACGGTCACAACCCGGCCAGCACCTCGGCGCGCTCGACCACGTTGGTCAGCAGGAAGGCCCGCGTCAGCGGTCCGACCCCGCCCGGGTTCGGCGACACATGGCCGGCGACGTCCCACACGTCGGGCGCCACGTCGCCGACGAGCTTGCCGTTCTCGTCGCGGCTGACCCCGACGTCGACGACAGCCGCACCCGGGCGGACCATCTCGGCGGTCACCATGTGCGGCACCCCGGCCGCCGCCACGATGATGTCGGCCTCACGGGTGATCTGCGGCAGATGCCGGGTGGCGGTGTGGCACAACGTGACCGTGGCGTTCTCGGAACGACGGGTCAGCAACAGCCCGAGCGGTCGGCCGACGGTGACGCCGCGACCGATCACCACCACATGGGCGCCGGCGATCTCGACGCCGAAGCGGCGCAGCAGGTGCACGATGCCACGCGGCGTGCACGGCAGCGGGGCCGGCTCGTTGAGGACCAGCCGGCCGAGGTTGGTCGGATGCAGACCGTCGGCGTCCTTGCCCGGATCGACGCGCTCCAGTGCGGCGTTCTCGTTCAGATGCTTGGGCAGCGGCAATTGCACGATGTAGCCCGTGCAGTCCGGATTGGTGTTGAGCTCATCGATCGTGGCCTCCAGATCGGCCTGCGTGATGTCGCCCGGCAGGTCCCGGCGGATGGAGGTGATGCCCACCTTCGCGCAGTCGGAGTGCTTGCCGCGCACGTAGGCCTGCGATCCCGGATCGTCGCCGACGAGCACGGTGCCCAGCCCGGGCGTACGCCCGGCATGCACGAGACGCGCGACGCGCTCCTTGAGGTCGACGAAGATCTCGTCACGCGTGGTCTTACCGTCCAAAGTGATCGCACCCACGGGGTTCATTCTGACAGCAGGCATGGGAAGCTCTCGTTATGACAGCCCCGCACGATGTTTTCGCTCCTGCCAAGCTCGGGCCGTTGACTCTGCGCAACCGGATCATCAAAGCCGCGACGTTCGAGGCGGCGACCCCGAACGCGGTGGTCACCGACGACCTGATCACCTATCACCGGCTGCCCGCCGCCGGCGGGGTCGGCATGACCACGGTCGCCTACTGCGCGGTGGCCCCGGGTGGCCGCACCGATGGATGGCAGATCTGGATGCGTCCCGAAGCGGTGCCCGGGCTGCGGCGGCTCACCGACGCGATCCACAACGAGGGCGCGGCGATCAGCGCCCAGATCGGGCACGCCGGGCCGGTGGCCAACGCCCGCACCAACAAGGCGCGCGCCCTGGCGCCGATCCGCTTCTTCAATCCGCTGTCTATGCGGTTCGCGAAGAAGGCCACCCGCGCCGACATCGAAGAGGTGACCGAGCAGCATGCCAACGCCGCGCGGCTGGCCATCGAGTCCGGGTTCGACGCGGTGGAGATCCACCTCGGCCACAATTACCTCGCCAGTTCGTTCCTGTCGCCGCTGATCAACCGGCGCACCGACGAGTTCGGGGGCTCGCTGGAGAACCGCGCCAAGGTGGCCCGCGGCGTGGTCCGCGCCGTGCGCCGCGCGGTCGGCGACCGGATCGCGGTGACGGCGAAGATGAACATGTCCGACGGCGTGCCCGGCGGCATCACCTTGGAGGAATCGCTGCAGACCGCCAAGTGGCTGGAAGAGGACGGCGGACTGGACGCGCTGGAGCTCACGGCGGGCAGCTCGCTGCTCAACCCGATGTTCCTGTTCCGTGGCGGCGCCCCGGTCAAGGAGTTCTCGAAGGCGTTCAAGCCGCCGCTGTCGTGGGGGATCCGCATGACCGGCAAGAAGTTCATGCGCGAGTACCCGTACCACGAGGCCTACCTGATGCGCGATGCGAAGAAGTTCCGCGACGAGCTGACCATGCCGTTGATCCTGCTCGGCGGCATCACCAACCGCCAGACCATGGACAAGGCGATGGCCGAGGGGTTCGACTTCGTCGCGATGGGGCGCGCGCTGCTGGCCGAACCCGACCTGCTCAACCGCATCCAGGCCGACTCCACGGTCCAGTCCATCTGCGACCACTGCAACCTGTGTATGCCGACGATCTACAGCCACACCTACTGCGTGCGCACCGGGTCGCCGGGCACACAACCGGTCAATTCGGGGCGATGAGCGCCCGCGCGCAGTCCTCGACGATCTCGTCGGCGCGGGCCGGCACCGTCTGACGCGGACGTGCGCGTCGCACCATCGCCAACGGCACGTCGATCAGCGCGGCGCTGACCCGGTTGACATCCTCGCCGAGTTCGCCGAAGCACTTACGGATCCTGCGCTGCAACCGTTTCCGCCGGTTGACCAGGGTGTCCGGCCAGTCGCCGAGTTCGAGCTGCGCCGGCCCGGTCAGCAACACCTGAGCCTCGGCCGGGTGCTCCCGGCACCAGGCCAGCACGTGCCGGGCACCGTCGATGCAGCGTTGTCGCGCGTCGCCGGAATCGCCGAGCGCGACGAACAGATCGGTGTAGAAGCGTTCCTCGGTGCGCATCCAGAGTTCTCCGCAGAGCGCGGCCCGCGACGGGAAGCGGTGATACACCGAACCGCTGGGCGCACCGCATGCCCGCGCGACCGCCGACATCGTGACCGCCGCGGGGCCGTCGCCGGCGAGCAGTCCCGCAGCGGCGTCAAGCAGGTCATCGACGGAATATCGGGCAGGCCGCGGCATTGCTCCACCCTAAAGTAGAGATTGATCTCTAAAATGCGGATCTTCGACCGGCAGACCCCCGAACGCCTGCGATCCGGGAACCGATTCCCCTTGGTCACAGCATGTTTGACCACTCCGCGCACTGGTCCACATCACGGGCGTGTCGCAATTCGGGCGACAACTCGATAACGGTGCGGCAACAGATCACCGCCGAGGCGGGGAGCGCCGGGCCCCTGTAGCCGGCTACCGATAGAGTTGCCGACGATGTTTAATGTCGCCGCCGGAGCGGCTCCGTGACCCGCCCAGGATCCCCCGCGCTGACGGTTCGGTACGACGGATCCACCCGCACCTTCGCGGCCGGCAACGACGTCGTCGTCGGCCGCGATCTGCGCGCCGACGTCCGGATCGCCCACCCCCTGATCTCGCGCGCCCACCTGGTGCTGCGTTCCGAGCAGGGCCGGTGGATCGCCATCGACAACGGCAGCCTCAACGGCATGTACCTCAACGGTCGTCGGGTGCCTGCGGCCGACATCACCGACGGCCAGCAGCTCTACCTCGGCAACCCCGACGGGCCGCGGCTGACCTTCGAGGTCGGCCGCCATCAGGGTTCGGCCGGCACCCCGCCGACGACCGCGGTCCCGGTGCCGGCCCGCAGTGCGTCCTGGCCCAGTCAGCCCACCCACACACGGCCGGCGCCGCCGCGGCCTCCGCAGCCGGCCCACGGGTACCCCCCGACCGGCCCGATCAGCCATCCGCCCAGCGTGCCGCCGCGCCCGCCGCGGCCCGCGCCGACGCCGATCAGCTCACCCGACCTGGAATCGGCCACGGTCATGGGTCCGGCCGCGGCACCACGGTCCGGGGACGGCAACCTCGCGACGAGCATGCTGCGGATCCTGCGCCCCGGCCGACCGGCCGAGGCGCCGGCCGGTGCGATCAAGATCGGTCGTGCCAGTGACAACGACATCGTCATCCCCGACGTGCTGGCCTCCCGCCACCACGCCACGCTGGTGCCCACGCCCGGCGGTCCCGGCGCCGCGGAGATCCGCGACAACCGCAGCATCAACGGCACATTCGTCAACGGTGTGCGCGTCGAGGTCGCGACGCTGTCCGACGGAGACACCGTCACCATCGGCAACGTCGACCTCGTCTTCCGGGGCGGCACGCTGGTCCGGCGCACCGAGACCGCCGCCGACACCGCCACCGGCGGCCTCGAGGTGCACGGCATCACCTGGACCATCGAGAACAACAAGACGCTGCTCGACAACATCTCCATGTCCGCGCGTCCGGGCACGCTGACGGCGATCATCGGGCCGTCGGGCGCCGGCAAGTCGACGTTCGCGCGGCTGGTCGCGGGCTACACGCACCCGACCACCGGACAGGTCGCGTTCGAGGGCCACAACGTGCACGCCGAGTACGCGTCGCTGCGTTCCCGAATCGGCATGGTCCCCCAGGACGACGTCGTGCACGGCCAGCTGACCGTGCGACAAGCCCTCATGTACGCCGCGGAACTGCGGCTGCCGCCGGACACCACCAAGGCCGACCGCGAACAGGTCGTCCATGAGGTGCTCGAGGAACTCGAGATGACCAAGCACCTCGACACCCGCGTCGACAAGCTCTCCGGCGGCCAGCGCAAACGCGCGTCGGTCGCCCTGGAGCTGCTGACCGGCCCGTCCCTGCTGATCCTCGACGAGCCGACCTCGGGTCTGGATCCCGCACTCGACCGCCAGGTCATGACGATGCTGCGGCAGCTCGCCGACGCCGGCCGCGTCGTGCTGGTGGTCACCCACTCGCTGACCTACCTCGACGTGTGCGATCAGGTCCTGCTGTTGGCGCCCGGCGGCAAGACCGCGTTCTACGGTCCGCCGGAGCAGATCGGCCCGTCGATGGGCACCACCAACTGGGCAGACATCTTCAGCTCGGTGGCCGGCGACCCCGACGGGGCGCATCAGCGCTATCTCACCCAGCACGGCCCGCCACCGCCGGTCCCCGCCGCGCAGACGCCGGCCGATCTCGGCACGCCCACCAGAACCAGCCTGACGCGGCAGCTGTCGACGATCGCACGGCGCCAGATCAGGCTGGTGGTGTCCGATCGCGGCTACTTCGCGTTCCTGATGATGCTTCCGTTCATCATGGGCGTGCTGTCGTTGTCGGTGCCCGGCGACGTCGGGTTCGGAGTGCCGGTGCCGGCCATCCAGGGCGGCGCGGCACCCAACGAACCGGGTCAGATCCTGGTGATGCTCAACGTCGGCGCCATCTTCATGGGCACCGCCTTGACCATCCGCGCGCTGATCGGCGAACGCGCCATCTTCCGGCGCGAACAGGCCGTCGGATTGTCCACCTCGGCCTACCTGTTGGCGAAGGTGGCGGTCTTCACCGTCTTCGCCGTCATCCAGTCCGCGATCGTCACGGTCATCGCGATCCTCGGGAAGGGCTTCGGCCCCGGCGCGGTGGAGCGGGGGGCGGTGTTCGGCAGCCCCAGCTTCGAGTTGTTCGTCGACATCGCGGTCACCTGCGTGGCCGCGGCGATGGTCGGGTTGGCGCTCTCGGCGCTGGCCCGCTCCGCCGAGCAGATCATGCCGCTCCTGGTCGTGGCGATCATGAGCCAGCTGGTGTTCTCCGGCGGCATGATCCCGGTGACCGACCGGGTCGTGCTCGACCAGATGTCGTGGGTGACGCCGGCGCGGTGGGGGTTCGCCGCGTCCGCGTCGACGGTCGATCTGATCCGGCTGGTGCCGGGTCCGCTCACCCCGCAGGACCGGCACTGGGAGCACACGTCCGGAGCCTGGTTGTTCGACATGGCGATGCTGGCGCTGATCAGCGTGTTCTATCTGGCGTTCGTGCGCTGGCGGATCCGCCTCAACGCATCCTGAGCCGGGGCCGCAATCGGCGGGGGCACCAATTTGTCGAAATCTTTCGGCATGATGTGCCAGATTTCGTAAGCTCGGCGCACGCGCCGAAGGGGGGTAGCGGGGCTGTGTCTGACGACGACGCACACGACAGGGCGCTCAACGCTGCGCTCGAGGAGTTGCAACAGTGGGGGGTCGAGCGGTTCAGCGTCGAAGGTGTGGCGCACCGCGGGCACCTCGACACGGCCTACCTACGCGAACATTGGGGTTCGGAGAGCGGACTGATCGTCGAGGCGCTGGCCAGCTACTCCCAGCGGATGATCTCGCCTCCCGACACCGGGTCCCTGCACGGCGACCTGACCGAACTGGCGCTGTCGCTGGCGAACTACCTCAACGACCCCGTCGGCCGCCGGATCGCCCGGATGTTCGTGATCGACAGCAAGACCCAGGCCGCCGACATGCACACCCGGTCCGCGTTCTACGCGATGCGCCGCGAGGTGATCGAGGTGATGTTCCGACGTGCGGCAGAGCGCGGGGAGTTGCGGGAGGACGTCAAACCTGTGGTCGCACTGCAGTTGTTGACGTCGCCCCTACACACCTTCGCGCTCTACCGCGACGGCCCGGTCGACCCGGCCTACTGCCGTATGGTCGCCGACCTGGTCACCCGGGCCATCTCCGTCTAGTCCAGCAGCCAATCGTTGGGCGAGAAGAGTTCGCAGTGCACCCGCTCGGCGGTGATGCCCTTGCCCAGCAGCTGCGCCCGCACCGCGTGCACGAAACCGTTGCCGCCGCACAGGTACACCTGCACGTCGTCGGCGATGTCGACGTCGGCGACGTTCATCAGGCCCGCGTGGGCACCGTCGGTCCCGGCGGTCAGGCCGTCCTCGTACCAGACGTCCAGCGTGGCGTTCGGCAGTTGCTCGACGAGCTCGAACTGCCGCTCGCGTAGCGGGTGGCTCTGGTCGCTGCGGTCGGCGTGCAGCACCTGCACCCGGGCCTGCGGCGCACGCGCCGCGAGGTGCTCCAGGAAGCCGATCATCGGCGTGATCCCGATACCGGCCGAGATCAGCACCAGCGGCGCGGCACCGTCCGGGGCAGGCAGGTCACCGAACGGGACGGTGACGTCGAGGACGTCGCCGACGCAGACGTTGGCGGCGATCCAGTTCGACACCTCACCGGCGGGCTGGTCCCCCACCGCGGCGACCGGCCGGACGGCGAACGTCAGCTCTCCGTTCCCGGCGACGTTGACCAGGCTGTACTGACGCAGCTGTCGAGCACCGTCGGTCATCGTCACACCGACCGAAACATACTGTCCGGGCAGGAAATCCGGGAAGGGCTGACCCGACGGCACGACGGTGATCAGCACCGCGCCGGACGGATCGTCCACGCGGGCCTTCACCCGCGCCCGGCGGTAGACGTCACCGTCGGACACCCCCGCGGCCCGGTACAGATCGCGCTCCAGCGCGATCAGCGTGTCGGCCATGATCCAGTACACCCGGTCCCAGGCCGCGGCCACATCGGCGGTCACGGTCTCGGCACCCAGCACGGTCACGATCGCGGCGAACAGGTGCTCGTGCACGATCGAGTACTGGTCGGCGGTGATGCCCAGGGAGGCGTGCTTGTGACCGATGCGCGAGAGCAGTTCGGCCGGGTGCGGCAACTCGGGATCGACGAGGTGCGTCGCGAACGTCGCGATCGATGCCGCCAGGGCGCGCTGCTGGGCGCCTTGGGCCTGATTGCCGCGATTGAACAGGTTGCGCAGCAGCTCCGGATGGGCGGCGAACATCCCGCGGTAGAACTCGGTGGTGATCTCGTCGATGTGCGCCCCGATCAGTGGCAGCGTCGCGGACACCACCTCGGCATGTGCGGGCTCCAACTCCACGGGAGTGGCGATGACGGTCATCAGGGGTTCCTTTCCATTGGCGGGGTAGAGCTCGGGGAATTCAGGGGCAGCAACGCCAACGCCGGGCTACGCGCCAGGTCGACGACGGTGTGCCGGTCCAGCTCGCGGTAGAACGCCTCCTTGGCGTCGGCCAGCGCGTGACGCAGCCGGCAGGCGGCCACCAGCGGGCACGGGTCGGGACCGCCGCACTCGATGACCTCGCGGTCTCCTTCGAGGCGACGAACCAGCCAACCGACCGACGCGTTGCGACCGGCGTCGGTGAGCGTCAGCCCTCCGGCCCGGCCCCGACGCGCCGAGACCATGCCTAGCTCGACGAGCCGGGACACGGCCTTGGCGACGTGGTTCTCCGATGCGGCGGCCCCGGCGGCGATCGACCTCGTGGTGATGCGTTGTCCGGCCGACTCCCCGGCGGCCAGCAGCATCATGGCGCGGAGGCCGAGGTCGGTGAACCGGGTGAGCTGCACAAACAGAACGCTAGTAATTGCGCATCGCGGATGCGACTTTTGCGGCTGTGGGGTCTAACACCTCATCGGGTGCGGTTTTTCAACCAGCCTTTTTGGGTTTTCAAGTACCCGAAATGTCGAGCGCATGGGCTGCGGCGAACGCCAGTGCCTGCCCCACGTCGACCTTGGCGCCGCGCACCCGCGCGGTGGTCCACAGCGATGCGTCCACCCGTGCGCCGCGCAGATCGGCCTCGTCGAAGCGCGCGTCGGTGACCCGCGCACCGGTCAGGTCCGCGCCCGCGAGAACCGCCTGGCGAAGGTCGGCGCCGACGAGGTTGGTCTCGCGGAACCGGCACCCCGACACGTCGGCCTTGCGCAGATCCGCTCCGCCGAGGGATGCGAGCGTGAAATCCACCTCGACCAGCGTCAACGGCCGCAACCGACAATCGGTGAACGTCGAACCGAGAAAGGTGCAGTGCCGGAACACGCTGTGCCACAGAGTGGTCCGCCGGAACGTGCAATTGCGAAATGCCGACCCCGAGTGCTCGGACTCCGAGAAGTCGGCACCGGAGAAATCACACTCGGTGAACACCACGCGCTCGGTGCGAAGACGGCTGAGGTCCTCGTCGCGGAAATCGTGACCGGTGTACTCGCGGTCAGTCTGGACGGGGTCCACTGCCTGTCAACCACTTCGCCGGGACGTACACACCGACCGTGATGCCGGACTCGGGCTTCCCGGCGACGGTGCTGCGCAGCCGCACCACGAAACCGTGCAGGGCTGCCAGCCGTCCGACGACGAAGAAACCCATGTGGCGGGCGGTGTACGGGTTGACCTCTCCCCCGGCCTGCAACCGCGTGTTGGTGACCCGCACATCGGATTCGGTCATGCCACTGCCGGTGTCGCTGACCTCGACCACCAGTCCGCCGTTGTTGGTGTGCACCGCCGACACCCGGACCTGTGACTGCGGTGGCGAGTACCGCAACGCGTTGTCGAGAAGTTCGGCGAGGATGTGCATCAGGTCGCCGGCGACCCGGCCGGCCACCATGGTCTCGGGCAGCCCGACGACCACGCGATCGAACTCCTCGACCTCGGCCGCCGCCGCGCGCACCAGTGCCGTCAACGCCACCGGGTCGTCCTGTTCGCGCGGAATCCGTGCGCCGGCCAGGACCAGCAGATTCGCGGCGTTACGCCGCATGCGGGCCGCGAGGTGGTCGACGCGACGCAGATCGGCACGTCGGTCGGGGTCGGGTTCCGCGCGCAGCAATTCGTCGAGTAGGCCCCGCTGTTCGTCGATCAGCGCCCGGTTGCGCCGCGACAGGGTCTCGAACATGTCGGTGACCTGCACCTGTAGACGGGCCTGCTGACCGGCCAGGGTCACCGCCTGCTCGTGAAGTTCACTGACCGCTTGGGCGACCTGGCCGATCTCCTCGGAGGTGTGCGGCGGGATGGGCTGCACCGTCGGGGTTTTCCCGCCGGCGCGGACCTGCTCGAGTTGGCGGGCGAGGTCCTCGCGTGCCACCTTCAGCGCGCTGTCCCGCAGCAGATGCAGCGGGCGCACCAGCGACCGCGCGACCAGCGCCACGACCAGCAGGGTGACCAGGATGGCGGCGCCGACCACGACGGCGTCGCGCACGGTTTCGGCGTCGGATTCGGCGGCGGTCAGCCCCTCGTAGATCCGTAGCCCGCCCAGCACAACGGCCAACAGCAGAGGAACGCTGACGATGGCGAGCACCTTGGCCCGTACCGGCCAGTTGGACAGCATGATGAACTTCCTGCAGGACAAACCGCCCGGGCGGGGCGAACGACTCGACGAGTATGTCAGGTCCGCGGCAGCAGCCTGCGGTAGCGTAGGAACCACGCGCGACACCGAAGCCCAGCTCAGGAGGTAGCAGTGACGAGTCCGACCGGCCCGAACACACCCATCGGCGGACAGGAGTCGGCCGACCGCCGCGTCATCGCGTCATTCGCGAAGTACGTGGACGCTCAACGCCTCGTGGATCGGATGTCCGACGACGGCTTCCCGGTCGAGCACGTCCGGATCATCGGGGACGGTCTACGCACCGTCGAACAGATCACCGGGCGCGTCAACAAGGGCCGGGCCGCGCTGGCCGGCGCGGCCAGCGGCGCGTGGTTCGGCCTGTTCGTCGGCCTGCTGCTGGCGATCTTCACGGTGGGACCGGCGTGGATCGTGACGATTCTGGTGACGCTGGTGATCGGCACCTTCTGGGGTGCGGTGTTCGGCTTCGTCGCGCACCTGGCCACCGGCGGGCAACGGGACTTCTCCAGCGTGCAGTCGCTGGAGGCCCAGCGTTACGACGTCTGCGTGTCCACCGAGTACGCGCAGCAGGCGCAGCGCTACGTCACCGCGGGCTGAGCGCGGCGCAGGATCGCCACCAGGAAGTCGGCGTCGTCGGTGAACGGGCGCAGATCCCACGTCGACAACAGCAGATCCGGCGTCAGGCCGGCGGCGGCGACGTCGTCGAAGAACTCGGAGAACGGGTAGTCGCGGCCGGCGCCGAAACCGATGACGGCGCGCCCGTCGTCGGCCAGATGCGCGCCCAGCCGGGTCAGCACCGCGACCCGGGTGCTCGGCGCCAGGAACGTCATGACGTTGCCGGCCGACACGATCACGTCGAACGGCTCTGGCAGGCCGCGGGCCGGCAGGTCCAGCTCGGCCAGATCACCGACCAGCCAGCGCGGTCCCGGATGGTCCTGCTCGGCGGCTTCGATCAGCGCCGGGTCGACGTCGACGCCGACCACGTCGTGACCTTGGGTGGCCAGGTAGCCGCCGATGCGTCCGGGGCCGCACCCGGCGTCGAGGATGCGCGACCCGCGCGGCACCATCGCGTCGACGAGGCGGGCTTCGCCGACCAGGTCGGCGCCGTCGCGCGCCATCGCCCGGAATCGTTCGATGTACCACTGCGAATGCCCGGGATCGGCTTCGACCTTGCGCATCCACTGGCTCTGCTCGACCATGCGAGCATTGTCCCCTGTGTTCAAGGTGATGTTCTATTCGCCGCGGATCGCGCCCAATACCGGCAACGCGATCCGGATGGTCGCCGGCAGCGGATGCGAGTTGCATCTGGTCGAACCGCTGGGCTTCGACCTGTCCGAGCCGAAGCTGCGTCGCGCAGGGCTGGACTATCACGACCTCGCGTCGGTGTTCGTGCATCCCGACCTGCCGACCGCGTGGGCGGCGGTGACGCCGGCGCGGGTCTATGCGTTCACCGCGCACGCCGGGACGTCGTTCGCCGACGTCGCGTATCAACCGGGTGATGTCCTGCTGTTCGGACCCGAGCCCACCGGGCTCGACACCGAGACGCTGGCCGACCCGCACGTCACCGCGCAGGTGCGCATCCCGATGATCAGCGGACGCCGCTCACTGAACCTGTCCAACGCCGCGGCCGTTGCGGTCTACGAGGCGTGGCGTCAGCACGGCTACGCCGGCGGAGTGTGAGGACTTACCAGCTGTTCCAGTGGGTCACCTGCTCGGCGGGTAGCCGCTTGGCCTTCTTGAAGTCGGTGCCCTTGGTGTAGGCGATCGGGAAAAGGCCGGCCTGGCTGTAGTTGTCGTACGGGATTCCCAGGATCTCGGCGGCCTGGCGCTCCCCGTCGCCGAGCAGATGCAGCGTGGTCCACGCCGAGCCCAGGCCACGCGAGCGCAGCGCCAGCATGAAACTCCACACCGCCGGCAGCAGCGAACCCCAGTAGCCGGCGCTCTGACCTGAGGGGGTCTCGGTGGGCTTGCCCTCCAGGCACGGGATCAGCATCACCGGTACCTCGTGGAAATGGTCGTTGAGATAACGCGCGGAGTCCTCGACGCGGGGCCGCTGTTCGTCGCGGATGTCACCGGTGGTCGGCTTCTCCAGGTTCAGGTACGGGGTCGCGTTGGTGCGGTAGATCTCGGCCAGCGCCTGCTTTTTCTGCGGGTCCTCGACGAACACCCATTGCCAGCCCTGGTTGTTGGAGCCGGTCGGCGCCTGCAGCGCGATGTCGAGGCACTCCATCAGAACCTCGCGTGGCACCGGCTTGTCGAAGTCGAGTCGCTTGCGCACCGAACGGGTGGTGGTCAGCACTTCGTCTGCAGTCAGGTTCAGCGTCATTTTTCCGACATTACCTGCGCTTGGTGTTCCCTTGTCCCGCGAGCGCGCGTGTTTGTCCGTCGACACACCGGCAAAATATGACAGTTTGCGAACGTTCGCTGGGAATCGAAACATGTGCTGGCACAACTTGTATCGGCGAGCGAGCTCAAACTGTCGGTGGATCGCGGCGTGTCGGGGCGCAAACGCGCGCGCTCGCTAAAACAACCGGGGGTGGGTGAGAAACCGGCGGGCCCGGGGTATCCGTCGGTGTGCTGAACATCAAAGAAGTTGTCTCACAAGGACTGGAGTTCGCCGGCTCGGTCGTCGGGTTGCGTTGGGGTACCGAGGAGCCCCGGTTCACCGTGCTCGACACCGTCGACCGCGATGGGGTCCGCATCGAGATCCGCCGGTATGCCGACCGCATCGCCGCCGAGACCACGGTGTCGGCCGACGAGGACACCGCCCGCACCATCGGGTTCCGGCGGCTGGCCAACTACATCTTCGGTGGCAACGACGGCGGCAACCGGATCGCGATGACCGCTCCGGTCACCCAGCGCTCGGGTCAGAAGATCGCGATGACCGCGCCGGTGACCCAACAGGCCGACGGCGGACCGTCGACGATCCGCTTCTTCATGCCCTCGAAGTGGACGATGGACACCCTGCCCACCCCCGACGACGAGCGGGTCACGCTGGTCGAGGTGCCCGGCGAGACCGTGGCGGTGCTGCGGTTCACCGGTGATCGCAGTCCGGCCGAGGTGGCCCGCCGGTCGAACCAGCTACGCGAGGCCTTGCGCGGCAGCGGTTACGAGCTGACCGGTGAGCCGATGGCCTGGTTCTACGACCCGCCTTTCACGCTGCCGTTCCGTCGCCGCAACGAGGTCGTCGGGGTGGTGACGAGCACGCGCTGACGCGCGACGAGAGCGCGCAAAATGCTGTCGTGGCCCGGCGCGCCGACCCGCAGACGCGCGCGCTCGCGGTGCAACTCGGCGGTGCAACTCGCCGGTGCAAGGCGGCTAGCGGAAGTCGCGCGACTTCGAGGCCACCTGCATCCGCAGCGGGCCCAGGCGGTCGGCGACCACGGTCACCGCGCCGGTGGCGTTCTGCACCACACCGCGCACCACCAGCGCCGACGCGGTCTGCGCGAGCTTTCGGTGCCGAGACCACACCCCCGGGGTGCACAGCACGTTGACCATCCCGGTCTCGTCCTCGAGGTTGACGAACGTCACTCCCTGGGCGGTGGCCGGTCGCTGGCGATGGGTCACCGCGCCGGCCACCAGCACCCGGGTGCCGTCGGGAACGGACAGCAGCCGGTCGGCGGGCACCACCCCCATCGCCGCCAGATCCTCGCGCAGGAACTGCGTCGGGAAGCGGTCGGGTGACACCCCGGTGGCCCACACGTCGGCCACGGTCAACTCCAACTCGCTCATACCGGGCAACGCCGGGACATGCGACGAGCTGCCGACGCCGGGCAGCCGGTCCGGCCGCTCGGACGCCGCCGCTCCCGCAGCCCACAACCCCTCGCGGCGGGTGATGCCGAAGCAACCCAGCGCCCCCGCGGTGGCCAGCGCCTCGGTCTGCGGCACCGTCAGCTGCACCCGAGCGGTCAGGTCGAGCAGAGAGGTGTACTCCCCGTGTGCTTTTCGTTCCTCGACCAGCCGTTCGGCCAGGTCGGTACCGATGTGGCGGACGCTGCCCAGCCCCAGCCGCACGTCCAGACCGTCGTTCTCCAGGGTGGCGTAGGACAGGCTGGCGTTGACGTCCGGGCCGTGCACGGTCACCCCGTGGCGGCGTGCGTCGGCGACCAGCGACTGCGGTGAGTAGAACCCCATCGGCTGCGCCCGCAGCAGCGCGGCGCAGAACGCCGCCGGATGGTGCAGCTTGAACCACGACGAGTAGAACACCAGCGACGCGAAGCTCAGCGAATGGCTCTCCGGGAAACCGAAATTGGCGAACGCCTCCAGTTTCTCGTAGATCCGTTCGGCCACCTCGCCGGTGATGCCGTGCAACTCGGCCATCCCCTGGAAGAACCGGTTGCGCAGCCGGCGCATCTTCTCCGTCGAGCGCTTGGAGCCCATCGCGCGGCGCAGCTGGTCGGCCTCGACCGCGGAGAACCCGGCGCAGTCCACGGCGACCTGCATCAGCTGTTCCTGAAACAGCGGCACCCCCAACGTTTTCCGGAGCGCCGGCTCCATCGACGGATGCTCGTAGGTGACGGCCTCCTCCCCGTTGCGACGCTTGATGTACGGGTGCACCGAGCCGCCCTGGATCGGCCCCGGGCGGATCAGCGCGACCTCGACCACCAGGTCGTAGAACACCCGCGGCTTCAACCGGGGCAGCGTGGCCATCTGCGCGCGGGACTCCACCTGGAACACCCCGACCGAATCCGCGCGCTGCAGCATCTCGTACACCGCGGGTTCGGACAGGTCCAGTTTGGCCAGATCGACCTCGATGCCCTTGTGCTCGCGCACCAGGTCGATGGCGTAGTGCAGCGCCGAGAGCATGCCCAGACCCAGCATGTCGAACTTCACCAAACCGATTGCCGCGCAGTCGTCTTTGTCCCACTGCAGCACACTGCGGTTCTCCATGCGCGCCCACTCCACCGGGCACACGTCGGCGATGGGCCGGTCACAGATCACCATGCCGCCGGAATGGATTCCCATGTGGCGGGGCAGGTTCGAGATCTGTTGGGCCAGTTCGATGACCTGTTCGGGGATCCCCTCGGTATGGGTCGCATCGGTCAGCCGGCCCCACTGGCTGAACTGTTTGCTCCACGCGTCCTGCTGCCCTTGCGAATACCCCAGCGCGCGCGCCATGTCACGCACCGCGCTGCGTCCGCGGTAGGTGATCACGTTGGCGACCTGGGCGGCGTACTCGCGGCCGTAGCGCTGGTAGACGTATTGGATGGCCTTCTCGCGCAGGTCGGATTCGATGTCGATGTCGATGTCGGGTGGCCCGTCGCGCGCCGGTGACAGGAACCGTTCGAACAGCAGCTCGTTGGCCACCGGGTCGACGTTGGTGACCTTCAGTGCGTAGCAGACCGCGGAGTTGGCCGCCGAGCCTCGGCCCTGCGACAGGATGTTGTTCTCCCGGCAGAACCGGGTGATGTCGTGCACCACCAGGAAGTAGCCCGGGAAGTTCAGTTGTTCGATGATCCGCAGCTCGTGCTCGATCTGCGCGTACGCCCGGGGCGCATGTGCGGGCGGCCCGTAGCGTTCCCGAGCCCCGGTCATCACCAGATGCCGCAGCCAGCTGTTCTCGGTGTGCCCGGCGGGCACCTCGAACGGCGGCAGCTGCGGGGCGATCAGCGACAGCGCGAACGCGCACTGCTCGCCGAGGTCGGCGGCTGCGGTGACCACCTGCGGGCAGTGCGCGAACAGCCGCGCCATCTCGTCTCCCGAGCGCAGATGCGCACCCCCGAGTGGGGCGAGGTACCCGGCGGCCTCGTCGATCGAGTTGCGGGCCCGGATCGCCGCCATGGCCGCGGCCAGCCGCCCCCTGCTCGGTTCGGCGAAGTGCGCGGCGGTGGTGGCCACCACGGTCAACCCGAACCGGGCCGCCAACCCCGCCAGAACGGCGTTGCGTTCGTCGTCGAGCGGATGGCCGTGCCGGGTGAGCTCCACGGTGACGCGGTCGCGGCCGAACCGGTCCACCAGGTCGGCCAACGCCTTCTCGGCGGCTTCTGCGCCGCCCCGCTCGAGCGCCTGACGGACGTGTCCCTTGCGGCACCCGGTGAGGATCTGCCAGTGCCCGCCGGCCGCCTCGGTCAGCGCGTCGTAGTCGTAACGCAGCACCCCTTTCTCGCCGCCGGCCAGGTGCGCTGCCGCCAGCTGCCGCGACAGCCGCCGATAACCTTCCGGCCCGCGGGCCAGCACCAGCAGGTGCGGCCCAGGCGGATCGGGATCCTCGGTGCGGCTGCCTCCGCCCAGTGACAGCTCGGCGCCGAACACCGTGGCCATGTCCAGCTCCCGGGCCGCTTCGGCGAACCGCACCACCCCGTAGAGACCGTCGTGGTCGGTCAGGGCGATCGCCTTCAGGCCCAGCCGCGCGGCCTCCTCCACCAGCTCCTCAGGCGTGCTGGCGCCGTCGAGGAAGCTGTACGCCGAATGGGCGTGCAACTCGGCGTACGGCACCGTCGAGCCCTGCCGGGGCCCGTCCACCGGTTCGTACCGGCCACGTTTCCGCGACCAGGCGGGACTGTCCCCGCCGTCGCCGATCGGTTCGCGCTGGGAATCTATCGGCCAGCCGGCCCGGCGCGGCTTGCCCGTCAGCACCCGCTCCATTTCGCCCCAGCTCGGTGGGCCCGTGTGCCAACTCACCCACCTAGGATATCGAACATGTGTTCGACAAGGGAAGCGTCAGGCGCTGTGGTCCTCGTCGGGCCAGCCGCCCCCATCGTCGCCGTTGCCGTCCCCGTCCTCCAGGTTCGGCCGCAGCACGTAGCGCACCTGATTACCGCCGGCCATGCGCGCCTGCTCGATGGCCTGGGTCGCGATCCCGATGAGCTTGTCGAGCACCTCGTCGGGCGGCTCGGCGGCCAGCGGCGGCAGCGGCGTGCACACCACACCGATGCTGGCGGTCAGCTTCTGCGGCGTCGCGGCGATGGCGCCGCGAATCCGCTCGACCAGCGGAGAGGCATCAGCGGTGGTGAACGAGTCGGCGACCAGGAAGTCGTCGTCGGAGACGTGCGCGACGATCGCGTTGTGGCGCACCGTCTCCCGCAGCGCCTGGCCGACCGTCACCCGCGCACGGTTCCCGCCGCGCGAGCCCGACAGCCCGAGCAACAGCGAGAAGCTGTCGATGTTGACGGCCACCACCACGAGGTACTTGTCGTCGCTGCGACTGCGCGAGGCCAGCAACGTGGCCACATCCCGGTAGAACGCATCGCGGTGCCGCAACCCGGTGAGCTGTTCGATGTCGGCGTGATCGGCGTCGGGTTCGACCAGTCTGACCACCAACCGGAACGAATACGCGACGAACATGTTGACCAGCACCACGAACACCGCCGCGGTCAGCGCCAGCGCCAGGTGGTCTTCGGCCAGACGCAGGAACAGCACCACGGTCACCGCGCCCAAAACCACCCAGGCGACGGCCAACAGCCTCGCCGTGTGGAAGGACACGACGTAGACGCTGATCAGCACGAAGACCGTCAAGCTGAGGAAGCCGAACAGCGGATCGGTCGCGCTCAGGGCCGTGGTCGCGACGACGACGCACCCCACACCCGCGCACACCAACGACTGCAGACGGTTGGGCCAGCGGTCCCTCAACCACATGCCCGCCGACCCGAACGCGGCTACCGCCACGACCCCCGCGAAGATCTTCGACGGCAGAGTCGGCGAGGCCTGACCGCTGTAGATGAGCGCCAGCGGTACCAGCCCGAACAGCGCCAGACTGGCGGCGATCAGCCGACTTCCGGTGGTCTGCATGCCACGGGCAGCCAGGGCCGCAGTGAACCAGTAGTACTGATCGGTACGCCAAAGCTCTGGCCGGACGATGTCGGCCACCGAATCGCGCAAACGGTCCATCTCTCGCCTATCCCCGGTCAAGGCATCACCAGGCCAGATCAACGGGCCCCGACTCTGCCGAAGGCTACCAGCCCAGCAAAGACTTCTCGGCAGTTCAGCCGACGAACTCCGCTTCGCCGTCGTCAAGAACCAGCCGCGCGTCGCCGTCGCCCCGCGGGTCGAGGGCCTCGGTTCGGAAAACGGCACGACCCGCACCCGTCCGCCAGATCGAAGTCCGCAGCGTATCCCCGGGAAAGACGGGTGCGCTGAACCGGGCCGCGACCGTGGTCACCTTGGTGGCATCCCCGCCGCCCAGTTCCGAGACCAACGCCCGCCCCGCGACGCCGTAGGTGCACAGGCCATGCAGGATCGGCTTCGGGAATCCCGCCAGCGCAGCGAACCACGGGTCGCTGTGCAGCGGGTTGCGATCCCCGGACAGCCGGTAGATGAGGGCCTGGTCCTCGCGGGTGGGCAACTCGACCGTGGCGTCGGGGGTGCGCTCGGGGATCTCCGGGGCTGCCGGCCGTTGTCCCGGCTGCCCGCCGAACCCGCCCTCGCCGCGGATCACCAACGTGGTCAGGGTCTCGGCCAGTGTCTGGCCGGACTCGGGATCGGTGCCGGTGCCCTTGAGCATCACGACGGCGTTCTTGCCGGGTCCCTTGTCCTGGATGTCGGCCACCTCGGCCACGACGCTGAGCCGACCGGCGGGTGGCAACGGGGCATGCACCCGGATGCTCTGCGAACCGTGCAGCAACCGACTGAAGTCGAAGCTGCCGATCATCGTGGCCGCGGCGAACGGCGAGCACGCGATCACGGCGTAGGTGGGCAGCACCTGCTGGGCGACGTCGTGGCTGTTCTCCGTCGTCAGCGCGAGATCCTCGATGCCCGCGCCGACCCCGAGCGCGTAGAGCAGGGTGTCGCGGTCGGTCCACTCGAACAGTTGCGGCTCGGTCTGGGCGCCGATGGCGTGGGGATCGATGGGCATGCGCGTGAGAGTAGCGCCCTGCACCGGCTCCCTCTAGGAGGCGACCATGTCATCCCAGTTGGTCGACAGATATTCCAGAAACCGCGGCCCGACCAATTCGGCGACCAGGTGCTCGGCCGGCACCGGATGGGAGACGGCCCGAAAACCGGGATCGGACAGGACCCGCCGGGCGAAGTCGTGATGCAGAATTCCCGCCGTCCCGATCAACACGAAATCAGCTCCCCGAGACAGACATTCGCGCGCGGTGGCGCCGGTGAAGATCTTTCCTGCCACGCCGACGCGGGTGTCACCGCGGGGAAGGTCGGTGAACAGGTCGATGAGCTGATCGCCGGTGTAGCCGGGCTCGTGCGGCTCCTTGAACACATCCCACAGGGATAGATCCAGGTAGTCGAGCAGGCCGGACGCGAGCACCTCCTCGGCCAGCGCGCGCGACTCGTCCAGCACGATGCCGTACCGCTCGGGCGACAATCGAAGTCCCAGTTGGAAGTCCGCCGACGTCGCCGCGCGGATCCCGGCGACGATCTCGTGGATGACGCGGAACCGGTTCTCCCGTGATCCGCCATACCGGTCGGTGCGCTGGTTGTTGCGGCCGTCCAGGAACTGCGCGAGCAGGTAGCCGTGCGCGCCGTGGATCTCGGCACCGTCGAAACCGGCCTTCTCGGCGCGGACCGCCGCCTCGACGAAATCCTGGACCACCTGTTCGACGCCCGCGGTGGTGAGCGCGGTCGCGCCTCGCCGCGGGTCGTCCCACACCCCGACGACGGGCCGCCCGGTCAACGCCGTTTCGGCGCGGCGCCCACCGTGTTGCAACTGGATCACCGAGACCGCGCCGCCCGCGCGCAGTCCGGCAGCGAGGCGGCGCAGACCGGGGAGGTGGTCGTCGTCGCTGATGCCCAGCTGGCCCGGAAAGGTTCGCCCGGCCGGTTCGACATACGCCGCGGCGGTCATCACCATGCCGAATCCGCCGCGGGCGCGCGCGACCAGCCAATCGTACTCGTCGTCGTGGACCGACCCGTCGACGTTGCTCTGGAGATTGGTCAGCGGTGCCAGCGCCAGTCTGTTGGCCCAGCTCGGCCCGTGTGCGAAGTCCAGCGAATCGGATAAGTCGGTCACGGGGCACATGCTCTCAGGGGCGCGCTCGATCGGATGATGGGGGCGACGGTTGACCTTTGTCCGACAACGCGTGAGCATGGCAGGAATGCGCTATGTCGTGACCGGCGGTACCGGATTCATCGGCCGTCACCTGGTCTCTCGGCTGCTGACCCTGCCGGACACCGAAACCGTCCACGTCCTGGTTCGCCGCGGCTCGCTGAGCCGGTTCGAACGACTGGCCCGGGACTGGGATGACCGGGTCGAGGCCCTCGTCGGCGACCTGACCGCCCGGGAGTTCGGCCTCTCCGCGGACACCCTGGAGCTCGTCGGAACAGTGGACCATGTCGTGCACTGCGCGGCGGTCTACGACCTGACCGCCCCGGCGCGAAAACACCGGGAGGCCAACGTCGACGGCACCCGCACGGTCATCGCGCTGGCACAGCGCTGGAACGCCACGCTGCACCACGTGTCGTCGATCGCGGTGGCCGGCACCCATCGAGGGGTCTTCACCGAGGACCACTTCGACGTCGGGCAGAAGCTGCCGACCCCGTACCACCGCACCAAGTTCGAAGCCGAGCAGTTGGTCCGGTCGACGACGGATCTGAGGTTCCGGATTTACCGACCGGCCATCGTCGTCGGTGACTCCCGAACCGGGGAGATGGACAAGGTCGACGGGCCGTACTACTTCTTTGGACTGCTGGCCAGGATGGCTGCGCTGCCGCGCGTCACACCGATGTTCGTTCCCGACGCGGGCCGCACCAACATCGTCCCGGTCGACTATGTCGTCGACGCGCTGACCGCGTTGATGCGCCGTCCCGGCCACGACGGGCAGACCTTCCATCTGACCGCCCCGGAGTCGATCAGCCTGCGCGAGATCTACCGCGGCGTCGCCCCCGCCGCCGGGTTGCCGCCGGTGGTCGGTTCGCTGCCGCGGGCGGTGACCACCCCGGTGCTGCGGGCCCGGGGACCGGCCAAGGCGATGCGCAACGTCGCGGCCACCCAGCTCGGGGTGCCCGGAGAAGTCCTCGACGTGGTCGAGCTCGCCCCGACGTTCACGTGCGACCGCACCACAGAAGCGTTGCGCGACACCGATATCCGGGTGCCGGACTTCGCGTCCTACGCTCCCCGACTGTGGCGGTACTGGGCCGAGCACCTCGACCCCGACCGGGCCCGCCGCGACGATCCGGCCGGACCGCTGGTGGGCAAGCACGTGATCATCACCGGCGCGTCCAGCGGGATCGGCAGGTCCTCGGCCGTCGCCGTCGCCGCACGGGGCGCCACGGTGTTCGCGCTGGCCCGCGACGGGCAGGCACTCGACGAGCTGATCGCCGAGATCCGCGCCGCCGGCGGCGACGCGCACGCGTTCACGTGCGACGTGACCGACTCCGAGACCGTCGAGCACACCGTCAAGGACATCCTGGGCCGGTTCGGCCACGTCGACTACCTGGTGAACAACGCCGGCCGGTCGATTCGCCGCTCGGTCTACTCCTCGACCGATCGTCTGCACGACTACGAGCGGGTGATGGCGGTCAACTACTTCGGCGCGGTGCGCATGGTGCTGGCGCTGCTCCCGCACTGGCGCGAACGCCGATTCGGTCATGTGGTCAACGTGTCCTCGGCGGGCGCGCAGGCACACAACCCGCGCTACAGCGCCTACATCCCGAGCAAGGCGGCGCTGGACGCGTTCGCCCATGTGGTCGGCGCCGAAACCCTGTCCGACCACATCACGTTCACCACGATCCACATGCCGCTGGTGGCCACCCCGATGATCGAACCGTCCGGGCGGTTGAACCCGGCCCCGGCGATCTCGCCCGAGCACGCGGCGGCGATGGTGGTGCGCGCGCTGGTCGAGAAGCCGGTGCGCATCGACACCCCGATCGGCACGTTCGCCGACTTCGGCACCTATCTGACCCCGAAGCTCGCGCGTCGCTTCCTGCATCAGCTGTCACTGGGCTATCCCGACTCTCCGGCGGCCCGCGGCGAGATCGAGGACCAAGCGGACCGGCCGCAGACCCCGCCGCCTGCCCGCCCGAGCCTCACTGTGCCGGCGCTGCGGATCCCGCGCCCGGTCAAGCGGGCGGTGCGGCTGCTGCCCGGCGTGCATTGGTGAGCGCGGGACGGCACCCCGTCTTCGTCGACGTCGACACCGGGGTGGACGACGCGATGGCGCTGGTGTACCTGTTCGGCAGTCCGGAAGCCGACGTGGTCGGCATCGCTTCGACCGCGGGCAACGTTGGTGTGCACCAGGTTTGCGAGAACAACCTGGGGCTGCTGCAGCTGTGCGGGCGGACCGACGTGCCGGTGTCGAAGGGCTCGGAGAGCCCGTTGAGCACGCCGTTGCGCACCGCTGAGGACACCCACGGCCCGCAGGGTCTCGGGTATGCGCAGTTGCCCGCCCCTACGGCGGAGCTGACGACCTACGATGCGGCGCAGGCCTGGGTGCGCGCCGCCCGCGCGTATCCCGGTGAACTCGTTGCGACGGCAGTCGGTCCGTTGACCAACCTGGCGCTGGCGTTGCGCATCGAGCCCGAACTGCCGCGGTTGATCAAACGGCTGGTGATCATGGGCGGCGCGTTCGACTACCGCGGCAACACCACCCCGGTGGCCGAATGGAACGTCAGCGTCGACCCCGAAGCCGCCGCCGAGGTGTTCGCGGGATTCTCCGACGCAGACGAGCCGCCGATCGTGTTGGGCCTCAACCTGACCGAGAACGTCATGATGACCCCGGAGCTGATGAGTGCGCTGGCCGATGCCGCCGGAGCGTCGTCGTCGCCGATGTCCGAGCACGACGAGCGAGGAACCCGGTCGACCGCGAGCCACCCGTTGATCCGGGTGCTCGAGGACGCGATGCGGTTCTACTTCGAGTTCCATCACGACTGCGGCGAGGGCTATCTGGCGCATCTGCACGACCCGTTGGCTGCGGCGGTGGCGTTGGACCCGGAGCTGGTGACCTGCCGGGCCGCCCCGGTGGACGTCGAGTTGACCGGCACCCTGACCCGCGGCATGACGATCGCCGACTGGAGCCGACGATGGGGCCGGGAACCCAACGCGCGCATCGGGGTTGCGGTGGACCCGCGCGTGTTCTTCGACCGGTTCATCGCGCGGGTGGGTGGGTTCGCCGCGCAGCTGCCTCACTCGTAGGCCCCCTCGAGGTACCAATGGCGCTGCCGGTAACACAGCAGCAGCGCCTGCGGAGGGTCGGCGCCGACGAGGACCTGTACGCGTGCCGCTCGGCCGCCCTTTGCCTGCGAGGGGTCCCACCACCGTTCGTCGACCGGCCACGGGCCTGCCCACCAGGACACCCGGCCCGAGCGTCCCGGCGCGGTCAACCGGAACGGGTCGGCGGAGAACAATCCCCGCGCCGTGACCCGCACCGGCGCCCCCTCGGCATCGAAGACCTCGATCGGGTCGTCGAGCAGCACCGCCGGGGACGGTTCAGGCAGTTGACCGGGCCACGGCTGACGCGGATCGGCCTGGGGCGCAAGCTCATCGCCGAGTGCGGTGAAGGTGATGCGTTCGGCGGGGCCGCGGCCTCCGCTGAGCACCGGGACCCGCACGGCGTCCGGGCCGAGCAGCCCCTGAACCCGCACCAGCGCACGCCGCGCCCGCAGCCGGTCCTCCTCGCCGAGCCCGCCCCACAGCGGCAGCTGCAGGGCCTCGGCCGACACCACCTCGACCGGACGCAGCCGCAACACCGTGATCGGCGCCCCGGGCCGGTCCTGCGGGTTGCGCCGGTTCAGCCAGCCGTCGAGCTGCCAGCGCACCCGGTCGGCGGTGGCGTCCTCGGTCAGCGGCTCGGCGCACCGCCACACCCGTTCCAGCTCCCGCCCGTCGGCGGTGACGGCGTGGATGGCCAGGCGGGTGCAGCCCACCCCGGCCGCGGCCAGACTGCGGTGCAGGATGCCGGCCAGCGACCGTCCCGCGAACGCCGCCGCATCCACCCGGTCGATGGGCGGATCGCACTCCAGCACCGCGTCGAGGTCCTCCTCCGGTTCCCGCCCCGACGGACCTCGGGCGGACTCACCGCAGGCCACCCGGTGCGCGATCACCGCGTCGGCGCCGAACCGGGACGCGACATCGCTTCGGGACAGCGCCGCGAACTGCCCCAGCGTGCGGATACCGAGGCGCCACAACAGGTCTGAGAGGTCTTCCCTGGAGGCGGACGACAGGCTGGGTTCGGTGGCCAGCTGGCGGATCGACAACGGCGCCAGGAACTCCGCGTCGCCGCCGGCCGTGATGATGCGGCCGGCCCGCGCGGCGAACACCGCTGTGGGCAGCTGGTCGGCGATGCCGACCTGGCATTCGGCGCCGGCCGCGGCGACCGCGTCGACCAGACGTTCGGCGGCAAGCTGCTCGGAACCGAAGTATCGGGCGGCCCCGCGCACCGTCAGCACCAGCAGCCCGGGGCGCAGCACCTCGGCGCGCGGAACCAGTTCGTCGACCGCCGCGGTCACGCGCTCGAAGTGCCGGGCATCGCGGGTGTGGTCGGCGGTGACCACGTGCAATTCCGGGCAGCGGGCCTGCGCCTCCCGCCGGCGCAGCCCGCGGCGGACCCCGACCGCGCGTGCGGCCGCCGAACAGGCGATGACGCGGTTGGCCAACGTGACCGCCACCGGGACGGTAGGGGGCAGCTCCGCGGCAGCCGCCGCGGCGACCGCCGGCCAGTCCATGCACCACAACGCGAGGACCCTGCTCTGCGCCATCGGCCGCTCAGCTGCCCACGACGCGGGCCGGACCCGCGAGACGTCCCCGCGCACGCGTGGTCAACCGCACCCGGCTGATCCGACCGCACCCGGGAATGGGCTGTCCGCCACGGCCGCCGGTGATCTCGTAGCCACTGACCCGGGCCTCCAATCGGGCGGAGGCTCCCTGCCAGTCCCCGTCGGCGACCAGCAGAGTGCACCCGCGCTGGCGGGCGCGGGCGACCAATGCCCGGGCCCGCGTGGCCGGTACGCACCGGCCACCCAACCCGAGCACCACCAGGTCCATGCCGTCCATCAGCACGGCAGCCACCTCGACCGGGTCGGCCCCCGGTTCGGGGATGACCGCGATGCGACTGAGATCGGCCCCCATCTCGACGGCGGCCAGGAGGCCGACGTCGGGTTGGCCGATGATCGCGACGTGCCCGCCCGCGGCGGTGACCGCAGCCACGAGGCCCAGTTGCAGAGAGCGGGCCCCCGACACGACGGCGACAGTGCCGCGCGGCAACGATGCCGGAAGCACCTCCGCCAGCGGTTCCGGTAGAGAATCGGGGTCCGCCAGCAAAGTTTCCGAGACAGGCGCAGGGTCTGCCGACGGTTCGATGGGCCGCCGGCCCACACCCACCTTGCCGGACACCGACGCCATCTGCTTGCGCAGCTGTTCGACCTGTTCAGCGCGTTTGATCGGACAGCGGTTCAGCGCTTTTGCAGTGGTCACAGCAGCACCTTTCACCTCACCCGAATCATCTGTTATCGAAAATTTGTTCGATGTCGCCAGTAAACACCTGCCCTCCGACAGACGTCAACCAGAATCACGACGCCATCACCGAAATGTGACATTGACAAATGTCATCATTGAGAGTTGTATCCGGGCATGGCCATCGACATGGACGCGATGTTGGCGAAGATCAAGGACCGGCAGTGGGCACTGGCCGACATCGACTGGGACGCCCCGGGCGCCGAACGCATCACCGACGAACAACGCCCCAAGCTCAAGGCCTTCATGGCCGACCTGTGCTGGATCGAGAACATCGGCGCCCGCGGATTCGCGGCGCTGGCCAAGAAGGCACCGACACCGACCATCGCCGAGATCTACCGCTACTTTCACGCCGAGGAACAACGGCACGCCAATGCCGAACTGGCACTGATGAAGCGGTGGGGCATGCTCGACGAGGTGACCGAAGGCGGGCGGCCCGCAATGCCCGAACCCAACGTCAACATCCGGCTTGCGATGGACTGGCTGGACACCTACGCCGACGACATGTCGCTGTCCATCCTGGGCACGGTCATCCCGATGCTCGAGGTCGCCCTCGACGGCGCCCTGCTGAAGTTCCTCCTCGAGGAGGTCGACGACCCCGTCTGCCACCAGGTGTTCGAGAAGATCAACAACGACGAATCCCGGCATATCGCCGTGGATTTCGCGGTGCTCGACATGATCGGCCACGCCGACCTGCGCCGGTTGGCCATCGAGTTCGTCGGCAATGTCGCCACCCCCGGCCTGATCATCGGCGCGGTGATGTACATCCCGCTGCTCAACCGCCTCCGCAACGAGATCGTCGCCATGGGCCTGGAACCGGAGCGCCTCTACAACGCCGTCAAACGGTTCGGCGCGCTGGGCGAACGCGGTGAACACACCCACCGGGTTCCGACCTACCGGGTGCTCAAACGCCACGCGGCGATGGTCGTCAACCCCCACCACCCGTATCACCTGCTGGCCAACTCGATGGTGTGGATGTCCGAACGCTATCCTCGGTCGTTGCTGCGGCCCATCCCCAGCTGGTTCAAGGAGCTCACCCACGAGCCGGCGGCCTGAGACATGGCCGGCGGCAAGCGTGTTCACGACACCCTGATCGTCGGTGCCGGCCTGAGCGGGCTCGGCAGCGCGATCAGACTCCGGGAGTCCGGGATCACCGACCTGGTGATCGTCGAGCGCAGCGACCGGGTGGGTGGCACCTGGCGCGACACCACCTATCCCGGTGCGGCCTGCGATATTCCGTCACTGCTGTACTCGTTCTCGTTCGCCCCGAACCCGAACTGGTCCCGGACCTATCCGTCGGCGGCGGAGATCTACGACTACATCGAAAACCTCACCGACGCGTACGGATTGCGTCCGCTGATCCGATTCGGCACCGAGATCACCGGACTGGACTTCGACGAGCGCACCGGGGTGTGGACCGCGAAGACCGGTCGCCGCAGAACCATCCGTGCCCGCACCGTGGTGCTGGCCACCGGACCGCTGGCCGACCACACCTGGCCGGACATCCGCGGCATCGACACCTTCACCGGACACAAGATCCACAGCGCCGCTTGGGATCACGACTACGATTTCTCCGGAAAGCGGGTCGCGGTGATCGGCACCGGCGCCAGCGCCGTGCAGATCGTTCCCGAACTGGTCAAGAGCGCACAATTCGTCAAGGTGTTCCAGCGGACACCCGGTTGGGTGTTGCCGCGTATCGACGCGCCACTGCCCGCGCCGGCCCGCGCGCTGTTCGCCAAAGTCCCGTTCACCCAGGACCTTCTGCGCCAGGCGCTGTACTGGGGTCACGAAGCGGGCGCCGCGGGACTGGTGTGGGACACCCCCATCAGTCGGCTGTTCGCCGAAGTCGGCAAGGCCCACCTCCGCGCCCAGGTCAAAGATCCGTGGCTGCGCCGCCAACTCACCCCGGACTTCACCCCGGGATGCAAGCGCACCCTCGTCTCCGGCGACTACTACCCTGCGCTGCAACGGGACAACTGCAAACTGATCACCTGGCCCATCGCCACCCTCAGTCCGGCAGGGATCCGCACCAGCGACGGCATCGAGCACCATCTCGACGCCATCGTGTTCGCCACCGGATACGACGTACACCTGACCGGGCCGCCGTTCCCGGTCACCGGGATCGGCGGTCGCTCGCTGCAGCAGGACTGGGCCCACCACGCCGAGGCCTACAAGAGCATCAACGTCCACGGCTACCCGAACCTGTTCGTCCTGACCGGGCCGAACTCCGGGCCCGGCCACAACTCGCTGCTGGTCTATGTGGAAGCGCAGATCGCCTACACCGTCACCGCGATCACCACGCTGCTGCACCGAGATCTGCGCTACCTCGACGTGCGCGCCGAGGCGCAACGCCGGTACAACGACCGACTGCAGACCGACCTGGCGAAGACGACGTTCATGTCGGGCTGCCGCAGTTGGTATCTCACCGCCGACGGACACAATGCGGCGATGTATCCCGGGTTGGCCACCCAGTATCGTCGACAGATGCTCGACTTCCGATCCGAGGACTACACCGCGGTGGCCCGAGACGCACGCGCGCGTGCGACGTCGACGGCCTGAGATGTCCGGACCGATCCAGACCATCCTGCGGCGCATCCGCCGCGGTTCGCGCGACGTCGTCGAAAACGCGGTGTCCCAACTGTTCGACGCCGCGGTACAACCGCACGGCTCCGCCGATTCCGGCGAGTACCGCATCGACGAACTCGCCCGGCTGGCCGGCACCACCACCCGCAACATCCGCGTCTACCGGGACCGTGGTCTGCTGCACCCGCCGCTGCGGGTCGGCCGCATCGCGCTGTTCAACGACACCCATCTGACGCGGCTGCGGCTGATCACGTCGCTGTTGGACCGCGGCTACAACATCGCCCACGTCAAGGAGATGCTCTCGGCGTGGGAACAGGGCAAGGACCTCGGCGACATGCTCGGCCTCGAGTCGGCGATCGCGGGCAGCTGGGCCACCGAGAAACCACAGCGCATGTCGTTGAGCGCGGCCCAGCAGCGGATCGACGACCCCGCCGGGTTCGACCGCCTGGTGTCCCTCGGCATCATCCGTGTCGACGACGCCGGCTCCGCCACGATCGTGCGTCCCACGCTGGTGGAGGCGTTCACCGAGATCCGGGAGCACGGCGTGGCCCTGGACAAGCTCATCGATCTGCACGAGCAGGTCACCCCGCTGCTCGATCAGATCAGCGCGATCCTGGTCCAGGCCGGCCTCGAGGAAGTCATCGACAAGATCAATCCCGGAGCCGCGGTTCCCGACGACGTCGAAGTCGCCGAGCTGATCACCACTTTGGTGCGTTTCCGCACCCAGGCCGTCACCGCCGTCGGCGCCACGCTGGCGTTCTCCGTCGAGTCGGCCGTCGAGACGGTGGTCGCGCAGTTGCTCGGTGACCTGATCGAAAAGCAGTCCGCGGCAGGCGAATAGGCCGCGTTACTCCCACTCGATGGTGCCCGGCGGCTTGCTGGTGATGTCGAGTACCACGCGGTTGACTTCCCGCACCTCGTTGGTGATACGCGTCGAGATCCGTTCCAGCACTTCGTAGGGCACCCGGGTCCAGTCCGCGGTCATCGCGTCCTCACTGGAAACCGGTCGCAGCACGATCGGGTGACCGTAGGTCCGTCCGTCGCCCTGCACCCCGACGGAACGGACGTCGGCGAGCAGTACCACCGGGCACTGCCAGATCTGGTGATCCAGACCCGCTGCGGTCAGCTCCTCACGGGCGATCGCATCGGCGCGACGCAACGTCTCGAGCCGGTCGGCGGTGACCTCACCGACGATCCGGATCCCCAGTCCCGGCCCCGGGAACGGTTGCCGCGCAACGATTTCCTCCGGAAGTCCGAGCTCACGCCCCACGGCGCGCACCTCGTCTTTGAACAACAGCCGCAACGGTTCGACGAGGGTGAACTTCAGGTCGGCGGGCAGGCCGCCGACGTTGTGGTGGCTCTTGATGTTCGCGGTGCCCGATCCGCCACCGGATTCGACGACGTCGGGGTACAGCGTGCCCTGCACCAGGAATTCCACGTCGCCGCCGGACACGTCGACGGCGTCGCGCACGGCACCTTCGAACGCCCGGATGAACTCGCGTCCGATGATCTTGCGTTTACCTTCGGGGTTGGTCACCCCCGACAGCGCCTCGAGGAAGCGGTCGGCCACGTCGACGGTGACCAGCTTCGCGCCGGTGGCCGAGACGAAGTCACGCTGCACCTGCGCCCGCTCCCCCGACCGCAGGAGCCCGTGATCGACGAACACACACGTCAGGCGGTCGCCGATGGCGCGCTGCACCAACGCGGCCGCCACGGCAGAGTCGACACCGCCGGAGAGCCCGCAGATCGCGCGGCCGTCCCCGATCTGGGCACGCACCTGTTCGATGAGCGCGTCGGCGATGTTGGCCGGCGTCCAGGTGGCGTCGATCCCGGCGAACTCGTGCAGGAAACGGCTGAGCACCTGCTGACCGTGCGGGCTGTGCATCACCTCGGGGTGGTACTGCACGCCGGCCAGTCGCCGGTCGCGGTTCTCGAACGCCGCGACCGGGGCACCGGAACTGGTGGCCACCACGTCGAAGCCGGCCGGCGCCTCGGTGACCGCGTCGCCGTGGCTCATCCACACCGGCTGCGTCTCGGGGAGATCCGAATGCAGTTGTCCGCCGGTGACTCTGAGTTCGGTGCGGCCGTACTCACTGGTACCGGTCTGGGCGACCGTGCCGCCGAGCGCCTGTGCCATGGCCTGGAATCCGTAGCAGATCCCGAACACCGGGATGTCGAGATCGAACACCGCGGGATCCAGTTGCGGCGCGCCGTCGGCGTACACGCTGGCCGGCCCGCCGGAGAGCACGAGGGCGCGGGGGTTGCGCGCCTTGATCTCGTCGATTCCCGCCGTGTGCGGGACGACCTCGGAGAAGACCCGCGCTTCCCGGACGCGACGGGCGATCAGCTGGGCGTATTGCGCGCCGAAGTCGACAACCAGGACGGGGCGGGGGGTTGCAGCATCCACCCGGTCAGTTTAGTGAGGAGGCGATGTGTGTGGTCACCGGTGCGCCCACGACCCGGGCCGGCCGTCACCCCCCGAAGACGGCTGTCGCACCAGCGGTGACGCTCCCGGTGATTACATCCCCCGACGCAGCAACGGTATCGGCCCTACACCCAGGCCGTCTGTCACCCGAACGTACGAACCCGCCTCACAGATCGTTGAGGCTCAGGATCCCGTCCTCGATAGCCCGTGCCAGCAGCGCCGACTTGGTCGGCGCGGGCCGGCCCACACTCGCATACTTCGCCCGCGCGCGCTGCAGGTGGGTACGCACCGTGGTCGGCGCGATGAACAGGCGTTTGGCGACGAGTTCTTTGCTCTCGGTCTGGAACCACGCCACCAGAACCTGTTTCTCCCGCTCGGTCAACTTGATGCGGCCCAGCGTGGTGTCGTTCAACAGCGCCTTGCCCATCCGGGGCCCGACATACGGGGTGCCGGAGTGGGCGGCGTGCACCGCCTCGATGAGGTGCAACTTGCCTTCGGACTTGGTCAGATAGGTCACCGCGCCCAGCTCCAGGCACGTCAGGATCACCTCGTCGGCGGTGATGTGGCTGTACACGATCACCCGGGTGTCGCCGTCGCAGAGCCGCCGCAACGCGTCGAAGTCGGGCCGGTTGCCCTCGATCTGCAGATCCAGCAGCACCACATCGGCGGTGACATCGGCGTCGGCGAGGAACTGCGCGGGTCCCGGATAGCTGCCGACCACCTCGATCGGCGGATCGGCGTCGGCGCACCAGGCCTGCACACCGGCGTGCACCACGTCGTGATCGTCGATGATCACGATGCGGACCGTTTCCCCCCGCGCCATTCCCCACCCTCCCCAAACGGACATCCCGGTGTCGTCGCGCGTATTCAACCGCAGTCGGCACCGGCCCGCGACCGTTATCCCACCACACGTGACACGTGTCTCGGCAAAGTCGGAGACTCCGCGTCCCGATGTGATTGTGTTGCTACGAACTGCCGTTTCGTCGCTTCGCCTGTCGCCACTCCCCGTCGTCAGCGACGGGATAACGTATCGCCGAGGGAGCATCGACGACGGCGGGGGGACCGTGGCGACGTACGGCACGACCGATGCGTTCGGACGGCAGATGTCGGCGCGCGCAGCCACGGTCGGATTGCTGATGCGCAACTCGGTCAACGTGGGTGTGTCGTTGATCGCGCTGGCCGACCCGGGTTCCGGCGCCTCGCCCTTCGGGCGGGTGCTGCTGGCGGTGCTCGCGGCGTGGTCTGCCTATCGGCTCTGCACCCGGTCCCGGGCCGCCGGATGGTTGGCCGTGGATTACGTGTTGGTGCTGGCGATCTGCGCGAGTCTGCCGTTGTTGGTGGCCGACCCGGGATTTCACCTGTCCAACAGCGCTCCCCAGGCGATCGCCGGGACCGCGGTGGTGAGCATCTCGGTATCGGTGGCCCCGCGCGTGAGCTTGGTGCTGACCCTCGGTGTCGCGGCGTGCTACGCCGTCGGCACCGCAGGCGTGACCGGTTGGCAGGACGTCTCGTCGGTGACCGCGCTGTACTACTTCGCGTTGCAGTGGGCGACGGCGTCGGTGATCCGCCTCATGCTCCTGGGCGTGGCCACGACGGTGGATCAGGTACGCACCGACCGCGAGAACGCCGACCTCGCTCGGCAGGTCAACGACGCGGTCCGCGACTACGAGCACGAACAGGTCGCCCTGCTGCACGACACCGCGGCCTCCACGCTGCTCATGGTCGGACACGGCACGGCCCTGGACCCCCAGCGAGTGGCGGCACAGGCCCGCCGCGATCTGGCCCTGCTCCGCGAGAAGACGTGGGCGGCGCCGCCACCCTGGGTCAATCTCGTCGGCGCGTTGCGGCAATGCGCCGAACATCTCACGACTCCGGTGGAATTCGACGGACACGACCGGCTCTGGCTGCCGGGGCGCACGGCGCAACCGGTGATCGCGGCCGCCCGCGAGGTGATGACCAACGTGGACCGCCACGCCGGCGCCGACCGGCTGCGGATCACGGTGTCGGACACCATGGTCCGCCTGAGTGACGACGGCCGCGGGTTCGACGCCGACGCGCCCTCGTCCCGGCACGGGTTGCGCGAATCGGTGCTGGGCCGGATGCAACGATCGGGCGGTCACGCACGGATCACCTCCCGGCCGCAGCGCGGAACGACCGTGGAACTCTCCTGGCTCACCCAGCAACCCGACGATCGGCGCGGTGAGACCGACGCGCTGGTCGTGCCGGCCCGTACCCGGTACGGGTTGGCGCTGACGGCCTACGCGGTGATCAACCTGCTGGTCACCGTGCCGCCGGCCGCGGCGGCCACGTCCCCGGGTCTCAACACCGCCCTCGGCATCCTGGCCGCGGTGGCCGCATCGGCCGCGGTTCCGTCGATCGTATGGGGCCGAACGCGTTTGATCGGGCCGGCCGCGGCCGCTCTGCTGGTCGTCGCCGTCGTCCAACCGTTGTCGGTGCACGGCGGCTCGGTCCTCGGATATGCCCACTGGGCCCAGAGTGGGATCGGCTGGTGCGTGCTGCCGCTGTTGCTGTCCCTCCCCGTCCGGATGGGCGCGGCCATCCTGGTGGGGTACTGGGTGGTCGGCAATGCGGTGGTGCTGTGGCAGGACCCGACGGGGGCGGCGCTGGTCAACATCGGGTTGGGCACCGCGAGCATCCTCGGAGTCCAGCTGTTCGCGCTGGTGTTCAACGACCTGATGCGTCAGGCCGCCACGGCCGCCCAGTCCGAGACCCGGGCCCATCACGACATCCTGGCCCGCGAACGCGTGGCCGCGGCCCTGCGTGTCGAATACCAGCGCCGCTACGCCGACATCGTCGATCGCGTGGTTCCGCTGCTGGAGTCGTTGGCGTGCGCGCAGGTGATCGACGCGGACACCCGATCGCGCGCGCGGGCCGAATGCCGCCGTCTGCGAGCGTTGTTCGAGCAGACCGGTACCTTCGCCCATCCGCTGATGCAGGCGATCCGTCCCCTCGTCGATGCGGCCGAAGGCCGCGACATCGACGTGACGGTCGACGTCATCGGGTCGCTGCCCGACGTGGACGACACGCACATCGACGCGGTGACAGCCGCTGTGGCGGGCCTTCTCGACCACGCCGAAAGCCGTGCGCGCGTGGTGGTGTCATGCACCGGGCAGGTACTGGAGGTCAGCGTCGTCTGCGACCGCGGCACCGCCACCGACGATCATCTCCACGACGGCGCCGATATGGTGGTCGACGAAGATCACGTGTGGTGCCTGATCCGCCGGCCACTGGAACCCCGACCCGCCGGTCAGCCCGCCGACGTGGCGGATTCGATCGGCAGGTGACGCAGCGCCCCGGGTGCGTCGGCGGGCACCACCGGGTGCGCCGGCGGGACAGGCGCCAGACGCCGGTAGGGCTCGCCCTGCGCGGGCCGCAGATCCTGCTCACCCTTGTTCGGCCACAGCGACGCGGCCCGTTCGGCCTGCGCGGTGATCGAAAGCGACGGATTCACACCGAGATTGGCCGAGATCGCCGCACCGTCGACCACCGACAGCGTCGGGTAGTTGTACACCCGGTGATACGGGTCGATGACGCCGGTCTCGGCGCTGTCACCGATGGCCGCGCCGCCGAGGAAGTGCGCGGTCAACGGAATGTTGAACAACTCTCCCCACGTGCCGCCGGCCACGCCGTCGATCTTCTTGGCGATCCGGCGGGTCACCTCGTTGCCGACCGGGATCCACGACGGATTCGGCTCACCGTGGCCCTGGGTGCTGCGGTAGCGGCGGAAACCCAGCCGGGTGCGCTGAGTGAATGTGGTGATCGAGTTGTCGAGGTTCTGCATCACCAGCGCGATCATGGTGCGCTCGCTCCAACGGCGCGGGTTGAGCAGGCGCAGTGTGCCTTTCGGATCCTCGCGCGCAATGTGGAAGATCTGGCGCCAGCGGGGCACGTCGGTGCCCTCGGGTCCGGCGCCGTCGGTCATCAGGGTCTGCAGCAGCCCCATGGCGTTGGATCCCTTGCCGTAGCGCACCGGCTCGACGTGGGTGTCCGAGGTCGGGTGGATCGACGAGGTGATCGCCACCCCGCGGGTCAGGTCGAGGTCGTCACCCACCTTCAGCCGGCCTGCGCCGACGATCGACTCCGAGTTGGTCCGGGTGAGCACCCCGAGCCGGTCCGAGATGTCGGGCAGGCGACCCGTATCGCGCATCTTGAACAGCAGCTTCTGGGTGCCGTAGGTGCCGGCGGCAAGGACGACGTGCTGGGCGGTGAACGTGGGCCGGTGCCGGCGTAGCAGGCTGCCGGTGCGCACGGTGCGCACCTGCCAGACGCCGTCGGCGCGTTCGCTGAAGTCGGTGACCGTGGTCATCGCCAGCACCTGCGCCCCGGCGCTCTCGGCCAGCGCGAGGTAGTTCTTCAGCAGGGTGTTCTTCGCACCGAAGCGGCACCCCGTCATGCACGATCCGCACTCGATGCAGCCGGTGCGGGCCGGTCCAGCACCGCCGAAGTACGGGTCGGGCACCGTCTTGCCGGGAGTCTTGGTTCCGTCGGGACCGAAGAACACCCCGACGGGGGTGGGCACCCACGTGTGGCCGACGCCCATGTCCTCGGCGACCTCCTTGAGAACACGGTCGGCGTCGGTGAACGTGGGGTTGGTGACCACGCCGAGCATCCGCTGCGCCTGGTCGTAGTGCGGCAGCAACTCGTCGCGCCAGTTGGTGATGTCGCGCCACTGCGGATCGTTGAAGAACGGGTCGGACGGCACATAGAGCGTGTTGGCGTAGTTCAGCGAACCGCCGCCGACGCCCGCTCCGGCGAGGATCATCACGTTGTCGAGCAGGTGGATGCGTTGGATGCCGTACATCCCGAACTGCGGCGCCCACAGGAACTTGCGCAGATCCCACGACGTCTTGGCGAACTCGTGGTCGGCGAAACGCTGCCCGGCCTCCAGCACGAGCACGCGGTAGCCCTTCTCGGTGAGCCGCAACGCGGTCACACTCCCGCCGAACCCCGAGCCGATGACGATGACGTCGTAGTCAGTCTTCATCTGACCAGTATGAACTTACCGCCGGGTAACTTGCCACTGCCTTGGGCGAACTCACCAGACGATAGGGTCGGGCACTGTGGTCAACGGAATGACGACGCGTGAGGCCAAGCGGCTGCAGACCCGCGAGCGACTGCTCGGCGCCGCGATCGCGGAGTTCAAACGCGCGGGCATGGCCGAGGCGGACGTCGCCACGATCGTGTCGGCCGCCGGGGTGGCCCACGGCACCTTCTTCTTCCACTTCCCCACCAAGGAACACGTGCTGCTCGAACTCGAGCACCGCGAGGAGGCGCGGATCGCCAAACGGTTCGCGACCTTCACCAAGACCACCGATGACCTGCCCGCGGCGCTGCAGGAGGCGGTGCGCCTGATCCTCGGCCTGGAGCGCCGACTCGGTGTGGTGTTGTTCAAAGACTTTCTGGCGCTGCATTTCTCACCCACCCGACCACCGACCGCCGTGAGCGGCGACAACGGGGAAAGCGACGATCATCCGCTGATCGTGCTGGTCGCCGAGCAGATCGAGCAGGCCCGGCAGCGCGGTGAGATCGGCGAAGACGTCACGCCGATGAACAGCGCGATCTACTTCCTGCTGGGGCTCTACGCGCTGCTGATCACCGTCGACGACTCACAGGCCCGCAAGAGACTGATCGACGACTACCTGGTCCGCACGCTGCGCAGCCTGCAGCCGGCGGTCAACTCCCGACGGTGAGCCCGACCTTCTGGAACTCCTTGAGGTCGCAGTAGCCGGCCTTGGCCATCGAGCGGCGCAGCCCGCCGACGAGGTTCAGGGACCCGAACGGGTCGTCGGACGGACCGTTGAGCACCTGGTCGAGCGACGGGCGCTCCCCCGCGGCGATCTGCAGCAGCGCCCCGCGTGGCAGCGACGGGTGCGCCGCGGCCGCCGGCCAGAACCAGCCGCCGCCGAGCGCCTCGGCCGCCGAGGCCAGCGGGGTGCCGAGCACGACGGCGTCGGCGCCGCACGCGATGGCCTTGGCCAGGTCACCCGAGGTGTGCATGTCTCCGTCGGCGAGCACGTGCACGTAGCGGCCGCCGGTCTCGTCGAGGTACTCGCGCCGCGCCGCGGCCGCGTCGGCGATCGCGGTGGCCATCGGCACGCTGATGCCCAGCACCTCGTCCGACGTCGTCGCCCCCTCGGTCGAGCCGTAGCCGACGATGACGCCGGCCGCGCCGGTGCGCATCAGGTGCAGCGCGGTGCGGTGGTCCAGCACGCCGCCGGCGACGACCGGGATGTCGAGTTCGGAGATGAACGTCTTGAGGTTGAGCGGCTCGCTGTTCTGCGCCACCCGCTCGGCGGAGATGATGGTGCCCTGGATGACCAGCAGCTCCACCCCCGCCGACACCAGCGCGGGGGTCAGGGCACGCGCGTTCTGCGGGCTGACGCGCACCGCGGTGGTGACGCCGGCCTCGCGGATACGCGCGACCGCGGCGCCCAGCAGTTCGGGATCCAGCGGCGCGGCGTGCAGCTGCTGCAGCAGCCGGGTGGACGCCGACGGGTCGGCGTCATTCTCGGCGGCGGCGACGACCTGGGCGATCTTGTCCTCGACATCGGCGTGGCGGCCGATCAGACCTTCGCCGTTGAGCACCCCGAGTCCACCCAGGCGGCCCATCTCGATGGCGAACTCGACGGAGACCAGCGCGTCGGTCGGATGGGCGACCACCGGGATCTCGAACCGGTACGCGTCGAGCTGCCACGCCGTCGACACGTCCTTCGAGGAACGGGTCCGCCGGGACGGGACGATGTTGATGTCGTCGAGTTCGTAAGTGCGGCGGGCGGTTCTGCCCATGCCGATTTCCACCATGTCGCGCATTCGTCGCTCCCCTTCAGCCCCGCAAGACCCTAGCGGGTGTAGTAGTTGGGGGCCTCCACGGTCATCGTGATGTCGTGGGGATGGCTTTCCTTGAGACCGGCCGCGGTGATCTGGACGAACTGCGCCTGCTGCAGCGCCTCGATGGTCGGTGAGCCCGTGTAGCCCATCGCGGCGCGCAGTCCGCCGACGAGCTGGTGGATGACCGTCGACAACGGGCCCCGGTAGGGAACCCGGCCCTCGATGCCCTCGGGGACCAGCTTGTCCTCGGAGAGCACGTCGTCCTGGAAGTAGCGGTCCTTGGAGTACGAGCCGCGCAGGTTGCCGGCGGCGCCGCGACCCTGCATCGCGCCCAGCGACCCCATGCCGCGATAGCTCTTGAACTGCTTGCCGTTGACGAAGATCAACTCGCCCGGAGATTCGGCGGTGCCGGCCAACAGCGACCCCAGCATCGCGGTGGACGCGCCAGCGGCCAGCGCCTTGGCGATGTCGCCGGAGTACTGCAGTCCGCCGTCGGCGATCACCGGCACGCCGTACGGCTTGCACGCCGCAACGGCCTCCAGGATCGCGGTGATCTGCGGGGCACCGACCCCGGCGACCACCCGGGTGGTGCAGATCGACCCGGGCCCCACCCCGACCTTGACGGCGTCCGCACCGGCCTCGACCAGGGCGAGTGCGGCCGCGCGGGTCGCGACGTTGCCGCCGACGACGTCGACGCGGTCCCCCACGGCCTTCTTCAAGCGGTGCACCATGTCCAACACACCGCGGTTGTGGGCGTGGGCGGTGTCGACGATCAGGACGTCCACCCCGGCATCGGTGAGCATCATCGCGCGCGACCACGCGTCCTCACCGACGCCCACGGCCGCGCCGACCAGCAGTCGACCGTCAGAGTCCTTGGTGGACAGCGGGAACTGCTCGGTCTTGACGAAGTCCTTGACCGTGATCAGGCCGGTGAGCTTGCCGTGGCCGTCGACGATCGGCAGCTTCTCGATCTTGTGACGGCGCAGCAGCCCCAGCGCGGCCTCGGCGGACACCCCTTCCTGCGCGGTGATCAGCGGCGCCTTGGTCATCACCTCGGCGACCCGCTTGTTCTGGTCGACCTCGAAGCGCATGTCGCGATTGGTGATGATCCCGACGAGCTGGTCGTCGGCGTCGACGACCGGCAGACCCGAGATCCGGAACCGGGCACACATCGCGTCGACCTCGGCCAGGGTGTTGTCCGGTGAGCAGGTGACCGGGTCGGTGACCATGCCGGCTTCGGAGCGCTTGACCGTCTCGACCTGGCCGGCCTGCTCGGCGGCGGGCAGGTTGCGGTGCAGCACGCCCATGCCGCCGGCGCGGGCCATCGCGATGGCCATCCGCGACTCGGTGACCGTGTCCATCGCCGAACTGACCAGCGGGACCTTCAGCCGGACCCGACGGGTCAACTGGCTCGAGGTGTCCGCCGTGGCCGGGATCACATCGGAAGCGGCGGGCAGCAGCAGCACGTCGTCGAACGTGAGCCCGAGCATCGCGACCTTGGTGGGATCATCGCCGCCCGTGGACACCGGAACGGCGATGGGGATGCTGCTTTCGGCGATCGACATCGGGGAAGCCTTCCAGAGACAGTGCAGCAGGCCCATATGCGACCTGAAGCCACATCTTATCGGCTGTGCGGCCGCCGTTCGGGGTGACCACGGCGTGCCGGGCGTGCGCTGGCCTATGTGCGAGGGGCTGCGTAGTCTTGATGGCGTGCGAGACCACCTGCCACCAGGCCTGCCGCCTGATCCGTTCGCCGACGACCCGAGCGATCCCTCGGCCGCTCTCGACGCCCTGGAGCCCGGTCAGCCGCTGGATCCGCAGGAGCGGATCGCCGTCGAAGCCGACCTGGCCGATCTCGCGGTCTACGAAGCATTGTTGGCGCACAAGGGAATTCGCGGCCTCGTCGTCTGCTGTGACGAATGCCAGCAGGACCACTACCACGACTGGGACATGCTGCGGGCCAACCTGCTGCAGCTGTTGGTCGACGGCACCGTGCGGCCCCACGAACCGGCGTATGACCCGGAACCGGACGCCTACGTCACCTGGGACTACTGCCGCGGGTACGCCGACGCCTCACTCAACGAAGCCGCATCGGAGTCCGACGGCTACCGCTGATCCCGCTCGGGTCAGCCCTCCCCTTCCGGCACCACCGTGGTCGTGGTGGTCGGCGCCACCGCCGATGTCGGTGACGGCGCAACCTCCTCCTCGACAACAGTGGTGGTCGGCGCCGGTGTGGTCGCCGTGGGCTGCGGTGTCGGGGTCGGTGTCGGTGTCGTGACCGCCGCCCTGCTCGTCGCCGAGGTGGGTGCCGGTGTCGCGCTCGTCGGTGACGGCGGCGGCGCGCTCGTCGCCGCAGAGGACTGCTCGACCACCGTCGACGTGGGAGCCTGCGCGGCCGACGAGGTCGGTGCCGGAGTCGACGACGGAGCCGCCACCGAGGTGGTAGGCGAGGGCGCAGCCGACGAGGTCGGCGTGGCTTGTGACGGTGCCGTGGTCTCCGACGACGGGGCCGGGGTTTCCGACGGTGCCGTGGTCTCCCCGGGTTCGGTCGTCGTCGACGGTTCGGCGGTCTCCGCCGGCTCGCTGGTCACGGTGGTCGCCGGCACCTCCGAGGGCGCGGTGACCGACACGGCGTCCGGGTCGACCACCACGGGAACGTCGGGGAACGTGGGCAGCGGGGCACCCGGCGGCACGGTGGCCGCAGGGTCTTGCGCCTCGACCTTGACCGTGAGCTCCTGCCACTGCGTGACGAGTTCTTCCCTGGTCTCGGCGTCGCCGACCGTCGCGACGGTGGTGGTGACCGCCTCCAGCTTGGCCTTGGCGCCGTCCCAGTCGCCCTGCTCGATGAGCTGAGCGACCTGCTGCATCTCGGTCTGGGCAGCCAGCGTCACCGCGTCGTCGCGGACCGAGGGGCCCTGGTCGCCGAAGAACATCGTGCGCATCCCGTAGAGCGCGTCACCCGGACCGGAGCCGGCGACGACCGCGCCGAAACCGCCCAGGCAGAGCACCGCCGCGGCGGCCGAACCGACCACGGCCAGCGACAGCCGTCGCCGCCGGCCCGGCGAAGTGGTCTTGTTCAGGGCGGCGACAGCGTCGTCGAGGGACAGCACGGTCCCGACCGGGGTCTGGCGCACATCGTCGCGCCAGCCCCCCAGCAGCTGCGCCAGCTCGGCTTCTTCACGGTCGGTGGCGTACACGGGCTGCTGCCCGGCCAGCGCATCGAGGAACTGGTCGGTGCGGTGGATGTCGTTGAGCGACGGGTCGCCCCCGTTGGCGCCGAAACGTCCGAAGTCAGGCATAGTCGCGTCCCGTCGTCGCGATCTCCGACTTCAACCGCGCCAGCGCGCGGTGCTGGGCGACGCGGACAGCGCCCGCGGTGCTCCCGACGGCCTCGGCCGTCTCCTCCGCACTCATCCCGACCACGACACGCAGGATCAGGATCTCGCGCTGCTTCTCCGGCAGGATCTGCAGCAACGCGTTCATGCGGGCCGCGGACTCGGAGTCGATGGCCATCTGCTCGGGCCCCGCCTCACCGGAGTAACGCTCCGGGACGACGTCCATCGGGTCGGACTTGTTCCGAGCGGCCGCCCGATGTGCGTCGGCAACCTTATGCGCTGCGATGCCGTACACGAAGGCCAGAAACGGTCGTCCCTGATCCTTGTAACGCGGCAGCGCCGTGATGGCAGCCAAGCACACCTCCTGAGCAACGTCATCAGCTGAGAGACCGCTGCGCTCCGCGGTTCCCACCCGCGCCCGGCAGTACCGGACGACGAGGGGGCGGATGGTCTTCAGCACCTCCTGGAGGGCGTCTCGACTGCCGTTTACCGCCGCAGCGACGACATCATCGAGACGTTCTCCCGAAATTGTCATCGTGCGAGGTTTCTCCAGCGTTACTGCGGGACACACTCGTCCCGGAGGCGAGGTGGCTGTGTCGGTCGGCACCAGATCGGTGCCGGCTCAGCTAAACAATAACGACCGTAATGCCCGCAACCTCGTTACCGTGGGCGCCACACGCCGCCCCATCTGGTCACGGAGGTTGCGGCCCGGTCACGAATCGTCGTGACCTGCGCCTCGGTGTACTCATTGCTACCGATGTCGGCCAGCAGACTCGCCACCGCCCACTGCAGCGGCACCAACCCCGAGTCGTCGGTGTCGGCCAGGACGGCGTCGCCCACTTTCCGCGAGCTCTCCAGGTCCCCGGCGCTGCAGTGCGCCGCGGCCAGAACGACCCGGGACTTGACGTCGTGGCGCACCGACCCCGTGGTCCCGGCGAGTTCCACCGCGTGCTGCGCGAAGGTCACCGCCCGGGCGCCGTCACCGCGGAACATCGCCAGCTCGGCCGACACCCACGCCAGCCGCACCGGCAGTCGTGCGACATCGGATTCCCCCACGATCTCGGCGGCGCGCGCCAACGCACGTTCGGAGGCGTCGAACCGTCCGACCCCGAGCGCGTCGGCCGCCAATCCCACCAGGGCGTCGCCGGCTGCCTCCCCCTCCCCGCCGGAGAGGGCCCACGCACGCCCATCGAATCCGCGCGCGACGTCGTGCCAGCCGAGTTGACGAACGAACGACGCGCGGGTGCTGTGGGCCAGCGAGGCCAGCGGTCCGTGGGGCGCCCACCGCAGGAGGGTGGCCAGGTCGGTCAGGGCGCTGCTGTAACGACCCTGCCCGGCCGCCGCCACCGCCCGCAACCAGTGCTCGTGCGCGGTGCGCGCGGCCGGAAGCGGCCATGTTCCCGGTGTACGGCCGAACGCCGCGTCAGTGAGAACGGCGGTGTCGGCGGTACTCATCGGGTCGCGACGCTATCAGTCCCCGAGAATTTCGCGATACGTCAGTTAACAATTCGTGGAGCCCGTGTTACAGCAGTGTTGACGACTATTCACCCGCCCTCGTCGACCCACCTGACGCATGTCGAATTGAACAGCGGAAACAGTTTCACGGCGACCTCGTGGATCAGCCGTCCTAGCACTGAACTCGACGCGCAAACTTCGCAATGATGAACGTGAGGTAAATTTTCTGCCTGCGGATATGCGGTTACGCACACACCCACGGTATTGACGGAAAATCCGAAGCCCTTCTACGTTGTGTGCACGAGTGGTCATCGGCGACTGTGCTCGGTTTTCATCTTCAACTCACGCGTTAATTGCGTACGCGAAATGGGTGGACAGAGAGGGGATTTCCCATGCCACAGCCGCAGGAACTGCCGGGCCCGAATGCCGATGTGTGGGATTGGCAGATGCACGGCGTTTGCCGGGGTGTCGATTCCTCGATGTTCTTCCATCCCGACGGGGAACGCGGACGTGCCCGCGCCCAGCGCGAGATGCGCGCCAAGGAGATGTGCCGGCAATGCCCGGTGATCACGCAGTGCCGCAGCCACGCACTGTCGGTGGGTGAGCCCTACGGAATCTGGGGCGGGCTGAGCGAGTCCGAACGGGAACTGCTGCTCAAGCGGGGACTCCGCCGCAGCGCCTGAGTCGGGTGCGGGATCAACATGGGCACTTCGCCACGGTATCGGCGGTACTGGTCGCCGAGCGTGGCGATCAGGTCGCGTTCCTCGAACCTCAGCGCCACCAAGATGTAGGCCGTGCTTGCGGCCGCGAACAGCAGGTGGCCCGCCGTCATGGTCGGCGCGGCCCAGAACGCGACGACGAACCCGAGCATCAACGGGTGGCGCACCAACCGGTACAGCAGTGGCGTCCGAAAATGGTTCTCACCGTGGGGCTTTCCTGACCGCCACGTGTCGAACACCTGCCGCAGACCGAACAGTTCGAAATGGCTGAGCATGAAGGTCGACGCCACGACCGTCACCCAGCCGGCCGCGGCGACCACCCAGATCGCCGCCCGCACTGCGGGCGGGCCGACATGCCACACCGTCGCATCCAGCGTGCGCCACTGCCAGAACAACAGGCCCAGCAGAGCGCTGGACACCAGCACATAGGTACTGCGTTCGATCGCCGGTGACACGATCCTGGTCCACCGCTTCTTGAACCCGGGGCGGGCCATCACGCTGTGCGGAATGGCGAAAGCACCCAACAGGCCGAGGTTGACGACGATCGCTTCGGCCACCGAGGAATCGATGCCGTGATCCACGGTGCGGGGCACCCCGATACCGGTCACGAATCCGATGGCGTACAGGAAGACAACGAGAAAGGCTGCATAGCAGAGGATTCCGTAGATGAGGGCCGCTGCGCGGCCGATGGTTGTGGACATGTCAGTTCACCAGTCCGTTCTGCAGGGCGTACATGCTGGCGCCGATGCGGTTGGACACGCCGATCTTGCTGTAGGTCCGTTCCACATGGTTGCGCGCCGTCTTCTCCGAGATCACCAGGGTCGCGGCGATCTCCTTGTTGGATGCGCCACGCGCAACCAGGCGCAGCACATCGATCTCGCGGGGGGTCAACCCGCCCGGTCGGGACCGGGCGCGCGCCGTGGGCCGGCCCGCGGCCGACAGCCCTGCGTTCGCGGCGGTCTCGTCGACTTCCCCTGCCCGGACCCGCTCGGTGAGGCGGTGCGCGGCCCCCTCGGCCGTCAGCGCCGCCCGGTAGGGTCGGGGTTCCAGTGCCGCCTGGTAGCTCACGGCGGCGGCGAGGATCCGGTCGGACATGCCCAGCGCCGGCCCCGCCAACCCGCGCGGGTATCCGGAACCGTTCAGGCATTCGTGGTGGTTGCCCGCCAGTTCGGCCACGTCGGCCAAACCTCTTGTCCGGCTGAGGATCCGCACCGTCAGGTAGGGATGCAGCCGGACGTGCTCGAATTCGCCGGCGGTCAGCGCCGACGCCTTGGACCACACCCTGTTCGACACCCCGATGCGGCCCAGGTCGTGCACGTGGCCGGCGCGACGCAGTGTCGTGACCGCGTCCTCATCCAGTCCGGCGGCGACCGCGGCACCGGCGGCCAGCTCCGCGACGGCACCGGAATGACCAAGGGTGAAGGGGCATTTCAGGTCGACGAACTCGCCGAGGGCCTGTAGCAACGCGTCGAGTGCCGGACCGGTGAGGTGGTCGTGCCGGTCCGGTGACTCGTGCAGTGCGACGTCCCAACTGTCACCGGCGCCCGGCCCCGCCAGGATCTGCTCGGCGCCGTCGAGGAAGACATCGGCGACCGCGGGGTCGAACTGCCCGCCCCGTCGGGCTCGGACCATCGCGAGGGCGCCGGGTAACCCGAGTGTCCGATGGTGCACCTCCACCATGTCCGACAGCTGCGCGACCCGGATCGCGATCGGCAGGTCGTCGCCCGCCGCACCGTGGGGCAACCCGCTGCCGTCGAAGCGTTCGAACGTGAATCCCAGCGCGTGCTGGACGTCGGCGTCCAGGCCCATCCGGTCGGCCAGCAACGCCGCCGAAGCGCAGTGCGAACGGATCAGGCGGATCAGCTGGGCCCGGGCGCCGGTCAGCAACGAAGCGACCGTGAGCAGACGCCGGGACAACGGCTGTCCCCGAACGATATTGGTGAGGATGAACCGGTAATACGGCAGACCCGACCAGTCGACGGCGTAGGAGTCGCGGCGCACCGCGATGTCGTCGCCGAACCATCCGGCGTACTCGTGGGAATCGGCATGGCAGCCGATCCACATGAGCAACGCGGTGTAGTAGACGCAGTCCCGCTGCGCCCGGGTGAGCCCCAGCCGGTCGGCGATCCTGGTGCCGATCAGCGCAGAGCGCAGCATGTGTTCGGCGGGCTGACCCAAGCCGAGGTCCACGGCCACCGACAGGGCCGCGAGCAACTCGGCCCTCGTCGGGCCTGCCGCGTTCATCGGTTCGAGTGTGCGCCTCGAAGCGGCCGTGGACATGTCAAGTCGCCAGATCGGCCGCGCTGCGGTGCCGTGTCGGGTCGAACGCGTCGAAGCGACCCTGGGCCACCACCGCCAGGCCCCGCTGCGGCGCCCGGAAGTCGCCGAGGCGTGCCTGATCCGGCAGCGGCGCCACCGTCCCGAGGTCCTGGCCCCGAAGCTGCGCACGGCTGGCACGAACCGCCCACATCCGCCGCGGCGCGATGCGGAAATGCTGGCCGTTGGGCATGGTTCCGGCCAGGCGCACCTGTCCGGCACCCAACACGGTGCCGGCGACACGTCCGATGGCGCCCAACGCACCCGTCCTCGTCCAGACCCCGTCGGGCAGCCGCGTGGCGACTGCGGTCATCAGGCGCGTCGATGCGGTGTTCTGCAGTTCGACAGTCCAGTCCAGGATGTCGGGGATCGTGATCGCCAGCGTGTAATCGCCGGTCCAGGTGAGCTCGATCGGGCACTCGACCGCGCCGTTGGACGTGGCCGAACTGAAGTAGCGGGCACAGCTGTGTTCGGCAGGGGTGGTGGCGTAGAACGTCCACGCACCACCGGGGTCTCGGTGCCAGACCGAGCGGTACCCGGCCGCGCCGGGAACGAACGACGCGGCCGGGAAGTCGCGGTACGCCAAATAGTGCCCACTGGCGAAGGGCAAGCCCATCACCCCGAAGCCGGTGACGGTCTCGTCGGGTCCGGTGGGCAGTATCGGCGCGTCAGCGACGTCGGTGGCAGCAGAGCGGGGGGTGTGATCGGTATTCATGACCCCAGCGTGGCGGTCACGAACCCCCTCTCACATGAGGCGGATGCCTCAACTTCGAATCAGTCGCGGCGAGCCAGTTCCCGCAGCACCGACTCGGTTGCCGCCCAGTCCATGCACTTGTCGGTGACCGACTGCCCGTAGGTCAACGGCTGCGCCTCGGGTGCCTGCGCTCCGGCGACCAGGAAGCTCTCCAGCATCACCCCGCTGACCGGGAGACCGTCGCGCACCATCTGCGCCACCTCGCCGGCCACCACCGCCTGACGGACGTGGTCCTTGCCGGAATTGGCGTGGCTGCAGTCGATCACGACGCGGGCCGGCAGACCCGCGTCCGCCAGTTTGGCGGCCGTCGCGGTGACGGCTTCGGCGGCGTAGTTGGGGCCGTCGGTGCCGCCGCGCAGAATCACGTGGCAGTCCTCGTTGCCCTCGGTGTTCACCACCGCGCCGCGGCCCATGTCGTCCATACCGAAGAAGACATGTTCTGCGGCAGCGGCTTTCACGCCGTCCACGGCGACCTGGATGTTGCCGTCGGTGCCGTTCTTGAAGCCCACGGGCATCGACAACCCCGACGCGAGCTGCCGGTGCACCTGCGACTCGGTGGTGCGTGCTCCGATCGCACCCCACGCGACGGCGTCGGCGATGTACTGCGGGCTGTTGGGTTCGAGGAACTCACAACCGACCGGCAGGCCGATGTCGATGATGTCGAGGAGCAGTTGACGCGCGATCCGCAGGCCGCGGGCGACGTCGAAGGTGTTGTCCATCCCCGGGTCATTGATCAGACCCTTCCAGCCGACCGTGGTGCGCGGCTTCTCGAAGTACACGCGCATGACGATCTTGAGGCGGTCGCCGAGTTCGTCGGCCACCTTGACCAGCCGGCTCGCGTAGTCCAGCGCGGCGGCCGGGTCGTGCACCGAGCACGGGCCCACCACGACGAGCAGCCGGTCGTCGCGGCCGGCGAGGATGTCGGCGATCTCGTCGCGGTCCCGCGCGACCCGCTCGGCCCGACGGGCGCCCAGCGGGAACTCGGTGAGGACGTCGTGCGGGCTGGGAATCTCGGTGAATCGCCGGATGCGCCGGTCCGAGGTGGCGGGCGGGGTGGCGATCTGCGCCAGATTCATGGTTGAGGTGCCTTCCTGATGACGGGCACCTGCCTCTCCGGTGCCCTTTAATGGCGAAAGGCAGCGACCTGTTGGTCACTGCCTGGGCTCCGGGTGGATGCGTGCTTAGTGCTGCGCTTTATCGGCTCCGCCCGGAGCCTTGATAAAGCGCCAATACATGGCACACATACCGACGGTCACGGCGACAGGCTATACCGAGCCGCGATCGTCGGCAAAATCGGCTGCCGAATCGGTCGGTTTCGTCGGCCCGACAAGGGTCTAATCGACAAGGTATGAGTGAAGCACCGGACAACCCCGCAGACGATCCCGGCAACGAGGCGGAACCGCGGCAGCGGTGGCTGTCGGCCGTGCAGGCCGACGCGCGCACCGACGCGCGTCATCACGCCGCCGCCGAGGTGATCGCCCACGAACCGGAAGTGCCGGCCGAACACACCGAGGCCGCCGAGGAGCTGGTGCGGATGGGTCTGGCCTGGCGCAACGAGCTCGACGGGGTGCTGTCCTACACGCCGATCGACCCCGCCGGGAAGCCGGGTTAGTCACATCAGCCCGTCGCGCCACAGACATCAACGTTCTGCACGGAATGTGCGAGTAACTGCCTGCAAAACGTGAATAGCTGAGACGGCTGAGACGAAAGGCCAACGCAGAACCCTTCATACCGGACGTTCGCGTCCTACCATCAGCGACACCAGTCGCACGACCCAAGGGGACGCCATGAAGGCTCTGAGGCTGACGAACTGGAAGAGCGAGCCGGAGTTCGTCGAGGTGCCCAAACCCACGCCCGGTCCGGGCCAGGTCGTCGTGAAGATCGGCGGGGCGGGCGCTTGCCACTCTGACCTGCACCTGATGCACGACTTCGACGGCGGGATGATGCCGTGGACACCGCCGTTCACCCTCGGACACGAGAACGCCGGCTGGGTGGACTCGGTCGGCGAGGGCGTCGTGTCCGTGGCCGAGGGCGACGCGGTCGCGGTGTACGGGCCGTGGGGGTGTGGGCGGTGTGAGCGGTGTGCGCTCAGCGCGGAGAACTACTGCGAGGACCCGCTCTCGGCGCCGGTGCTCGGCGGCGGCGGTGGGCTCGGCATGGACGGCGGCATGGCCGAGTATCTGCTGGTGCCGGCGGCGAGGTCGCTGGTGCGGCTGCCGGAGTCACTCGATCCGGCGACCGCGGCGGCGCTGACCGATGCCGGCCTGACCCCCTATCACGCCATCCGCCGGTCGTGGCCGAAGATGACGCCCACCTCGACCGTCGTGGTGATCGGCGTCGGTGGCCTCGGCCATCTGGCAGTGCAGCTGGTCAAAGCGACGACCGCGGCCCGGGTGATCGCCGTGGACAGCCGGCAGGACGCGCTCGATCTGGCCACCCGGATGGGCGCCGACGACGTGGTGCTCTCCGGTGACCAGTCCGCCGGGGCGATCCGGGAGCTCACCGGCGGCCGCGGCGCCGACGTGCTCCTGGATTTCGTCGGCGCCGAGCAGACCATCGACCTCGCGCGGGCGGCGGCACGACCCTTGGGTGACGTGACGATCGTGGGTATCGGTGGCGGGTCGGTGCCGCTGTCGTTCTTCTCCCAGCCCTACGAGGTGAGCATCCAGACGACCTACTGGGGATCGCGGGTGGAACTCGCCGAGCTGATGACTCTGGCAGCCCGCGGACTGGTGCACGTCGAGTCGACGATCTATTCGCTCGACGATGCTGCGCAGGCGTACCGCGACCTGGCCGAGGGAAAGGTGCGCGGACGCGCCGTCGTGGTGCCGTGAGCCGCCTACCGACTACCTGACGGGACGCGCCACATGGCGTAGATGACCGGCGAATCAGCGACCGTCAGCTCACGCTGTGTCTCAAATCCGTGGCGTTCGTACAACCGTTCATTCTCCGGACACGACGCTTCGAGGTACGCGGGAGCCTCCTCGCGATCGGCTTGGGGAAGCACCGCGGCCAGCAGACTGCCGCCGATTCCGCGACCTTGCGCGTCCGGTTCGACACCCATGAACAGCAAGTGCCAGCAGGGGTCTGCGGGATGGTTGTCGTCGAGCATGGCGAACAGCTGCGCCATCCGCGCCGACGACGCGGCATCCCCGGCACTGTCGATCAGCTCGCCGTTGAACGCCTCGGCCTTCTCAGCAGGTACCAGCGTCCTGTCCGGCGGAACCCACAGTGCCGCACCGGCACCCGCGCCGGCGACGTACACGCCGCCATGGATCCAGCACGCCTCGACCAGCCGCGAGTAGAAGACCGTTGCGCTCCGGCGGCGCCGGGCATCGTCGGGGACCACCCATCGGTAGATCCGGTCATCGAAAAAGGCGCCGCACAACGCCGAGACGGCCTGCGACCGCTCGTCCGGCTGTGCGCGGTGGGCATTCATTACGTCCGGTCCGGCCATGACGACCTCCCACAGACAAACCGTTGACCCCTCGATCCAAACAAAGCCGCGGACCGCTGACAAGATCCGCTGGCCGCCTGATCGAGAACACCTCCGGCTCAAACGGAACCGCGGACGACGGTCTGCGACATCGAAGCGCCCCCGGTCCGAAGGATCCGGGGGCGCTTCGTGGTCGGCAGAACCGCCGAGAATCAAATGCAGACGAAGCCGCTGACGTTTCCAGTGGGGCTGGTCGCCGAGATGCACGCGTCGACGCCGCGCACGACGTCACCGCCGCGCCACTTCGCGTGACGGGGTCCCTTGCCGGGGTGCTTCCAGTCGTGATGGTGGTGGGGCTTCTCGGCGAAGCCCACGCCCGGACCGACCGGCGCGGCGCCCGCTGCGCTCGCCCCCACGAGGCTTCCCGCACCCAGCCCCAAGGCCAGGACCGTTCCTGCAACAACGTGGTTCAGCTTCATGAATTCCTCTCTCGTGACACTGCGACCCTACTGAACAAGCGCACCGACAGACCAGAACCTGCCGGTGATGGCGATGTAGGTGCAGGTGGCGCCCCTGCGGATATCGAACGTGTTTATGCCCTCAGGGCGATCCCGAGCCCGGCACTTCCACGCGTGCCTGCATCATTCGTCCTGCAGATTCGCCTTTCACCAGGCCCTCTTGACTGGTCTCATCGACCACCATGTACAGCGTGCGCCCGTCGGATCCGCCAAGCGCCGGTGCGACAGCCCAGCCACCGTCGATCACAACACGATGTGTGATGGTTCCGCCTGCAATGACTCTGAGGAACTCACCGGTGTCGTAGCAGCCCACCCACACACCGCCCTCAACGTCGACGCAGAGGCCGTCAGGATGCCGGTCCTCACCGAGGTCGGCGAATACGCCTGGGGAGCCCAGACTTCCGTTGTCTTCGATCGCAAACGCAAGAATGCGCGACCCGTACGTCTCGCTGACAACGAGGGTCGACCTGCCGGGCAGGAATGCTAGACCGTTCGGAACGGTGAGACCGGTCGCCACAACCTGCACTGCTCCCCCAGAGTCGAGAAGGCCGATCGCGCACTCCCTTGCTGTCCCGCCTGTTTGATACAGGTCGACATATCCACGACCGTCGGGGGCGACGACCAGGTCGTTCGTTGACCACGCAAGGTCGCTGACGTCGTACGTCGCTGCAATCTTCCGCTGCGCGTCGACGTGGTAGATCTTGGGCGCGAAGAGGGCGGACACCACGAGCGTCCCGTCGGGCAGCCAGCCCAATCCGGATGCGTGCTCGACCTCGGCCTCCACCACAAGATCACCAGCATCCCCTACCGAGTACACCCGGCCTGCCGGTCCATCGGTGAACCACAGCCGGTCGTTGTGCCATCGCGGACCTTCGCCGTAGACGAAGCCATCGATGAATGGCGTCGGCTCAACGTCTCTGACAGCGATCACGTCTCACATGCTCCTCCGATGGAAGCCGGTGAGCCACCGTTTTCACGTGGATCTGCTGATGTGCCGACTACGTACGCACATCACCAATTTCGCGGCTTACTCCGCGCCGGGCACGGTCCATCACTCGCCGGTGAACGCTTCTGACGCGAGGCCGAAGATCCGCACGTCGGCGGACTTGCCCTTCAGTGCGTGCGTCCCCCGGTCCACGAGTCCCGGTCGAGCAGTGAGCGCGTCGACGGTGTTCTGGGTGAGGAGGACGGTGTCACCGGTGGTCTTGGTGAGTTGTTCGACGCGGGCGGCGACGTTGACGGCGTCACCGATCAGTGTGAATTCCAGCTTGCCCGCTGCGCCGATGGTGCCCGCGATCACCTCACCTGTGTTGATCCCGATCCCGATCCGCACCGCTGCACCGAATTGTCGCGCAACACGGTGCTGAATCGCGACGGCGACATTCACCGCGGCATCGGCTGAGGGAGCCCCACCATGAGTAGGCCCGCAGGCCTCCGGCGGACCTCTATGGGGGAGCTTGTCCGACGCGATGAGCGGGGCATCAAAGAGGGCAATGAGGCTGCAATCCTCCAGGCACGTGCATTATCTCTGCGTGATGGCGGCGAAGACAACGACGAAGGCTACAAGCCCGCGGAGGCCTATGTGCCCCAGTACGAGTCCTGCGATTGCATGCCCATCGTCGCCCTCTCGCGTGCGCCGGAGTTGAGACCGCGCTAGGTGGCCTAAAGGTATCGCCAGTACAGGTACTACGAATCCCAAGATGAGCGCAACGACCCGTTAGAATCTGGACAGCTGGTACAGCTGCTTGCCGGATTTTGAATAGACCGTCGCCGCGTCGGCGCCATTGAATTCGACGAGATACGTTGCCGAATTCGGTCCCTGCGTGACCGACAATCTGTAGCGGCCGGACGAGTCCGGCTTGCTCGACAGCTGGCACGTCATCGCCCCGCCGATATCCAACGGCTCTCCGGTGCTGCTCACGTAGTAGAAGCCTCGGCAGCGGCCATCCTCATTGAAAGTCTTGGTAGAGGTGCCATCTGAGGGTTCCCACGCGCCGTACAGCGAATCGCTGGTGCCTCGCTGCTCCGCCTCTACCTCCTGCAGCCGGCTGATGACTGGGTAAGTATCGACTTCTCCGCCCCCGCAGGCTGTCTCGAGCATTGTCATGAGCCCTAGGCCACCGGCGAGCGCCAGGATACGCCCACGAGCTACGTAGCTGTAACTCATCTGATTGCTGCCGAACCTGTCGTCGTCACGCGACCCAGAACTGCCATCCAGGCGGCGCAGGCGGCCACGACGGATCCGGCTGCCAGTCCGCGTCCGGTGTCCAGCCCGCAGGCGGCGTGGGCCAGTTCGGCGGCGGATTGAACCGCTTACCCCTGTGCGCGTCGAGGTTCGCAGCACCGGTCGCTGCTGAGCGCTGGCCATATTGCCGGGTCCCCGCGCCGGTGTCCATCTTGTCGTCCACCGCAGCCTTGAGGCGGCTCGCCGCCGCCGCTGATGCGCCGCGAACTCGTTGTTCGAATGCCTTGGCTTTCTCGGGATTCTGCTTTCGGAACTTGTGATACCACCATCCGCCAAGACCGGCGATCACCAGCAGCCACACAGGCCCGTAGAAGAAGGAAAACTTGAATCCTCGCCCCCCTCGACGCGCCATGATCTCCGTCGACTGCGAAATGTCGACTTGTTCGGCCAGTCCGTGGATGGTCCGCAGTGCTTCAAGAGTCATCGACATAACGCCCCCGTTCTCGCTGCTGTAACGACACGTCATCTTGACACTTCATCACTTTGCTAATCTGAACATTCTTGTCGTCCGAACATACGAAGATTGCCTAGCGACGTTAGTAATCGCGAGGCCAAACAAAACACCCCCGGCCCAACGGACCGGGGGTGTTTCGCGGATTGACTAGTGAGCGTGGCCGTGATGGTGGCCGTGCCCGTGATCTTCTTCCTCGGCCGGCTTGTCGACGACCGCGGTCTCGGTGGTCAGCACCATGCGGGCCACCGACGCGGCGTTGACGACCGCGGAGCGGGTGACCTTCACGGGGTCGATGACACCGTCGGCGATGAGGTCGCCGTACTCCAGGGTCGCGGCGTTGAAGCCCTGACCCGCGGGAAGGTCGGCCACCTTGCTCACCACGACCGCGCCGTCGAGGCCGGCGTTGGTGGCGATCCAGTACAGCGGCGACGACAACGCCTGCGAGAACACGTCGACACCGAGCGCCTCGTCACCCGACAGGGTCTCGCGCAACTTGGCCAGAGCGCCGCGGGCCTGCACCAGCGCCGCTCCACCACCGACCACGATGCCCTCTTCGACCGCGGCCTTGGCGGCGGCGACGGCGTCCTCGACGGCTTCCTTGCGCTTCTTCAGATCCGTCTCGGTGGCCGCACCGACCTTGAGGACCGCGACGCCGCCGGCCAGCTTGGCCAACCGCTCTTCGAGCTTCTCGCGGTCCCAGTCGGAGTCGCTGGCCTCGGCCTCGGCACGCAGCTGGGACTTGCGGGCCTCGATGGCGTCCTGGGTGCCGCCGCCGTCGACGATGACGGTGTTGTCCTTGTCGACGACGACGCGCCGCGCGGTGCCGAGCACCTCGAGGCCCACCTCGCGCAGCACCAGGCCGACGTCGGGGTTGACCACCTGACCGCCGGTGACGATGGCGAGATCCTCCAGGAAGGCCTTGCGACGATCCCCGAAGAACGGCGCCTTGACCGCGACGGCCTTGAGCGTCTTGCGGATGGCGTTGACCACCAGCGTCGAGAGCGCTTCGCCCTCAACGTCCTCGGCGACGATCAGCAGCGGCTTGCCGGCTTCGGCGACCTTCTCCAGCAGCGGGAGCAGGTCGGGCAGGGAGCTGATCTTCTCGCGGTGCAGCAGCACCAGCGCGTCCTCGAGCACCGCTTCCTGGGTGTCGAAGTCGGTGACGAAGTACGCCGACAGGAAGCCCTTGTCGAATCCGACGCCCTCGGTGATCTCGAGCTCGGTGTCCAGCGTCGAGGACTCCTCGACGGTGACCACACCGTCGGTGCCGACCTTGGTCATGGCCTCGCCGACCAGCTCGCCGACCTGAGCGTCGCGCGAGGACACGGTGGCGACCTGAGCGATCGCCTTCTTGTCGTCGACGGGCGTGGCGGCCGACAGCAGCGCCTCGGACACCGCGTCGGCGGCCTTGGCGATGCCGGCGCCGAGTGCGATCGGGTTGGCGCCCGCGGCGACGTTACGCAGGCCGGCCTTGATCATGGCCTGGGCCAGCACGGTGGCCGTGGTGGTGCCGTCACCGGCGATGTCGTTGGTCTTGGTCGCCACCGACTTCACCAGCTGGGCGCCGAGGTTCTCGAACGGATCTTCCAGGTCGATGTCGCGCGCGATCGTCACGCCGTCGTTGGTGACCGTCGGGCCACCCCACGACTTGGACAGCACCACGAAACGACCCCGGGGACCGAGCGTGATCTTGACCGCATCAGCGAGCTTGTCGACACCCGCCTCCATGGCGCGACGCGCGGTCTCGTTGAACTCAATCTGCTTGCTCATAAGAGTCTGTGTGTCTTTCCTACTAGACGCGCACCGCCCCGGACGTCACCGCGAGCAGCGGGAAGTCCGGGGCGGAGTCACGATCGCTTACTTGGAGACGACAGCCAGCACGTCGCGGGCCGACAGGATCAGGTACTCCTCGCCGTTGTACTTGATCTCGGTGCCGCCGTACTTGCTGTAGATGACGACGTCGCCCTCCGACACGTCCAGGGGAATCCGCTTCTCGCCGTCCTCATCCCAGCGGCCGGGGCCAACTGCGACGACGGTGCCTTCCTGCGGCTTCTCCTTGGCGGTGTCGGGGATGACCAGACCGGAAGCGGTCGTGGTCTCGGCCTCATTGGCCTGAACGAGGATCTTGTCCTCGAGTGGCTTGATGTTCACGCTCGCCACGATGGAGCCCCTTCACTTTCGCTGATGTAGGTGTGTTCTTGGCGGTCGGTGTCCGCCCACGCGCCGTCGTCGCGGGTGTCGACACACGGGTGGACCGACTGCCACCTAGCACTCTATACACGAGAGTGCTAGCACTCAAGGTCGGGATGCGACATCGGCGGTGTCGCCACGGTGCCCGCGGTTTGCCTGCATGATCGAGGGGGCAACCTTCAGCGGCGCGGCGACAGGAGGCCACATGAAGCGCTGCATCCTCGCGATCCTGGTTACGGTGCTGATGGGCGGCGGTCTGGTGACCACGGCGCCGCCGGCCGCGGCCGGTTGCCACTACGGCGGCCAGTTCCTCAGCAAGTGCGACGGCCCGGTGCAGGCCGACGGCTCCTGGCAGCGCTGCGTCGGGACCACCCGGTATGTCCCGCGGGGCTTCAGCTCGCATCTCGTACCGGTGAAGCAGTGCGTCGTCATGGGTCCCGGTCGTCCGGTCGCGGACCCGGCAGTGGCCGACCCGCCCTGGCACATCCCCGGGTGAGCCGTTACCCGAACCGGCGCGGGTCGATCAGCAGGTGGTCGGACACGTCGCCGAGCATCTCGATGTCGACGTGACGGTCGGTGAAGTACCAGCCGTCCCGGTCCCGGGCGAAGGTGTCGCGGTAGCGGCCGACGACGATCGGTTGCAGGGGCACCGTGTCGGTGGCCTGCACCACGCAGAACGTCGAGCGCGCCTCTGCGGCATCGCCGTCGACGTCGACGATCGGGTTGAGCACCAGGTGGCGGGTGCGAGGGGTGTAGCCGTGGTCCGGGAACCGGCGTGTGGTGGCGGTGAACAGACCGGCGATGTCCTCGGCGCCGGCCACACCCATGAACCGGCCCCGGCCCAGCAGCCGACCGACTCCGGGGAAGTCACCGGCGTCGATCAACTCGGCGTACCGGTACAGCAGTTCGGTGACGGCGAGTTTGTCCGCCGTCTGCGCGTTCACGCGACCTGGCCCTGTACCACGGGCAGTCCGGGGTCGCTGGCCGCGTCCAGCGGGGACGGCGTCGCTCCGGCAGCGATCAGGTGCGCGGCGAACGACGCGATCATCGCGCCGTTGTCGGTGCACAGCCGCGGCCGCGGGATCCGCAGGGTCACACCTGCTTCCGCACAACGCTGTCCGGCGAGTTCCCGCAACCGGGAGTTCGCCGCGACCCCGCCGGCGATCAGCAGCGTCGAGACACCCAACTGCTCACAGGCGCGCAACGCCTTACGGGTCAGCACGTCGGCCACCGCTTCCTGGAAACCGGCGGCCACGTCGGCCTGAGATGCCTCCGGGTGGCCCTCCACGTACCGCGCCACCGCGGTCTTCAGGCCCGAGAAGCTGAACGCGTACGGATCGTCGCGCGGTCCGGTCATGCCGCGCGGGAACACGATCGCGTCGCGATCGCCCTCGCGGGCGAGTTCGTCGAGCACCCGCCCACCGGGATAGCCGAGTCCGAGCAGCCGGGCCACCTTGTCGTAGGCCTCCCCGGCCGCGTCGTCGACCGTCGACCCCAACTCGACGATCGGCTCCCCGAGCGAGCGCACGTGCAGCAGGTTCGTGTGGCCACCCGACACCAGCAAGCCGATGCTCTCCGGCAGCGGACCGTGGTCGAACACGTCGGCGGCCAGGTGCCCACCGAGGTGGTTGACACCGTAGAACGGCACCCCCCACGCCGCCGAATACGCTTTGGCTGCAGCCACTCCCACCAGCAGCGCACCGGCCAGTCCGGGGCCGATGGTGGCGGCCACGACGTCGGGCCGCTCGATGTCCGCCGCGGCCAGCGCACGGCGCATGGTCGGGCCGAGGGCTTCCAGGTGGGCGCGCGACGCGATCTCGGGAACCACGCCGCCGAACCGTGCGTGCTCGTCCACACTGGAGGCCACCTCGTCGGCCAACAGGGTGACGGTGCCATCGTCACCGAGCTCGGCGATGCCGACACCGGTTTCGTCGCAGGAGCTTTCGATCGCGAGGATGATCATTGCCGTTCCCGTTTCATCGTGTAGGCGTCGGCGCCGCTGACGCGGTAGTAGCGCTTGCGCAGCCCGACCTTCTCGAAGCCGGCGCTCTCGTAGAGCGCGATCGCCGCCTCGTTGTCGGTGCGCACCTCGAGGAAAACGGTGGCGCCGTCGGCATAGTCGAGAAGCCCGTCGAGCAGCTGCCGGCCGATGCCTTTGCCCTGGTAGACGGGGTCCACCGCGATGGTGTGGATCTCGTATTCGAAGGGCTTGAGACGGCCCAGCCGGGCGATGCCCGCATAACCGACCAGCTTGTCGTCGACTCGCGCGGCGACGTAGTGGTTGTGTTTGGCGGCCAGTTCGGCCAAGAACGCCCGCTCGGGCCAGGGGTCGTCCCCGTCGAATAGTTGCGCCTCGAGTTCGGCGCAGCGCGCCGCGTCGCTCGGGGTCAGCGGTCCGTACTGCGCGCTCATCGCGGCGCCGCCTGCGGCTTGGCGTCCGGGCGACGCAGGTACAGCGGCACCAACGGCTCCGGTTGGCCGTCCCAGTCCGCCACTGCGGCAACCAGACCGGCGGCGGTCGGGTACACCGCGGGCAGCTGTTCGAGCTCGAAAAGCCGGACATGGTCCGGAGATCCGGCCACCGCGTGTGCACCGGGCGGCACCTCGGACGGGGCGTCGACCGCGGGTCCGTCGATGCGCACGCCGTCGCGGTAGCGCGCCCAGTACACCTCGCGGCGTCGCGCATCGGTCACGACGAGCACCTCCCCCGTGCTGCCCGCCGCGATCGCGTCCAGGCTGCACACCCCGCGCACCGGAATTCCCAACGCGTGCCCGAAGGCCGCGGCGGTGGCCATCCCGACCCGCAGACCGGTGAACGGTCCGGGTCCGCAGCCCACCACCACGGCGTCGAGCTGGTCGGCGGACACCTGCGCCTCACGCAGTGCGGCAACGATGTTCGGGGTGAGACGCTCGGCGTGTGCGCGAGCGTCGACGGTCACCTGTTCGTTGAGCACAGTCACGCCGTCGTCGCGCATCCGCACCACGCCGGCGGTCACCGCCGGCGTCGCGGTGTCGAGGGCCAAGACCAGACGGTTCACGGGCGACTCCACTGCCAGATCGCGGTGCGCACATCGGTGTCGGCGCCGCGTTCGAGACGAATGTCGAGGTGGCTGTCGGACAACCGCTCGGCCACCCCTTCACCCCACTCCACCACCACCACGGCGTCGTCGAGATCGGTGTCGAGGTCGAGGGAGTCGAGTTCGGCGAGCAGGTCGACCGATTCCTGGTCCAACAGGCGGTAGAGGTCGACGTGCACCATCGCCGGGGCGCCGGGACGTCGGGCGCGGTGCACCCGAGCCAGCACGAACGTCGGCGAGATGACCGGACCGTCCACGTCGAGGGCCGCAGCGATTCCCTTGGCCAGCACGGTCTTCCCGGCACCGAGCGGTCCCGACAGCACGACGACGTCGCCGGCGCGCAGCGAAGCGCCGAGGCGCGCACCGAGTGCGAGGGTGTCCTCGGCGGTGCGCAGCTCTGCAGTGCCCGCGGAATCAGTCACGTGACCACACCCGCTCGCGCACCCGCCGGGTCAGCGCCACCAGCTTCGACGGCGTCGCCCGCTCGACCAACCGCACCAGCGCCTCGTCGATGACATCCGGGCGTTCCAACTGCACGAGATGGCCCGCGCCACCGACAACCAGCAATTCCGACTTCTCCATCTCCCGCGCCATCCGCTGGGAATACTCCAGCGGAGTCAGCATGTCGCGGTCACCGCAGGCCACCAGCGTCGGGATCTTGCTCAACGTCTCCAAACCCGCTGTCTCGTCATGGACTTCGAGCGCGTGCAGGAACTCGACGAGCGTGGTGATCGACGTGCCGTTCATCATCTTCTCCGAGAACGCCACAACGCTCGGGCTGATCGCGTCGTCGCCGTAGGACGCTGCGCGCAGGATCGGGCCGATCACCATGCGTGCGGCACCGCGGCCCTGGTGCACCGCACCCGGGGCGTACCGCGCGGCGAAGCGCACCGCCTCCAGGGCCGGGTTGTTGAGGATCTCCCCCAGCGGGGAACGCGAAACCCCTTCGGCTGCAGACGCGATCAGCGCCGCACCGACGATCCGGGTCGGGTATCGCTGCGGGTACTGCCGGGCGTGCGAGAGCACGGTCATCCCGCCCATCGAGTGCCCGACCAACACCACCGGCCCGCGCGGCGCCATCACCGCCAGCACGCTCTCGAGGTCCTGGCCGAGCTGCTCGATGGTGTAGGTGTCCGGCGGCGCATTGCCGGAGGCGCCGTGGCCGCGCTGGTCGTAGAACACCATCCGGACCTGGGATCCCCACTGTTCGGTCAGGCGTGCGCGCTGGAAATGGAACGAACCCATCCGCAGACAGAAGCCGTGGGCGAACACCACGGTCAGCGGCGCGTCGGTGGGTCCGCTCTCGCGGACGGCCAGCGGCACACCGTCGGCGGTGGTGACCACACAACTGCGGTCGGCGTCGAGCAGCTCGAAGTCCTCGTTGTGGTAAGGGTCATCGTCGGTGACGCGGCGGCGCAGCGAGCGTGCCGCCGTCACGCCCGCCGCCGAGCCGACCGCAGCCAACCCGGCCAGCCCGGCCAGCCATCCGGCGCGCGCGTTCACCGAGTCCCGCCTCCGCGGTAGCTGCGTCCGATGCGGCCGCGCGGGCTCGTCACCACCTCGTAGTTGATGGTGCCCAGCATCTCGGCCCAGTCCTGGGCGGTCGGCTCACCGTGGTCGCCGGGCCCGAACAGGATCGCGTCGTCACCGTCGGCGACGTCGACCGGGCCGGGCCCGAGGTCGACGACGAACTGGTCCATGCAGACCCGTCCCACGTTGGGGTAGCGGCGCCCGTTGATCGCCACCTCGAGCCGGTTGCTCAACGTGCGGAACACGCCGTCGGCGTAGCCGGCGGGGATCAGCGCCAGCGTGGTGTCGCGCGGCGCGACCCAGGTGTGACCGTAGGACACACCATCGCCGGCTCGAATCGAGCGGACTTGCGCCACCGGGCATTTCACCGTCATCGCCGGACGCAGACCCATGGTCCCGCGCTCAGGGATCGGCGTGAGCCCGTAGACCGCGATGCCGGGCCGCACCATGTCGAAGGCCAGGTCGGGTCGGGTGAGCGCCGCCGGCGAATTGCTCAGGTGCACCACCTCGTAACCCACGCCACGCGAACGGCCCAGCGCTGCCATCTCCGTCAACCGCTGCGCCTGCACGGCGTTGAACGGATGGTCGGGCTCGTCGCCGTGGGCCAGGTGCGACATCAAACCGCGCACGCGGACCGCCCCGTCGGCACCGGCCCGGCTCAGCATCTCGAGCACCGCCGGGTAGTCCGCGGGTGCGACGCCGTTACGGCTCAACCCGGTGTCCACCTTGACCGTCAGCTGCGCGGTGCGGCCGGTCCGGGCGACCGCGTCGAGCACCTCGTCGACCTGGCGCGGCGACGACACCGCGATCTGCACGTCGGCGAGCAGCGCCGGCCCGAAGTCGGTGCCGGGTGGGTGCAGCCAGGCCAGGATCGGGGCGGTGATGCCGTCGCGGCGCAGTGCCAGCGCCTCGGCGACCGTGGCGACACCCAATTCGGCCGCACCGGCGGCGAGTGCCGCGGCGCCCACCTTGGTGGCGCCGTGGCCGTAGCCGTCGGCCTTGACCACCGCCATCACCGCTGCTGACCCGGCTTTTTCGCGGAGCACGCCGATGTTGTGGGCGACCGCGTCGAGGTCGATCGACGCGGTGCAGCCCACAGCGGAATCGCTTCTGGTCGTGGTCACCGCCCACGATTGTCCCAGAACGGCCGATCAGTGCGCGAAATGCTCCTCGTCGGAGAACCCGCCGATGCCGACCTGCTCGAGTTTGTCGAGCACCTTGACGATGTCGTCGCGCAGGGCTCGCGCCAGGTTGGCCGAGAAACCCTCCCGGACGACGACCCGCAGCACCGCGACGTCGGTGGCGTCGTCGGGCATCGTGTACGCGGGCACCTGCCATCCGAAGCTGCGCAGCATCGCCGAGACGTCGAACACGGTGTACTTGGTGCCCTCGACCAGCTTGAACGCCACCACGGGGATGGCCGCGCCGTCGGTGATCACCTCGAACACCGGCATCCCGTTGAGCTCGCGGGCCAACCATTGGGCCGTGTCGGACAGGGTGTGCATGACCTTGGTGTAGCCGTCGCGGCCCAGGCGCAGGAAGTTGTAGTACTGACCGACCACCTGGTTGCCGGGCCGCGAGAAGTTCAGGGTGAAGGTCGGCATGTCCCCGCCCAGGTAGTTGACCCGGAACACCAGTTCCTCGGGCAGGTGCTCAGCGTTGCGCCACACCACGAACCCGATGCCGGGATAGGTGAGCCCGTACTTGTGGCCGCTGACGTTGATCGACACCACCCGCGGCAGGCGGAAGTCCCACACCAGGTCCGGGTGCAGGAACGGCACCACGAAGCCACCGCTGGCGGCGTCGACATGCACCGGGATGTCCAGACCGCGGTCGGCGGCGAGCTTGTCCAGCGCAGCGCAGATCTCGCCGACCGGTTCGAGTTCGCCGGTGAACGTGGTGCCCAGGATCGCCACGACGCCGATGGTGTCCTCGTCGACGGCGTCGAGCACCTGCTCGGGGGTGATGACGTACCGACCTTCCTCCATCGGCAGGTAGCGGGCCTCGACGTCGAAGTAGCGGCAGAACTTCTCCCACACCACCTGCACGTTGGAACCCATCACCAGGTTCGGGGTGCGGCCCTTCCAGTCCTCGTTGCGGGCGCGCCAGCGCCACTTCATCGCCAGCCCGGCGAGCATGACGGCCTCGCTGGAGCCGACCGTCGAGACCCCGATGGCGGTGGACGGGTCGTCGTCGCGCAGGTCCTCGGCGTGGAACAGGTCGGCGACCATGCACACGCAGCGCTGCTCGATCGCGGCGGTGACGGGGTACTCGTCTTTGTCGATCATGTTCTTGTCGAACGTCTCCGACATGAGCTGGCCCGCCTCGGGGTCCATCCACGTGGTCACGAACGTGGCGAGGTTCAGCCGCGAGCTGCCGTCGAGCATCAGCTCGTCGTGGATGAAGCGGTAGGTCTGCTCGGGCTCCATCGACTCGTCGGGCAGGCGCAGCGCCGGCAGCGGCGACGTGGACAGCCGTCCGGTGTAAGCAGGGGTCAGCGACGAATGACGAGAAACGTTGGGCATGGGCTCCTTTCTAGAGGATGGAGCCCACCGCCGTCCGCAGATGCGCCAGGATGCCCGCCGCCGACGTCGGCGCCGCGCCCGGACCGGGATCATTCGCCGACGCCTCGGCCGCGCGGGAATGCACGAAGGCCGCCGCCGCGGCGGCCTCCCCGGGCGGCAGTCCGGCGGCCAGCAGCGCGCCGATGACACCGGACAACACGTCACCCGAACCGGCGGTCGCGGCCCACGACGAGCCCGCGACGTTGAGGTAGACGGGCCCGGAGTCCGGTTCGGCGATGACGGTGACGTTGCCTTTGAGCAGCACGGTGACGCCCAGCCGGTCGGCCAGTCGGCGCGTGTCGGCGATGCGGTCGGGCCCCGGTCTGGAACCGGCCAGCCGAGCGAACTCCCCCGCGTGCGGCGTCAGCACCGTGGGTGCGCGGCGGCCCTCGACGAGTTCGGGATGAGCGGCCAGGATGGTCAGTCCGTCGGCGTCGACGATCACCGGAAGGTCGGTCTCCAACGCGAAACACAGTGCCGCGGCCCCGGTTTCGTCGGTTCCCAGGCCGGGGCCGACCACCCAGGCCTGCACGCGGCCCGCGGTGGTGAAGCTGGGCGTGGCGATCACCTCGGGCCAGCGCGCGAGGACCTGCTGCCCGGCGGTGCCGGCGTAGCGGACCATGCCCGAGGTGGCGGCCACCGCCGCGCCGGTGCACAGGACCGCCGCGCCGGGGTAGGTGTCGGAGCCGGCCATCACGCCGGTGACGCCCTGGGTGTATTTGTCGTCGGTCGGCACGGGGACCGGCCAGCGGGCTGCGACGTCGTCGGCCTCGAAGCCGCGGAGGTCACTCGGCGGCAGGTCCAGGCCGATGTCGACGAGCTCGACGCGTCCGCATTGTCCCAGCGCGTTTACGGGTTTGAGACCGCCGAACGTGACGGTCAGCTCCGGGGTGACGTGCGGACCGTCGGCGGCGCCGGTGTGGACGTCGACGCCGCTGGGCAGGTCGACGGCGACGACCGGGATGCCGGCGCGCGACACCGTCTCGAACACCTCGGCCGCGTTCGGACGCAGCGGCCCGGACCCGGAGATGCCGACGATGCCGTCGATCACCAGATCGCTTGTGGTGGGCACAGTCTCGACGATGCGGCCACCGGATCTCCGGAACGCCGCGAGTGCCTGTCGGTGTGCGCGTTCGGGATTGAGCAGGACCGCTGTGGCCCGGGCGCCGCGCCTTTGCAGGAATGTCGCGGCCCACAGCGCGTCTCCGCCGTTGTCGCCGCTGCCGACGACCGCGCACACGGTCCTGCCCGACGTGCTGCCGAGTTCCCGGATGATCGCGATCGCCAGCCCGAAGGCCGCGCGGCGCATCAACCCACCGTCGGGCAGCGCCGCCAACAGCGGGGCCTCGGCGTCGCGGATCTGTTCGGCGCTGTAGTAGTACCGCATCGCTGTAAGGCTACGTGGGTACTTCTCCCCCATGACGCAACTCGCAGACGAGCTTCTCGCGCTCGAGCACGCAGGCTGGAAGTCGCTGTGCGACGGCACCGGCGACACGTTCTACGGCGAGCTGATGACCGACGACGCGGTCATGGTGCTGGCCAACGGCATGGTGATGGACCGCGCGACAGTGGCCGCGTCGCTGGGACAGTCACCACCGTGGCAGCGCTACGAGATCGGCGATGTGCGGGTGATCCCGATTGCCGACGACGCGGCCGCGCTGGTGTACACCGGTACCGCGTGGCGGAACGGGCAGGCCGACCCGTTCGTGGCGGCGATGTCCTCGGTGTATCGACGCGCCGGGGACAGCTGGAAGCTCGTGTTGTACCAACAGTCACCGAGCAGCTGAGGTCAGACCGTCGACTGCCGGCCCCCTCGGGCGTCCTCCAGTGTCGGATACAGATCGATGATCTGGTCGACACACATCAACCGCATCGGACGACTGGTCGCGGGTCCCTCGGCGACCACGCGCAGGGACAGTCCCGCAGGCTCGATGAGACGGTGGGTCTCCACGAGGACGCTGATTCCTGCCGAAGACAGGAACTCGACATCGGTGAGATCGACGATCAGCAACGTGGCACCGCCGGCGAGCGCGACATCGAGCTGGGTCGCCAGGGTCGGTGCGGTCAGCACGTCGAGATCCCCGGCGACCTGCAGCACCAGGGCCGCTCCGTCGTCTCGCGGGCTGACCGTGCAGCGCCCACTGCGCCGGTGTCCATCGTGGTTCAATTTCGATTCCCGACCTTCGCGCGGCGACGGGCGCACGACGGCGCAGCCTTCCGCGGTAGACACGGGGTGTCCGACGCTGTCAGTGCAGGTCACACCCCGGGGTCGCACCATGCTCGCTGAGCGAAGCCATGACATCGGCGACCATTGCTGCCATAGCTTTCATAGTTTTCTTATCGAACGCACAACCAGGTTCGTTACGTGCCCGCGTTCAGCGGTCTGCCGCGTCCCAGAACGCGAGGACCCGCTGTTCGATCTGGTCGGCAAACTCACCGTTGAGCGCATGGGAGGCGTCGGCGAACACCTCCACCTCGACCGCAGGCACCGTGTCCCGGGCGTGGCGGGCAGCCGTGCGCGCGTCGAGCATGACGCTGCGCCCGCCGAGGAAAGTCAGTACCGGCATGCTCAGTGACCGCAGCTGGTCGTCGGTGATCCGTACCGGCGCGGGCAGCCGCAGCACGAAGTCGGTCATCGCCGCGTCGATGAGCCGCGCCTCGGGTAACGCGGTGTCGAGGTCGATACCCCCGGAGAGCCAGCTCAGGAACCACCTGCGCAACCGCGCCGGGACGCCGGGCAGCACCAGCAGCGCAGAGAGCACCAGGGTGCGCGCCGGGATCGGGGCGAAAGTGAACACCGGTTCCAGCAGGGCCAGCGAGGCGACCCGGCCCGGGAACCGCACCGCGTGGTTGGTCGCGGCCCAGCCGCCGATGGACACCCCCATCAGATGCGCGCGGTCCAGGTGCAGGCCCGCCAGGGTCTCCTCCAACCATCGCGCTTGATCGTGGGCGTCGGTGATCGGCCGGGTCTGCACGCTCAGCCCGGCCTCGCCGAGCAGATCGAGGCAGTAGACGCGGCGTCGCACCGTCAGCCCGGCAAGGTTGGCGCGCCACATCGGCGTCGCCGCGCTGCGACCCGGCAGCAACACCACCGGTGTCGAATCATGGTCGGCACCAAAGCAGTAGGCGCGCACCCGGCCGAAGGATGTGACGATGTCGGTCTCGGCGTCGGGGGCGGGCAGCTCGGCCATGCCGGCGCGGTACGCGGCGAGATAGTGCTCCCGGCGCCCCTCGACGAAGTGGCCCAGTTGACGCGCCACTACTCGACGGTGACCGACTTCGCGAGGTTGCGCGGTTTGTCGACGTCGTAGCCGCGGGCCTGGGCCACACCGGCAGCGAAGAACTGCAGCGGAATGGTCGACAGCAGCGGCTGGAACAACGTTGACACCGCAGGGATCTCGATCAGGTGATCGGCATACGGACGCACCGTGTCATCGCCCTCCTCGGCGATGACGATGGTGATCGCGCCGCGGGCCTGGATCTCCCGGATGTTGCTGAGCAGCTTGGCGTGCAGCACCGCGGCGTTCTTCGGCGAGGGCATCACCACGATCACCGGCAGGTCGTCCTCGATCAGCGCGATCGGGCCGTGCTTGAGTTCCCCGGCGGCGAAACCCTCGGCATGCATGTAGGCCAGCTCTTTGAGCTTGAGCGCGCCCTCCAGCGCCACCGGGTAGCCGACGTGGCGCCCGAGGAACAACACCGTCGGCGACTTCGCGAACCGGTGCGCGAGGTCCTGGACCGGATCGGCGGTCGCAATCACGCGGGCGATGAGGTCCGGCATGGCCTCCAGATCGTGGTACTCGCGGGCCACCTCGTCGGGGTACTTGGTGCCACGAGCCTGCGCGAGGGCAAGTCCGACAAGGTAATTCGCCGCGATCTGCGCCAGGAACGTCTTGGTGGACGCGACGCCGATCTCCGGACCCGCGCGGGTGTAGAGCACCGCGTCGCATTCACGCGGGATCTGGCTGCCGTTGGTGTTGCACACCGCCAGCACCTTGGCCTTCTGATCCTTGGCGTGGCGGACGGCTTCGAGGGTGTCGGCGGTCTCGCCGGACTGCGAGATGGCCACCACCAGCGTGTGGCTGTCCAGGACCGGGTCGCGGTAGCGGAACTCGCTGGCCAGCTCGACCTCGACGGGCAGCCGGGTCCAGTGTTCGATCGCGTACTTGGCCAGCAGCCCGGAGTGATACGCCGTGCCGCAGGCCACCACGAAGACCTTGTCGATCTCGCGCAGCTCCTGATCGGAGAGCCGCTGCTCGTCGAGCACGATGCGGTTGTCGGCGAAATGCCCCAGCAGAGTGTCCGACACCGCGGCGGGCTGCTCGGCGATCTCCTTGAGCATGAAATACTCGTAGCCGCCCTTCTCGGCGGCCGAGACGTCCCAGTCGATGTGGAAGGTGCGGTAGTCGGTGCCCGGGACGGCGACGTTGCCTTCGAAGTCGGTGATCCGGTACCCGTCGGCGGTGACCACCACCGCCTGGTTCTGTCCCAGCTCGACGGCGTCGCGGGTGTGCTCGATGAACGCCGCGACATCGGAACCGACGAACATCTCGCCGTCCCCGACGCCGAGCACCAGCGGGGTGCTGCGTCGCGCGGCGACGATCGTGCCGGGCTCGTCGGCGTGGGCGAACACCAGCGTGAAGTGGCCCTCCAGGCGCCGCAGCACCGCCAGCACCGCGCCCGGGAAGTCACCGGCATGCTCGCCGTCGGTGTACTCGCGGGCCACCAGGTGCACCGCGACCTCGGTGTCGGTGTCACTGGAGAACTCCACGCCCGCGTTCTCGAGCTCGGCGCGCAGCGCGGCGAAGTTCTCGATGATGCCGTTGTGGACCACCGCCACCTTGCCCTCGGCGTCCCGGTGCGGATGGGCGTTGCGGTCGGTGGGACGACCGTGGGTGGCCCACCGCGTGTGGCCCAGACCGGCCGTCCCGGCCAGGTTGCCCGCCCCGGTCTCGGCGAGCGCCGATTCCAGGTTGGCCAGCCGCCCTGCCCGGCGACTGACGGTCAGACCTCCGTGGCCGTCGAGCAACGCAACACCGGCCGAGTCGTAGCCTCGGTACTCCATGCGGCGCAGCGCGTCGACGACGATGTCGCAGGCACCCCGGTGCCCGACGTAGCCGACGATTCCGCACATAGGCCCCTAGGGTACGGCAGGACGCATATTCCGCCCGGTGGGTTACGGTCTTCGGGTGGCCCGCACGAAGAAGCTGTTTTCGGCGTTGACGCGCCGTGGCCCGCACCGCGTTCTGCGCGGTGACCTGGCCTTTGCCGGGGTCCCGGGGGTGGTCTACACCCCGGCCGAGGGCAAGAATCTGCCTGGTGTGGCGTTCGGCCACGATTGGGTCACATCCACCCACCGCTACCACGACACGCTCGATCACCTGGCCTCGTGGGGCATCGTGGCCGCCGCACCGCGAACCGAGACCGGGCTGGCGCCCTCGGTGCTGAACCTGGCCTACGACCTGGGCACGACGCTCGACATCATCACCGGGGTGCGGTTGGGCGGCGGCGACATCAGCGTGCACCCGGGCAAGCTCGGCGTGGCCGGGCACGGTTTCGGCGCGTCGGCGGCGGTGTTCGCCGCAGCCGGGATGCCCGATCGGATCAAGGCGGTCTTCGCGGCCTACCCCACGGTGACCAGCCCGCCGGCTGTCCAGCCGGCCGGGTCGCTGAAGGTCCCCGGCGTGATCCTGGCCGATCCCGGTGACCCCATGTCGCTGCGGTCGAACGCCACCGAGCTGGCGCGCGCGTGGAAGACCGCGACGCTGCGCTCGACCCGCAAGCTGGAGGCCGGCGGTCTGGTCGAGGGACGGCGGCTGGCCACCGTGGTGGGTCTGCCCGGCGCGGACAAGAAGACCCAGCGCACCGTGCGTGCGCTGATGGCCGGCTATCTGCTGTTCTCACTCGCCGGCGACAAGACCTATAAGGACTTCGCCGACGCCGACGTCGACCTGCCGAAGGCGTCGGTGCTCGATCCGTTCGCCGAGGACCCGGTGGACCTGGAGAACAAGGTCGTCGCGCTGCTCAAGCCGTGACGGGCCCGGGTCAGACCGGCGGGTCGTCGGGCCGGAGCAGGAGCCGGTCGAACAGATCGGTCATCCGATCCATCTCGGTGACTTCGGTACTGGCTGCAGCCTGGGCGAAACCGTCGACGATGGCGCTGATCACCGCAGCCACCTCCGACGGCTGCAGATCGGAAGGAATCAGTCCGCGCTGTTGTCCCGCAGCCACCGCAGTGGACAGCACGTCCGCCATTCGATCCGCCTGCCGGGCGAACGCCTCGCCGAGTTCCGGATGGCGACGCGCATCGATGGGAGCGGTGGCCACAAACCCGGCCAGTTCAGGTGCCTCGTGGTTGATCCGCATGGCCTCGGCCAGGAGCGCCTGCAGCAAGCCCTGGATTGAATGCGCGCCGGCCAGCGCCTCCGCAGAACGGGTGACGATCCGGCCGTAGACGTACGCACACACCGCGTCGAACAGATTGCTCTTCGATCCGAAGTGGTAGTACACCGATCCGGCGGTTACCCCGGCGATCTCGGCGATCAGGTTGTTGGTGGCCGGACCGTAGCCGTATTGCGCGAAGCAGCGGCATGCGGCGTCCAGCACACGCTCGCGAGTGTCGATGCTGACCGCACCGGCCGGCCGGCCGGGCCCCATCCGGGGCGGCCGAGGGGTGGAACCGGCCGTCAGATCCCTCATGTCCCCATCATGACGCAGAGTGCGGCGCGGCGACGGAATCGCTGATCAGGGGCCATCCCGGAGCGACGGTGCCCTGTGCCCGCCGAGCTGACACCCACCCAACGCCGATTTCCCCACCAACTGGTTGGGTGCTATACCTTGACGATGCGTACGGGTGCATTCCTCAGCTATGCCGGCGGGTTCCTCGAGGCTGTCGACGAGGTGGTAGAGATGGAGCGACTCGGCGTCGACATCGCCCTGGTGGCCGAGGCGTACTCGTTCGACGCGATCAGCCAACTCGGCTTCCTGGCCGCCCGCACCTCCCGGATCGAGCTCGGCACCGGCGTCGTGCCGATCTACACGCGCACCCCGGCGCTGATGGCGATGACCGCAGCCGGCGTGGACTACGTCTCCGACGGCCGGTTCCGTCTCGGTCTGGGCACATCCGGCCCCCAGGTGGTGGAGGGCTTCCACGGGGTGCCCTTCGACGCACCCCTGGGTCGCACCCGCGAGGTCGTGGAGATCTGTCGCCAGGTGTGGCGCCGGGAGCGCTTGACCTACGACGGCAAGCATTATCAGCTGCCGCTGCCCGCCGACCGCGGCACGGGCCTGGGCAAGCCGCTGAAGTTGATCAATCATCCTGTGCGGGAACAGATCCCGATCACCATCGCCGCGCTGGGTCCGAAGAACGTCGAGCTCACCGCCGAGATCGCCGAGGGCTGGCAACCGGTGTTCTTCTACCCCGAGATGGCCGACGAGGTGTGGGGTGACGCGCTGCGCGCCGGCGCCGCCAGACGCGACCCGACCCTGGGGCCGCTCGATGTGATGGTCAGCGCGACGCTGGCCATCGGGGACGATGTCGAGGACCGGTTGGCCTGGGCGAAGCCGCAATTGGCGCTCTACATCGGCGGGATGGGTGCCCGCGGTCGCAACTTCTACCACGCGCTGGCCACCCGCTACGGCTTCGGCGAGGTGGCCGACCACCTGCAGGACCTCTATCTGGCGGGCAAGAAGGCCGAGGCCATCGACGCCGTGCCCGACGAGTTGGTGCGCAAGGTCTCGCTGATCGGCCCGAAATCCTATGTCCAGGAGCGGCTCGCCGCGTTCGCCGAGGCCGGTGTCACCACGATGCTGGTGCATCCGATGGGTGTCGACGCCACCGAACGGCTGCGGTTCGTCGAGGAACTGCAGGGCCTGCTGCCCTGACCGGTCAGGCCGAGATGCCGCCGGTGAGGATCGCCGCGAGCTCCCGGTAGGCCGCGGCGTCGTCGAGCCCGGTGCTCTGCCGTACGGCCCGCTGCTGGATGCGCACCATCGCAGTCGCGGCGAGGTCGGCGGCGAACGCCGCGTGCACATCGCGGAACTCGCCCGCCGCGACGCCGTCGGCGATGAGCTCCTGCACCCGGCCGGCGGCGATCCTGGTGTTGCGCTCGTAGGTCTGCCGCGCGGGCGCGAAAGCGTCGAGGTCGGCCATGAACTGATCCGACGCGCGGTGCAACGCGGCGCCGACCGCGGTGAGATAGGCGGTGATGCGTTCCCGCGCTCCGTCGACCGCGGCGACACGGGCTTCCACGAAGTCGGTCGCGGTCCGGAAGAAGTGCACGGTGGCTGCCTGGACAAGTTGTTCCTTGCTGGCCGCCAGGGTGTAGAGCGTCGATTTCGAACACCGCAGTCGCGCCGCGATGTCGTCGAGAGTCAGGTGGGCGAAGCCTTCGGCGAGGAACAAGTCGACCAGCGCGTCGAAAAGCTCGGTGCGGCGGCGAGTGGCGAACGCAGGCTTGGCCATAGCCAAATAGTACTGTCAATCGTCCTGTAGTACTGTTCCGAGTATGGCTGTCGACCGTCTGCTGCCCACCGACGAGGCCCACGCGCTCGTCGACCTCGCCCGCGACATCTCCGACAAGGTGCTCGATCCGATCGTCGACCGTCACGAGAAGGACGAGACCTACCCCGAGGGCGTGTTCGCCACCCTCGGCGAGGCCGGGCTGCTGAGCCTGCCCTACCCGGAGGAATGGGGCGGGGGCGGTCAACCGTACGAGGTGTACCTGCAGGTGCTCGAGGAGATCGCCGCACGGTGGGCCTCCGTCGCGGTCGCGGTCAGCGTGCACAGCCTTTCGTGTCACCCGCTGATGAGCTTCGGCACCGACGAGCAACGGCAACGTTGGCTGCCCGACATGCTCGGCGGCTCGACCATCGGCGCCTACAGTCTCTCCGAACCACAGGCCGGCTCCGACGCCGCGGCACTGAGCTGCAAGGCCACCCCGGCTGACGACGGCTACCGCATCAACGGCGCGAAAGCGTGGATCACCCACGGCGGCATCGCCGACTTCTACAACCTGTTCGCCCGCACCGGCGAAGGTTCACAGGGAATCTCGTGCTTCCTGGTACCCCGCGACCTCGCCGGTCTGACCTTCGGCAAACCTGAGGAGAAGATGGGTCTGCACGCGGTGCCGACCACCACGGCGCACTACGACAACGCACACATCGAGGCCGAGCGCCGGATCGGAACAGAAGGTCAGGGTCTGCAGATCGCGTTCAGCGCACTGGATTCCGGCCGGCTGGGCATCGCCGCGGTCGCCGTCGGCCTGGCGCAGGCCGCTCTGGACGAGGCCGTGTCCTACAGCCAGGAGCGGACCACGTTCGGCCGCAAGATCATCGACCACCAGGGCCTGGCGTTCCTGCTGGCCGACATGGCTGCTGCCGTCGACTCCGCGCGGGCGACCTATCTGGACGCCGCACGCCGCCGCGACGCCGGTCTCGAATACTCCCGCCACGCATCGGTCGCCAAGCTGACCGCGACCGACGCCGCCATGAAGGTCACCACCGACGCGGTCCAGGTCCTCGGCGGGGCGGGCTACACGCGCGACTACCGCGTGGAGCGCTACATGCGAGAAGCCAAGATCATGCAGATCTTCGAAGGCACCAATCAGATCCAGCGGTTGGTGATCAGCCGGCACCTCGCTCGCCGCTGAGTCCGCACCGCTCTCCCAGGGTCGCCGCCACCACGCCGAACGCGAAATACAACGGCACCAGAAATGGTGCCACGCCGAACAATTGGTCGCAGTCCGGTCCGTAGGCGAACACCCCGGCGCCCGCCAGGGCGATCTCCACGACCGGGCCGACGAGCGCCGCGATAGCGCCGCACACCGCGCCCCGACCGTCGCCGACGACACACCACACGATCACCGCAGCCGCGGCGATCAACGCGGTCACCGGCACCACCGGCGCGCTGTGCAGCACGGCCGTGGCGGCGTACATCCCGACCACCGATGCCACCCCGCCCACCACGTGCCGCATGCTGACCGTGGAGCGCGGCGCCGGAAGACGCAGGCGGATCTCGGCCAGCGCAGCGGTTGCGGCTCCGACCAGCAGAGGGAACCACAGCGGGCTGCTCCACAGGAACGGCACGGCGTCGGTGTGATAGACGGTCGTGCCCGTGACCACATGGCTGTGGTCGCCGAGCAGCGCAGCCGCACCGCCGAGGACGAACAAGAACGCGACCTGCCACATCCGCAGTCTCACGAGAGCGCACGCTACCCCGCCGGTTCACCGACCTGCGGGACCTCGCCTTCGGCGATCTCGCACGGCGTCTGCTCGGCCGCGGCCGGCTCCGCGGGCGGGAGCGGCTGCACCGGCGGCGCGGGCTCGGTTACCGACGGCGCGGCTTCCGGCGCGGGGGTCGCGGCCGCGTCGAGCGCCACGTCTGCGTCCGCGGGCGCACAGTCCTCGGCGGGCGGCGGTCCCGCATCGGCGGGCGCGATCAGTTCGTCACCGGTTTCCGCACCGGCCTCGGGGTCCGGGTCTTCGTCGGATTCCGCCTCGTCGTCGGCTTCCGGGTCGTCGAGGTCTGGTTCGTCTGGGTCCACCTCGCCGAGCTCAGGCTGATCGAGGTCCGGCGGCTCGAGGTCGGGGGCGTCGAAACCGCCGGATCCACCACCCAACAGGCCGCGCAACGTGTCGGAGAACTGCTGCCCCAGCCCCGACAGCCCGCCTCCGAAGTCCCCGCCGGGAGAACCCAGCGCGCTCGGCGGCGGCGCGGCAGCCGGCATGGGTGCGGGCGGTGGCGGTGGCAGGGGCGTCTCGGCCGGCGGCCCGGACAACTCGGCCGGCGGCGCGGACGACGGGGCCACCCCGAGAGGCGGGGCCGCAGCGGCCGGGACCACAGGCGCAGCCGCCGCTGAAACCGGCGCGGGCGACGGCGCCGCTGCCATCGTGACCGGCGCCGCGGGCGGCGGTGCCGCAGCGGCACTGCCCGCCGCTGCCGGCTCGGCACAGACGCGCTCCTCGACGCAGGCGGCCGCGACGGTGGGACCCAACTCGCCGGGTACGGCGAAGGAGGGAATCCTCCCGGAGGCCACTTCCGCCGTGACGGCCCGGTAGGTGTCACCGATCGCGGCCGTCGTGTCGCGTAGCGTCGTCAGCACTTCGGCCTGGATCACGTTCTCCGCGAACGGTTTCACGGCGTGCTCCACCACCTCGACAGCCGCGGCGCGGTCACCACCACCGGTGGTCAGGGCGGCCGCGGCGGACAGCCACCGCTCCCGGCTGTCCGCGGTGCGTCCCTCGACCTCGACGACGGCACCCACCTTCGCGTCGACCAGGCCCCACAGGACCTCGACCGCTTCGGTCAGCGCGTCGGCCGCGGCGCGGACCGCCGCAGTGACATCGGCCGATGCCGCACCGTGGCCGCGCAGGAACTCCAGGCAGGCCTGCGCGCCCGATCCGCTCCAGGCCGCCGGCAGCGCGCCGAGTTGGCGATCCTGCACGGCCGACGCCGCGTGACAGGCCGAGGTCACGGCTCCCAGGGCCGCTGCGTCCCCGGCCAGCACCGCCAGGTCCATCCCGTCCTCGCTGGAATACCAGTTCCGCAGTTGTCCGACGTGCAGGGTCAGGTCGGGGTGGCCGTAACCGACCTGCCGCGCGGCCCACAGATACTGCTCGAGATTGGCGATCGCGGGTTGGCCGTCTGCCAATCGCCCTGCGACATCCATGTTTTCGGCCATCAACCCAGCCGCTCGCGAGCCGCGAGGTCAGCGTGCCGGTAGCGGTCGGCACCGGCGTGCAACACTGCGGCGATCTCGGCGGCGGCACGTGACCACTCGCGCAGCCCGACGGTCAACCCGTGCAGCGCGTCCCGTAACGCATCACCGTGCGCCGCGTAGGCCTGTCCGGCCGTCGCGCCTCCGAACGTCAGCGCGCTCATGTGGTTTCGCAGCGCGGCATCGATGAGCGACGACGCCGCTTCGTACTCGCGCGCGACCGCATGCACGGCCGCGACGTCGACATGCGCCGCGTCGGTCGTCCCCATGTCTGTTAGGACGCCGAGGACGCGCCGACGGTTCCCGTCAGATCAGCTCTGCGCGCTGACCGAGTCCGCGACCCGCACCGCCATCTGGCGCGCGGTGTCCTCGTCGGCCGCTTCGACCATCACCCGGACCACCTGTTCGGTTCCGGAGGGCCGCAACAGGATCCGTCCGGTATCACCGAGCTCGGCTTCGACCGCGGCCACCGCGCTACGCACCGACGGTGCGTCGGCAACCGTGGCCTTGTCGGAGACCGCCACGTTGATCAGCACCTGCGGCAGCGTCTGCATCGGGGCCGCGAGATCGGCGAGGCTGCGGCCGGTCTGGGCCATCCGCGCCATCAGCCGCAACCCGGTCACGATCCCGTCGCCGGTGGTGCCGAAGGCGGGCAGCACGATGTGGCCGGACTGCTCTCCGCCGAGTGCGAACCGGCCCGCCCGCAACTCCTCGAGCACGTAGCGGTCACCCACACCGGTGGTGCGGACATCGATTCCCGCGCCGCGCATCGCCAGATGAAGGCCCATGTTGCTCATCACGGTGGCGACCAGGGTGTCGTCGACGAGCTCGCCCGCTTCCTGCATCGCCAGCGCCAGGACCACCATGATGGCGTCGCCGTCGACGACACGGCCGTGCGCGTCCACGGCCAGGCAGCGGTCGGCGTCACCGTCGTGAGCCAACCCGAGGTCGGCTCCGTAGGAGACCACCGCCGAGCGCAGCGCGTCCATGTGCGTCGACCCGCAGCCGTCGTTGATGTTCAGCCCGTCGGGCTCGGCGTGGATCGGGATCACATTCGCCCCGGCCGCGCGGTAGGCACGCGGGGCCGCCTCGAACGCCGCGCCGTGCGCGCAGTCGACGACCACGGTCAGCGTGTCCAGCCGGGTGGTCGCCGCTTTGCCGACGTGGCGCAGATAACGCTCCAGCGCATCGTCGGCCGTGACGACCCGGCCGATCCCGGCGCCGGTGGGGCGTTGCCCCGGGCCCTGATGGACCAATTCCTCGATCCGGTCCTCGGTGTCGTCGTCGAGCTTGTGCCCCCCGGGACCGAAAATCTTGATGCCGTTGTCGGGCATGGGGTTGTGCGAGGCGGAGATCATCACTCCGAAGTCGGCGTCATAGGCGCTGGTCAGGTATGCCACGGCCGGGGTCGGCAGCACACCGACGCGCAGCGCCTCCACCCCTTCGCTGGTCACCCCGGCGATCACCGCGGCTTCGAGCATCTCCCCGCTGGCCCGCGGGTCGCGGCCGATGACCGCCGTCCGGCGGTGCGAGCCGCCGGTTCTGCTGAGGCGCTGCGCCGCGGCCGCGCCGAGAGCCATCGCCAACTCGGCAGTGAGGTCCTGGTTGGCGACTCCGCGCACACCGTCGGTGCCGAACAGTCGAGCCATCCTGACAACTTCTCACACCGACCGGCGGCTCACCTAACCGGCGACACGGCAGGAAAGGGCCGTCGCCGGATCGATACGGCGCCGTGACGAGTGCGGGCGGGCGCTACTCCTGCGCGCTGAACGGCTCGTCTGCCGTGCCCTCACCCGGGATTGCGGGCGTGTCGGCCGGCTCGGCTTCCTCTTCCTCACCCGGGATGGGCGGGATCTCCATCTCGGCAGGAGGGGCGGGTGTCGGCTCGGGCGGGGCGCTCTCCTGGGCCACGTTCTGGGTGATCAGGATGTCGCCCTGGGCGCCCGTGGTGCACAGGGTCTGCTGTCCGCCTTCGACGTCGACCTGCTGGGCCACGGCGAGCACCGCGGCGGGATCGCCACCGCACAACTCCGTCACGGCGGCGACGGCCGCGTCGAGCGCGACGCTGTCCAGGGTCGTGGTGCCGCCGGCGACGACGGACACCAGATTGTCGGGACCGGCCGGTGGGTCCTCCGGCTGCGCGTGGGCCACCGCCACGGCGGACGCCACGAGCAGTCCGCCGACCGAGGTCCCCGCAACGACGCTTCTGATCACTGTCCTCAGCTCAGGCATGGGTGACTCCCTTCGGTTACGGGGCGTGGAGTACCCACTGCGTCGAAAACGACTCACCGCCCGCATCCGGTGCGGATGCGGGCGGTGAGCACTGGCTGGTTATCCGGCGGTGCCGGGCGAGGTGGTCCCGTCCTCGACGGTCCCGGAGCCCTCGTTGGCACCCTCGGTGCCCTCGGTGGCGCCCTCGGCGCTACCGGTCTCGGACTCGGCCGAGCCGGTCGTGCCTTCACCGGAGCCGTCGGTCGTGCTCGGCTGCTCCTGGGTGCTGCTGACGTTCTGCGTCAGCACCAGGTCGCCACCGGGCAGTCCCGCGCACACGGTCTGGGCGACGCTCTCGCTGTCGACCTGCTGGGCGAGCGCCCCGACTTCCTCGGGGGCGGTGCCACACAGCGCACCGGCGGTCACGGCCGCGGCGTCGGCGGGCACGCCACGCAGGATCGTGACGTCACCGACGGCGATGTCGACCAGGCCGTCGGGGGTCGGAACGGCGGGTTGCGCGCCGGCCATGCCGACACCGGCGGTGAAGAGCATGCCTCCACCGAGGAGGGCGCCTGCTGCGGCGGTCTTCACAAAGCTCATGTGTAACTCCTTTTCAGTCACGAAGCCTCGGCCCAATTCCGGCGAGATGACTGACTCGCCTACGGGGGCAGAAGCGGCCTGCCGACGCCGCGACGGACGCCCGGGCTTCGCTTTCGAGGCTTGCAAGCCCGCGTCGCAGGATGCAACCACGCCCCCACTCACGGCACGCAGACCGTGAGCCCGGCTGATTAACTCGTTCGCCGACACTCCTGGACATCCGCGGATGGCGCTTAACCAGGACGCCGCAGAATTGCCGGTGTGTTCCAGGCCACACCAGCCCCAAACGACAGACGCCCGGCCATCCGCGGTGCGGATGCCGGGCGTCGGCCGGTGAAGATCAGCGCTTGCTGTACTGAGGCGCCTTGCGGGCCTTCTTGAGGCCGTACTTCTTGCGCTCGATGGCGCGCGGGTCGCGGGTCAGGAAGCCCGCCTTCTTCAGCGCGGGCCGGTCCTCGGGCTGCACCAGGATCAGTGCACGGGCGATCGCCAGGCGCAGCGCGCCGGCCTGCCCGGACGGGCCACCGCCGTCGAGGTGGGCGTAGATGTCGAACTGCTCGAGGCGGTCGACCGTCACCAGCGGAGCCTTGATGAGCTGCTGGTGCACCTTGTTGGGGAAGTAGTTCTCCAGGGTGCGACCGTCGAGGTTGAACTGTCCGGTGCCCGGAACCAGGCGGACGCGGACGACGGCTTCCTTGCGGCGGCCGACGGTCTGGATCGGACGGTCGATCAGGACCGGTTCCTGCGGCTCGAGCGAGTACGGGGCGTCGGTCTCGACGACTTCGGTCTCGACGGCTCCGGTCTCGACATCGGTGTAGTCGGCTTCGGTCACTGGGCCACCTGCTTGATCTCGTACGGAATCGGCTGCTGGGCGGTGTGCGGGTGCTCGGCACCGGCGTACACCCGCAGCTTCTTCTGCACCTGACGGCCGAGCTTGTTCTTGGGCAGCATGCCGATGATGGCCTTCTCGACCACCCGATCGGGGTGCTTCTCCATCAGCTCGCCGATGCTGCGCCTGCGCAGACCGCCGGGATACCCCGAGTGACGGTAGGCGAACTTGTTCTGCAGCTTGTCGCCGCTGATGGCGACCTTGTCTGCGTTGATGACGATGACGAAGTCACCGCCGTCGACATTGGGCGTGAATGTCGGCTTGTGCTTGCCGCGCAGCAGGGTGGCAGCTGCGACGGCGAGCCGGCCGAGCACCACGTCGGTGGCGTCGATGACGTACCACGAGCGCGTGGTGTCACCCGCCTTCGGCGTGTACGTAGGCACAGCGCATACCTCTCTATATGGGGGATCCCGGAGACCCGGGGGCCGGTCTGGCGTGCGCATCGAAGAGATAGCCTCGGCGACCGGCAGGGACCCGAGGTTCCGGCTAGCGGCGCACGCCAACGAGGCAGCTTACCTACACGCGTCGGCGCAGGTCAAAACGCACTCAGCGTCCGCATCAGAAGAAGCCTTGCGCCTTGTCGCTGTAGCTGACCAGCAGGTTCTTGGTCTGCTGGTAGTGGTCGAGCATCATCTTGTGGTTCTCCCGGCCCACGCCGGACTGCTTGTACCCGCCGAACGCCGCGTGCGCCGGGTACTGGTGGTAGCAGTTGGTCCACACCCGCCCGGCCTTGATGTCGCGGCCGGCCCGGTAGGCGGTGTTGCCGTCGCGGGTCCAGACGCCGGCGCCCAGCCCGTAGAGGGTGTCGTTGGCGATGCTGATGGCTTCGTCGTAGTCGCGGAACGACGTGACAGCCACGACCGGCCCGAAGATCTCCTCCTGGAACACGCGCATCTTGTTGTTGCCGGTGAAAATCGTTGGCGCCACGTAATATCCGCCGTTCAGATCACCGCCGAGGTCGGCCCGTTCGCCACCGGTGACCACCTGGGCACCTTCGTTGCGGCCGATCTCGATGTAGGACAGGATCTTCTCGAGTTGGTCGGTGGAGGCCTGCGCGCCGATCATCGTCTCGGAGTCCAGCGGATCGCCCTGGCGGACCGCCTTCGTGCGGATGGCGGCCAACTCCAGGAACTCGTCGAAGATGTCGGCCTGGATGAGCGACCGGGACGGACAGGTGCAGACCTCGCCCTGGTTGAGGGCGAACATGGTGAAGCCCTCCAGCGCCTTGTCCTGGTAGCTGTCGTGGGCGGCGAGCACATCGTTGAAGAAGATGTTGGGGCTCTTGCCGCCCAATTCCAGCGTGACCGGGATCAGGTTCTGCGAGGCGTAGCCCATGATCAGCCGCCCCGTCGAGGTCTCGCCGGTGAACGCGATCTTGGCGATACGGTTGCTCGACGCGAGCGGCTTACCGGCTTCGAGCCCGAACCCGTTGACGACGTTGACGACACCGGCCGGCAGCAGATCGCCGATCAACTCCATCAGATAGAGGATCGAGGCCGGGGTCTGCTCGGCCGGTTTGAGGACGACGGCGTTGCCGGCGGCCAGCGCGGGCGCGAGCTTCCAGGTGGCCATCAGGATCGGGAAGTTCCACGGGATGATCTGGCCGACGACACCGAGCGGTTCCTGGAAGTGATACGCGACGGTGTCGGCATCGATCTCGCTGATCGAGCCCTCCTGCGCGCGGATGGCGGCCGCGAAGTAGCGGAAGTGGTCGACGGCCAGCGGGATGTCGGCGTTGAGCGTCTCGCGGATGGGCTTGCCGTTGTCCCACGATTCGGCCAGCGCGATCGATTCGAGGTTGGCTTCGATGCGGTCGGCGATCTTGTTCAGCACCCCCGCGCGCTCGGCGGCGGTGGTCTTGCCCCAGGCCGGCGCGGCGGCGTGCGCGGCGTCGAGCGCCTTCTCGATGTCGGCCTCGTCGGAGCGCGCGACCTCGCAGAACGGCTGCCCCGTGACCGGGGTGGGGTTCTCGAAATAGCGCCCGGCGGCAGGGGCGACCCACTGTCCGCCGATGAAGTTGTCGTAGCGATCCTTGAACGACATCAGCGAGCCGTCGGTACCGGGACGGGCGTACACGGTCATGGTGGATCTCCTGCTCTGTTGCCGATCTCGATGTGTTGTGCGTCACTCAACCTACGCTCAGGGGGTGACCCGCGACGAGCCCCGACGGACCCCGCGCCAGCGCCGCGCCCGGGAAACGGTGGACACCCTGGTCGAGGCCGCGGCGCAGGTGTTCTCGCGGGAGGGAATGAGCGCCACGACCAACCGCATCGCCGCGCGTGCCGGCCTGTCCATCGGGACGCTATACCAGTACTTCCCGGACAAGTCCGCGCTGTTGCGGGCGGTGGCGGCGCGCCACGTCCGCGAGGCCGACCGCCGCCTCACCGCGGTGTTCGACCGGCTGCGCGAGGAGCAGCCACCGTTCGACACGACGATGCGCACGCTGCTGGAGACGGTCGTCGAGTTGCACCGCGACCGGCCGCGGCTGCACGCGCTGCTGCACCGGATGGTGCCGGTGGATGCCGACGAGATGGCCGAACTCCAGGCGTTCGAGGACCGCATCTGCGAGGAGGTGGCGTTCCACCTGAAGCGGTGTGACCGTGGCGGTGAGGATCCCGAGTTGACCGCGCGCACGCTGGTGCACGCCCTCGACGCGCAACTGCACCGCGTCCAGACCCGCCACGGATTCGACGCCGAGGCACTGGCCCGCCTCCTCAACCGGCTGGCTCCACCACCTGCCTGAGCAGTGTCCGCAGCGCGTCGCGCAGCTGGGTGAGCCCGGGCTCCTCGATCGGGAAATGCCCGCAGCGGTCCAGCATGACCAGCCTGGTGGGCGCCGAAATACGTTCCAGGAAGCGGACGCTCAGCTCGGGCGGGGTCCAGGTGTCGGCGGCCGGCGCCACCAACGTCACCGGTGGGCCGACATAGGTCTGCGGCGCGGTGTGCCGGAACGACATCCAGCTGGACAGGAACCCGACCGGGACGCTGACGCCCCCGCCGCGCGGGTCGCGCGCACACAGCTGCGACAACCGCTCGTCGGTGCTCATCTGCGACATATTCGCCAGCCAGCGAATCGGAAGCCGCACCCGGCCGAGCATGGACGCTGCGGTGCGCAGCACCACCGGCGCCGGCCGGCCCAGCCACGGGAACCGGGTCGCCGCGGCACGCGCGGCCGGGTCGGTCAGATCGAGCAGGCACGTAGCGGCCACCGCCGCGACCTGCCCGGTCCGGGCGGCCACCTCATAGGCCAGCATCCCGCCCATGCTGGCGCCGAACAGGATCAGCGGCCGCGGATCGGCGGCGCGTTCGGCGCGCACCAGGTCGCACAGCAGGTCGACCCAGTCGTCGTAACGCACCCCGCCGGGATCGCTGACCTCGGTGTCGCCGTAGAGCGGCAGGTCCGGCGACAGCACGTCGACGCCCTCGCCGGCGGCGACGGTGGAGAACGGCCACAGCGCGCCGCTGTACCCGCCGCCGCCGTGGATCACCATGACCCGCGCGGCCGCCTCGGGGACCACCGCCCGGGCGATGTGCACACGGTGGGCGCCCCAGCGCCACCACGTCGAGACCGGATCGGCGATGTCGGTCCGATAGGCCGGCGGCAGGAAGGCCGCATAGTCTGCGATGTTCATTTCTTCATCGTCGAACCGGCCGCGCGCGTTGACAACTCGCGTTCGGATGCGGGGTCTGCGCTGGTCACCGGTGTGTGGTGCAGGGTTGCTCAGGTTTTCGCCTCCAGTACTGCGCGGCCCCGGCCGGCTCCCCTCCGGTCCGGGGCCGCGCAGGCTCTGGTGGGGCGGGTTCACCCGCCCCAGGCTCGGGCGGCGCGCCGGTCGGTGGCGGCCACGTCGTCGGCTCCGTCACGCACCGCGTTGCCGAGGCTGACGAGGATCTCGTTCAGCGCGGCCGCCGCCTGCTCCCAGCGTGCCTGCTCGACCCGGTAAGCCTCGGCGGCCTCACGGGTCCAGGTCGCCTGCAGCGGTGCGATCTGCGCGCGCAGGTCGTCGAGCGCCGCGTTGAACCGGGCCGTGGTGGTGTGGATTTCCTGGCGCACCGTGTACTCGATGGCGCCGAAGTCGTAGGACAGGGTGGGGTCCATCTCGTCCTCCTTACAGCCCGGCTGCCACGGAATCGATACGCTGCGAATGGGATTCGCCGACGGTCCGCAGCACGCGTTCGTTGTCCCGGATGGTCTCGGCGATCCGGGCCAGCGCGGCGTGCAGCCTGACCGACTCGCCGTTCCAGCGCTCGACGACCTCGCGGAAGCGCACCGCGGCCACCCCGCCCCACACCGAGGACGGCACGCTGCTCATCGCCGCGATGAACGAATTCAGCATGGCGCGCAGCTCGTCGTTGCGCGCGTCGGTTCTGCCGGCGACCGCGACCATGAGGTCCAGATCGGTGGCCAGTGCCGATGTTTCGGGCGGTGGGGGTACGGCGGGTGTCGACATCGGCAGGTCCTTTCGCGGCAGCTTTTCTCGGAGTTGTTGTTAGGACGTCGCGGCGCGGCGATCGGTTCCGCTCAATCGAAGACCCGCGCCGATTCGACGGCCCGGGTGCAGATGTGCTGCAGCGCGGCGGCGTCGGCCGGGGCGCTCTGGCAACCGATCGCGATGGCCGTGGTGTCGTCGGTGACCACCGCCCACCGGGTGTGGCTGTCGGCGCGGACCTCGCGATAGGTCACCGCCGCGCGGTCGCCGACGCGCCCGTTCGGTCGGAAGTCCACGAACACTCCGGGCGCCTCGGCGTCCAGGGCGGACTGCAAGGTCGCGGCGGGCCCGTCGGGTGTCGTGAGCCGCGACTGCGTCAGGTGCAGGGCCGCCGGTGCGGCCGGGTCGCTGACCTGGACCCGCGCCGACCCCGGTCCGGCGGTCACCCGTTCGACGGTCCAGTGCGCGGGCACCTGCATCCCGACGCCGCTCTCGATCAGCCACACCGCGTCCTCGTCGGTCGGGGCCGGGTTCGGTTGCAGCGCCCAGCCGAGGCCCACCGCGGTGACCACGCCCAGCCCTGCCGCGACACGTCGACGCGGCGGTCCGCGGCGGACGGCCCGCTCCGGAGACCCGGACGGGAGCTGCGGGTGTCCCGCATACCCGATGCGTATCCCGGCGCCGCTCAAGTCGGTCAGTACTTCGCGCGGCAGGGGTGTGACACCGGCGGGCAGGTCGACCAGCACCTCGGGGACACCGCCCAGATGGCCGATCAGGTCCAGCGCGTGCCGGTCGAGCACCGCGGGTTCGTCCGCACCGTGCGCGATCAGGACGAGCTCGTCGGCGACCTCGATGACTGTCGCGTCAGTGCCCACAGTGAGCAGTTCGAGCCGGGTGTGTGTCGCGACCTGGCGGTCGAGGGCGGCCGTCACCGCGACCGCTCGGGTGTCCGGCCACCAGCTCGGCAGCACGAACGCCACGTCCTGCCCCGGCTGGTCACCGATCGCCACCTTCAGGACGTCACGCCAGAGATCGGTGACGGCGACGAGCCGGTCGTCGAGCAGCGCGAGGTCGTCGTCGACGCAGTCGATCGCCACGGCCACCCACTCGCTCGGCGGATCTCGGTGTCCGCGAACGGTATTCGGACCCACCTCGACGAGCACGGTCACTGCGGGTCCACCCACGCGGTCTGGATCAGCTCGTCTCTGCGGCCGCGTACGGTCAGCGTTCCCCGGCCGGGAGGTTGCGGCGTCGCCCGGATCCCGCCGAACAGCACCCCTTCGTCGGGGTGCGCGCTCAGCAGCAGTCCACTGCAGCCCATGTCGCGCAGCCTGGCCAGCACCGGGTCGAACAGTGCCCGCGCCGCACCGCCGGACCGCCGGGCGACGATCACCCGCAACCCGATGTCCTTGGCGTGCGGCAGGAAGTCGGCGAGCGGGGTCAGCGGGTTACCCGTCGCGCCGGCGACCAGGTCGTAGTCGTCGATCACCAAGTAGATGTCGGGACCCGACCACCAGGAGCGGTCCCGCAGCTGCTGCTGGGTGACGTGCTCGTCGGGCAGGCGGGCGGTGAGCTGCTGCTGCAGCACTGCCATCCGGGCGCTCAGTGCCACCCCGGAGACCGAATAGCTGCCCAGGTGCGCGGATTCGACGACGCCGAGCAGCGTGCGCCGGTAGTCCACGAGCTCCAGCTGGACGTGCGCGGCGGAGCGGGTGCGGGTCAGTTGGGTGCACAGTGTGCGCAGCAGCGCGGTCTTGCCGCACTCGGTGTCGCCGAGGACCAGCAGGTGCGGATGATCGTCTAAATCGACGCGGACCGGTCGCAGGTCACCTTCCCCGACGCCGAGGACGAGCCCACCGGCTGTGACCCCGTCGGCCACGGCGTCGAGGCGAACCTGGAGTGGCAGGAGTTCGACCGGCGGCGCGGACGGTGTGGTGGCCTCGTGGCGCGGCACCACCCCGTCGGGCACAGCGATCGCGAATTCCCGCCCGGTGCGGGTGATTCCGTGCCCGGCCGCCAGGTCGGGGAGTTCCCGCGCCCTGCGACGGTCCATCTCGGACTCCGCGGGGTCACCCAGTCGCAGCTCGATGCGGGTGCCGAGCTGGTCTTTGAGCGCCGGTCGCAGGTCCGCCCAGCGCGCCGCCGCGAGCATGACGTGGACGCCGTAGGACAGACCCTGTCCGGCCACTGCGGTGATCGCGGCCTCCAGGTGCTCGAACTGCTCGCGCAGGCTCGCCCAGCCGTCGACGACCAGGAACACCTCGCCGAACGGATCTTCGGCGACGGCCCGGTACTCCGACATGCTGCTTACACCCAGTTCGCGGAAGGCCGCCGCCCGGCGGTGGATCACGGCCTCGACGGTCGCCACGGTGCGGCGGCACAGTTCGGCGTCGGCGCGACCGGCGACCGTGCCGACATGGGGCACACCACGCAGCAGGCTCAGGGCGCCACCACCGAAGTCCAGGCAGTAGAACTGCACCTGTGTGGCGTCGTGGGTGGCGGCCAACGCGCAGATCACCGTGCGCAACGTCGTCGACTTACCCGCCTGCGGGCCACCGACCACGACGAGATTGCCTGCCGCGCCGGACAAGTCGACGATCAGGGGTTCGTAGCGCTGCTCGAACGGGCAGTCCACCACTCCGATCGGAACGCGCAGCACGGAGGCATGGTCGAGCAGGACATCCAGCCGCGGCGCACGCCGCAGCGGGGGAAGCCACACGGGGTGCGCCGCCGGTCCGGTGCTCGCGAAGCGGTGCAGGACGATCTCCAGCAGTGGCATGCTCGGGCTGTCCGGCCGGTGATCGGTCACGGGTGCGACGACGCGCGTGAACCTCTCGACCGTCGCGCGGCCCGGATCGGTGTCTCTGCGCTGCGGTAGGGCGTGAGTTCCGGAGACGTACGCGGTCTGGAATCGGGTGAGCTGCCCGTCGGCGGTTCGCAGATAGGCCGCGCCGGGGGCGGCGGGTAGATGGTAGGCGTCGGGAACCCCCAGGACGGCCCGGGAGTCGGCCGCGGAGAACGTCTTGAGGCACACCCGGTAGGACAGGTGGGTTTCCAGGCCGCGCAGCCGGCCTTCGTCGAGGCGCTGGCTGGCCAGCAGCAGATGCATGCCCAGCGAGCGGCCCAGCCGTCCGATCGCCACGAACAGGTCGGCGAAGTCAGGGTGGGCGCTCAGGAGCTCGGAGAACTCGTCGACGACGATGAACAACGCGGGCAGCGGGGCGAGGTCAACGCCGCGTGCGCGGGCCTGCCGGTAGGCGGTCAGATCGGTGAAGTTGCCTGCCGCGCGCAGTAGCTCCTGGCGGCGGGTGACCTCGCCGGCGAGCGCGTGGCGCATGCGTGCGACCAGGTGGGCCTCGTCGGCCAGGTTGGTGATCACCGCCGCGACATGGCGGGCCTGTTCGAGACCCAGAAACGTCGCGCCGCCCTTGAAGTCGACGAGCACCAGGTTCAGCTCCTCGGAGCTGTGAGCGGCGATCATGCCCAGCGTCAGAGTTCGAAGGAACTCGGACTTGCCCGATCCGGTCGCTCCGACGCACAGGCCGTGCGGACCCATCCCGCCGGCCGCCGCCTCCTTGATGTCGAGCGTGACCACGGTTCCGTCGTCGGCCACCCCGACCGGCACCCGCAACCGGTCGGCGCCGCCGCGCCTGCCCCGATACGTCGCGACATCGACACCGTCGAGATCATCGATGTCGTTCAGCGCCAACCAATCCCGCGGGTCATCCGCTGCCGGGCGCACCTCGGTCCGACCCAACCTGCGCGCACAGCTGATCGCGTCGATCTCGGCCATCTCGTCGGCGACGACCTCGCAGGGACGACCGTCGGCGAGCACACGGACCGGGTCGTGCGCCGCGCCCGGGGTCAGAACGATCAGGGTGCAGTTGCACTCCGGCGGCGGCGGTTCGGCGTGGTCGACGACGACAACCCGATGCGCAGTCGGTGGCATCGACGTGTGGGGCAGCCACTTCAGCCAATCCCAGTCCGATTGGGCGTCACCGCCGGCACACACCTCGATCCCGACCGCGTCGGCGCGGTGGTGCACGGCGATCTGACAGATGATCGCGCGGGCGCAGGCCCGGCACGCGTCGTGATCCCCCGTGAGCTCGATACGCCGGAGCGCGGCGAGGTCCACGGTGACCGGGGCGTCGGACACGTCGGTGAAGGCGCGGCCGAGTCGGCGTACCGCGGTGCTGGTGACGGGATCGGCGGTGTCGTCGTCGGAGATCGGGGGAAGCACCACCTCCACGGCCGCGGGTACGGTACCGAGTCCCATCCGGACACAACAGAAGTCGTCGTCGCCGATACTGCGCGTGGCCGAGCTGCCGATCCACAGGACCGTGGGGTCGGGGTGTCGTTCATGGAGGCGCCGATGCTGAGCCTCGGCGGCGGTGACCAGGCTGCGCTCGACACCGCCCAGATACCGCAGGTACTCGGCGCGGCGCCGATCGAGTTCGGCCGTGCCGCCGCCGGCACGCATACCGTAGACGAGCGACCCGAGCACCGAGAACACCATCATCGCCGGGAACATCAGGCCCATCGGCGTGCGGGTGGCCCCCGTGCTGAGGTACCACGCACCCATCCCCAGCATGGCGGCCAGCATCACCACGGGCATGAACTTGACCAGCGGCGGCACCGGCGGGGATTCGGGCACGTCGGGCGGCGCATCGACGACGAGTCGCGCAGCAGTGGAGTTGTCCACAGTTGAGTAGACGCACGGCAGCGCATGGGCGTTCCATCCACAGGCCACCGACTTGGTGTGTCGGCCGGTCGGTCTCGGGGATACGTTGGCCGCATGCGTGATTCGCTGCTTCGGCTGACGGTGTGCGCACCCGGTTCGGGCGCGCCCGCAGTCGATGTCACGGTGCCGGCCGACTGCCCGGTCGGAACCCTGCTCCCCGATCTCGTCGACATCGTCATCGGGCCGGCGTCGGCGGAGGTGCGGCGGCGGTGGTACCTGAGTCGGCTGACCGGCGGCCGGCTGGACAACTCGAACGGCTTGCGGGACAACGGTGTCGCCGACGGTGACATCGTGATCCTCGACGTCACCGGTGTGCCCGCGCCGCGGCGCTCGTCGGTGGACGCGGCAGCCGCTGTGGCCGCCGCCGTGGCGCCGGGGACGCCGCGCCCGGAACCCTGGCGCGACGGCGCCGGGTTGGTCGTGCTGGCCGTGGTGGCCGCGGTGCTGGTGTGGCCGAACGACGCCGGCGCATCCCTGTGGTGTGCGGCGGGGTTGTCAGCGGTCGCGGCGGTCATTGTGGTGATTGACCGCCGCTGCCCCCTGCCGCACACCCTCGGGGCGGGTGCGGTCGTATGCGCTTCCGCAACAGGCTATCTCGCAGCTTCCGGGATGCCGTGGACCGTGGCGGTGACGTTCGCCGCGACGGCCGGCACCGCGATGTCGATCCTGTTGGCCCGCGCCCTGTCCTCGGTGACGCAGGTGGCGCTGGCGGCAGCGGGCGTGGTGGCGTTGGTGACGGCGGCGGTCGGCACCTCGACGTCTCTGCCGGTGGGTCGGTGTGGCGCTGTGCTGACGATCTGTGCGGTGGCGGCGCTGACGATGGCGCCGCGCGTGGTGATCGGTGCGTGCGGTTTGTCCCCGGCTCGTGTGACCGTGGATCCGGGCCGGGCGGTGTCGGCGCATCGGTTGCAGCGAGGCATCGTCGTGGGGAGCGCGGCGACCGTCGGCCTCGGGTGCGTTGGCTCGGTGGCAGACGGCTCGGTGGCCGGTGTCGCCGTGGCTGCCGTGACGGGTCTGGCGGTGTCGTTGCGCGCCCGTCATCACCGGGATTCGGTGCAGCGCCTGGCGTGTGCGGGCAGCGGTCTGGCTGCGGGTCTGGCCGCCTGGGTCGGCGCCACGGTTCTGTGGCCGGCCCAGTTGCCCTGGCTCGTGGTCGGCGCGGCCGTGGCCGGCGTGGGATCGGCCTACCACGCCCACCGCAGCGCCGAACTCAGTCCAGTGGTGCGCCAGGGCGGGCAGATACTCGAGTGTGCCGCGCTGGCAGCGTTGGTTCCGCTCGCGTTGTGGGTCACCGGCCTCTACGGCTGGGCCCGCGGCCTGGGGTTGTCGTGAGCCTCCGAACGCTGTGGCTTCTCGGGATCACTGCGGTGCTGGCCGGCGCGCCGGCAGGCGTGGCCGGTGCGATCACGCCGCCGCCGATCGACGACCGACGGTTACCGCCGGCCGGGGTGCCCGGACCGCCGCGTCCCACGGTGCGTCACGACGACTGCGTGACAGTGCCGGCAGCGACCGGCACCGCTGCGCATCCACCCTTCCGGGACCGGGATCGGGTGTGGGCGTTGACCCGTGGAGCCGGTCAGACCGTCGCGGTGATCGACACCGGAGTGGCCCGGCACCGCCGCCTGCCACACCTGATCCCAGGTGGGGACTATGTCTGGCAGCAGGACGGTACCGCCGACTGCGACGGTCACGGTACGGCGGTCGCCGGGATCATCGCTGCCAGCGCCGAACCCGACTTCGCCGGAATAGCCCCGGACGCCTCCATACTGGCAATCCGCCAGTCCAGCAACAGGTTCCGCGCTGTCGACGATCCGGGACAGTCGGGTTTCGGTGATGTCGACACCCTGGCTGCCGCCGTCCGGACCGCTGCCGATCTCGGAGCGGGGGTCATCAACATCTCGTCGGTCGCGTGTCTGCCGGTCGACGCGGATCTCGACGACCGCGCGCTCGGGGCTGCCCTCGCCTACGCCGTGGATGTCAAGAACGTCGTGGTGGTCAGCGCCGCCGGCAATGTCGGAGGTCCCGGCCAGTGCCCGGAGCAGAACCCGCGCGAGGCCGCCGCAGCCGACGAGGTGGCCGTGGTGGTCAGCCCCGCCTGGTACGACGACCACGTCCTGACCGTGGGTTCGGTCGGCGTGGACGGTGTCGCATCGCCGTTCAGCCTGCCGGGGCCCTGGGTGGATGTGGCCGCACCCGGTGAGGCGGTCACGTCGCTGGCCGCGGCGACCGACGGACTCGTCGACACCTCCGTGACCGGTGATCCGCTGTCGGGCACCAGCTACGCGGCACCCGTGGTCAGTGCGGTCGCGGCGCTCATCCGTTCCCGGTTTCCCGAGCTGACCGCCCGCCAGGTGATGTCGCGCATCGAAGAGACCGCGCAGCATCCGGCGGGCGGCTGGGACCCGACGGTGGGTCACGGGGTGGTGGACGTGCTCGCCGCGGTGTCCGGCCCGGCCGCGGTCGGCGAGCCCCCGCGTGCCGCACCCGTGACGACGGTGGCGCAACCGGACCCGACAGACGGGAGCCCGGCTGCGGTGTCGCCGGGACGGGCCGCGGTGATCTGCCTCGGTCTCGTCGGTGGCGTCGCGGTGGTGGTCGCGGCGTCCGGACGACTACGCGGGGCCGTCGCGCGGGACTGACGCCGCGCTGCGACTGAGCTCGGGCCCCCGCGGCAGCGCCGACAGGATCGGCCACGGAGCCGGCACGGCGGCATCGGTCAGGCCCAGCCGGGTCGCGGCGTCGTCGTCGGCGACACCGAACACCACGCCGGAGTCGTCGACGAGGAACTGCGGGCCGGAGCCGCTCCCGATGCCGGTGACTCCCACGCTGCGCACCCAGACGCTGCGTCCCGCCGGGACCGCCACGGCGTCCACGGCAGGACCGTCGTCGTCGGCCTGCACCAGCGGTATCGGCGGAGTGGACGAGGGCAGCGCGTCGCCGTGCAGCACCGCGGGTGGACCGTCGGTCTGCCACCGGACACAGAGCGCCCGAGTCTGCGCGACGCCCGCCTCGTCGGGATGGGTGTGCACCGGCAGTGTGGTCCGCACCGGGGTCCGGCCGACGGCGTCGGGGGTCAGCGCCGGGATCCGGTGGTCGGTGTGCGCGCCGCTGTAGCGGATCAGGTCGGCGGTGACCGAGCCGATACGCTGCACACCGTCGGCCAGCACCACATAGTGGTCTGGACCGTCGGCACCGGGTACCGCCACCACGGTTCCCACGGTGAGATCGCCGAGTGCGGGCGGTCCCGGCGTGCCGGCGGCCGGGATCGATGGCGGTGTGATGGCCGGCGCCTCGGGGAGCGCGGCCAGCAGGGTCGGAGAGACCTCGCGCGGGGTGACCCCGTCGAGTTTCAGGGCGCGTACTACCGCAGGCAGGCGCAGGTCCACCCGGGAGCGCTGCCCACCGTGGAGCAGATAGGTGGCGGTGGCGTCTCCGCGGACGGCGACCAAAGCACCGCCGCGCGTTGCGAACTCGCGGTCGCTGAGGGCGCCCACCAGCACGGTGGTGACACCGCGCTGGTCGTCGCATACCGTCCAGTGCGCCTCGGCCGGCGGCAGCGGCCTCCCGAGATGTGTGGGCGCCGAGGGTATTCCGAGTGCCGGCCCCCGTTCGGCACGGTCGACGGCCTGGCGGGACACCTTCACGGGATCGTCGGTGGATCCGGTCACCAGACGGGCCGAGGCGAGGTTGGGCACCGGATGCAGGATCGCGTCCACCGACACGTAGAGCGACGCGGTTTCGGGTACCACGATGATCGGCGCACCGTCGACCGCCGGAGCGGGCCGCAGCACGCTCATCGCCACGCACACCGCGACCACCAGGGCCGCGGCGACGATGCCGCCGGAGAGCGAAAGTCCCTGCGCGCGAAGCGGATCATCGAGCATGCGCGTGTCGGCGCGCACCAGTGCGTGGCGCATGCGTCGCGCCAAGAATCGGTGCCCGCTGACCTGCAGGCGAGTGATCTGCCCGGCCATCACCACCCCTGCCCCAGCCTAAGGGCGCAGCGTGGCAGCCGGTTTCACTTCTTTGCGCGGCGCTCCCGGTAGGCCGCGACATGCTGGCGGTTGCCGCAGTTGCCGGTGTCGCAGAACTTGCCCGAGCGGTTACGGGACAGATCCACGAGCACAGCGGTACAGTCCGGCGCCGCGCACACCTTGAGCCGGCGCAGTTCCCCCGCCCGGATCACGTCGGCCAGCGCCATCGCCATCTCCGCGCCCATCCGCTGCCACAGCGGGTCGTGCACCGAGGCCAGGTGCAGGTGCCACTCGGGCATCTCCGGATGGCGGGTGAGCCACGGTGCGGCACGGGTGTCGGAGAGCAGCGCGTTGACCTGTTCGACCACTCGCACCTCGTCGTCGGCGACGTCCCAGATCCGCCCCAATCGTTCGCGCAGTTGACGCACCGCGCGCAGTTCCGCGTCGTCGTGGTCGCGCCGTCCGGTCCAGCCGTGCCGGTCCAGGTAGGTGTCGAGCGCGGGCTGATCGACGAGTTCCTCACCGTCGACGCGGTCGCTGTTGACCAGCTCACTGATGGCCCGCAGGGTGAGCTCGGTGTCATGACTGAAAAGCATTTGACCCCTTACTCCCCGCAGCGGTACCGTCATGAACGAAATTCATTTTACTCATGACACATTCGTGTGGAGTTCCGGAGGTCGATGGTGTCTGCGTTGGATGCGGCCGCGGCAGCGGCGCGGGCAGACAACGATCGGTTCCGGTCGGGTCTGTTGTTCGCGATCGGGTCGGCGTTCGCCTTCGGGTGTTCGGGACCGTTCGGCAAGTCCCTGATGCTCGCCGGGTGGAGTCCGACCGCCGCGGTCACGGCCCGGCTCGCGGGCGGGGCGCTTGTGATGGCGCTGTTCGCCGCCGTCGCGCATCCGGGCTGGTGGCGCGAAGCGCGGCACCACCTGCGCGTCATCGTCCTCTACGGGTTGGTGCCGATCGCGGGCGCGCAGCTGTTCTATTTCAACGCCGTGGAGCACCTGCCCGTCGGTGTGGCCCTGCTGCTCGAGTACACCGCCCCGGTCCTGGTGGTCGCGTGGCTGTGGGCCACCACCCGACAGGCGCCCACCGCGATGACGCTGGGCGGCGTCGCCCTGGCCATCACCGGGATCATGCTGGTCCTGGGGGTGGTCGGGCCGGACGGGTTCACCACCGCGCAGATCAACCTCGTCGGGGTCGCCTTCGGGCTGGCCGCTGCGGTGTGCGCGGCGTGCTACTTCCTGATGTCCGATCGGGCCGGCGCACACCGGCCCGACGAGACACCGTTGCACCCGATCACGCTGGCCACCGGCGGCCTGGCGGTCGGCGCCGCCGCTGTCGCGGCGCTGGGGCTGGTCGGCATCATGCCGCTGACCTTCACCTCGGCCGACACCGAGCTCGCGGGCCTGACCGTCTCGCCGGTGGTACCGGTCCTCGCACTGGCGGTGATCCCGACCGCCATCGCCTACACCCTGGGCATCATCGGCATCGCCCGCCTGCGCCCGCGGTTCGCGTCGCTGGTCGGGCTGTCCGAGGTGATGTTCGCGGTATTGGCCGCCTGGATGCTGCTGGGCGAGGCGATCGCTCCGCTGCAGGCCCTCGGCGGCGCGATCGTGCTGATCGGCCTGGGGCTGGCCCGCTACGGCGACCGCGTCCCTACTCCGGCAACCACACTCAATTAGTGCGGCTAGATACGTTACGGTGTCTTGTGCTCTCCGATCGACTGAGCCGCCGGGTTGCGACGGCGGCAGCTGCAGTAGCGGTACCCGTGGCCGCCGCCCTCGTCATGCCGGTGCCGGCCGCGTCGGCCCAACCGTGCCCCGACGTGGAAGTGGTCTTTGCTCGCGGCACCAGCGAACCGCCCGGTCCCGGCCGCGTCGGGCACGCCCTGGCCGACGCGCTGCGCAACCGTCTCGGCGGTCGCACCGTCGGGATCTACGGGGTGAACTACCCGGCCAGCTACGACTTCCTCAACACCGCCAGCGGCGCGATCGACGCCACCGCACGCATCTCGTCGATGGCCGCGCAGTGCCCGAACACGAGCATCGTGCTGGGCGGTTATTCGCAGGGCGCCGCGGTCGTCGACATGCTCGCCGGGGTGCCGCCGCTGGGTAACCGCATCGGCAACATCGGGTCGGCTCCGCCGCTGCCGGGTGGGCTCAACGGCAACGTCGCGGCGGTCGCGGTGTTCGGCAACCCCGCAGCGAAATTCGGCAACCCCGTCTCTTCGACCGGCGCCTTCGCCGGTAAGGCGATCGACGTGTGCGCCGACGGCGATCCGATTTGCTCGGGCGGCCGAAATCCGTTCGCGCACACGAACTACGAAGGCCCGGTGTTCATCGACCCGGCCGCCGGTTTCGTCGCCGGCCGGGTCTGAGTTCTTGGCGGACAGGATGATTGGAAATGCAGGACGTTGAAACTGTTCGGCGCGGGTCCTCTGCGATCGCTATGATCGACGGGGTGACTCACAGCCCCAAGGATCGCCTGCGTCTGCGCCGAACCAGTCGTGCGCTCTCGGCGATGGTCGCCGCGGTACTGGCCACCCTCGCCCTGTTCGGTCCGACCCCGGTCGCCGCCGCCCAGGCGTGCCCGGAAGCGGAACTCATCTTCGCTCGCGGGCGCGTCGAGTCCCCCGGCGCGGGACAGATCGGCAACGCGCTGATCTCGGCCCTGCGGCAGAAGACCGGTAAGAACATCGCGCTGTATGCCGTGAAGTACCCGGCCGACACCGAGATCGACGTCGGCGCCAACGACATGAGCGCCCGCATCCAGCACATGGCGGCCACGTGCCCCGACACCCGCCTGGTGCTCGGCGGCTATTCACTGGGCGCCGCGGTCACCGACGTCGTGCTGGCGGTTCCGATCGCGGCGTTCGGCTTCAAGAACCCGTTGCCGGCCGGTGTCGATCGGCACATCGCCGCGGTGGCGTTGTTCGGCAACGGCATCGCGTGGGTGGGTCCGATCTCGAACTTCAACCCGCTCTACGCGGAGCGCACCATCGAGCTCTGCCACGGGGACGATCCGATCTGCAACCCGACCGATCCCAACAACTGGCAGGACTACTGGCCCGACCATCTGGCGCCGGCTTACATCCGCGCCGGAATGGTCAACCAGGCCGCGGATTTCGTCGCCGGCCGGATCTGATCAGCCGACCTCGTCTGGGCTGCGCAGGTCACGGGTGATCACGGTGCGGGCGGCCAGCTCGGCATCCGGCGGATAATCGACTCCCACCAGGGTCAGGCCGCGCGCCGGTGCCGCGGCGAAATCGCTGGAGCGCGCTGACGCGGTGAGCAGGTCACGCAACCACGCCGCGTCGCGGCGGTGTTCGCCCACCGCGAGCAGCGCACCGACCAGCGACCGCACCATGTTCCAGCAGAACGCGTCCGCGCTGACGTGCACCTCGACCTGGTCTCCCTCGCGCACGCAGTCGAGTCGCTGCAACTCGCGAATCGTGGTGGCCCCCACACGATGCCGGCAGAACGCGGCGAAATCGTGCAGCCCCACCAACTGCCGGCCGGCGGCGGCCATCGCCTCGACATCCACCTCGCGCGGCCACGGCGTCACGAAACGGGCGTCCCGCGGCCGCACTCCGTAGGGCGCGGTGGACAGCCGGTAGATGTAGTGGCGACGCAGCGCCGAGAACCGGGCATCGAATCCCGGTGCGGCGCGGACGATGTCGAGAACCCGGACATCCTGGGTCAACATGCGCCCCAAACGGCGCACCAACGGCGCGAACTCGGCGTCGCCGGGCCGCGCCGATCGCGGATACGCGCGGGCGAGTGACTGTTCGGGCACGTCGATGTGCGCGACCTGCGCGTCGGCGTGCACCCCGGAATCGGTACGCCCGGCCGCGCGGGTGACGATCGGCGTGCCGAACACCGTCGTCAGCGCGTCATCCAGGGCTCCGGCTACCGTTCGTTGGCCGGCCTGGGTCGCCCAACCCGCGAAATCCGTGCCGTCGTAGGCGATGTCGAGGCGCAAACGAACAAGCCCGCCACCGGTTACGGTGACGGGCTCGTCCATGGGATGACTACTTGTCGTCAGTCTTCTCGTCCTCGGCAGCCGGAGTCTCCTCGACGGGTGACTCGGAAACCTCTTCGGCCGTGGGGCCTTCGGCGGCTTCCGGCTCGATCGCAGCCTGCGGGGCGGCCGCGGCGGCCGCCTTCTGCGCCGCGTCGGCACGACGCGCACGGTTGGCCTCCGACGTCACGGTCTTCTCCCGCACCAGCTCGATGACCGCCATCGGGGCGTTGTCGCCCTTGCGGTTCTCGACCTTGATGATGCGGGTGTAGCCGCCGTTGCGGTCGGCGAAGAACGGCCCGATCTCGGCGAACAGGACGTGCACGACGTCCTTGTCGCGGATCTTCTTCATCACCTCACGCCGGTTATGCAGCGTGCCCTTCTTCGCGTGGGTGATGAGCTTCTCCGCGTAGGGCCGCAGCGCCCGCGCCTTGGGCTCGGTGGTCTTGATGCGGCCGTGCTCGAACAGCGCGGTGGCCAGATTGGCCAGCAGCGCCTTCTGGTGCGACGACGATCCGCCGAGGCGAGGACCCTTGGTGGGCTTGGGCATTGCGACTATCTCCTAGATGGGGCCGACCCCCGTATCAGGTAGGGCCGGGACGGAAAAACTGGTTAGAGCTGCTCGGTCTCGGCGTAGTCCTGGTTGTCGTCCAGGTCGTAGCCGGCGTCGCTGTTCCAGGTGCCGGTGGCGGCGTCGTAACCGGCGACCTCGGACGGATCGAAGCTGGCCGGGCTGTCCTTGAGCGACAGACCCAGCTGGTGCAGCTTGATCTTCACCTCGTCGATGGACTTCTGGCCGAAGTTACGGATGTCCAGCAGATCGGACTCCGTGCGGGCGACCAGCTCGCCGACGGTGTGCACACCCTCGCGCTTGAGGCAGTTGTAGGACCGCACGGTGAGGTCCAGGTCGTCGATCGGCAACGCGAACGACGCGATGTGATCGGCCTCGGCCGGCGACGGACCGATCTCGATGCCCTCGGCCTCGACGTTGAGTTCCCGTGCCAGACCGAACAATTCGACCAGGGTCTTACCGGCCGACGCCAGCGCGTCGCGCGGGCTGATGCTGTTCTTGGTCTCGACGTCGAGGATCAGCTTGTCGAAGTCGGTGCGCTGCTCGACGCGGGTGGCCTCCACCTTGTAGGTGACCTTGAGCACCGGCGAGTAGATCGAATCGACGGGGATACGGCCGATCTCGGCTCCGGAGGCCTTGTTCTGCACGGCCGGCACGTAACCGCGGCCCCGCTCGACGACGAGCTCGACCTCGAGCTTGCCCTTGTCGTTGAGGGTGGCGATGTGCATGTCCGGGTTGTGCACCGTGACACCGGCCGGCGGGACGATGTCACCCGCGGTGACCTCACCGGGCCCCTGCTTGCGCAGGTACATCGTGACCGGCTCGTCCTCCTCGGAGGACACGACGAGCGCCTTGAGGTTCAGGATGATGTCGGTGACGTCTTCCTTGACCCCCGGGACGGTGGTGAACTCGTGCAGCACACCGTCGATGCGGATGCTGGTGACGGCCGCGCCGGGGATCGACGACAGCAGCGTGCGACGCAGCGAATTACCGAGGGTGTAACCGAAACCCGGCTCCAGCGGTTCGATGACGAACTGCGACCGGTTCTCGGCGATGACCTCTTCGCTCAGGGTGGGGCGCTGAGAAATCAGCATGGTGTTTCTTTCCTTTCGACGTCCGCCATATGACGTCTTTCGGGGGGGTGCTCGGGGGGCGGAGCCCCCCGAGGGTTTACTTCGAGTAGAGCTCGACGATGAGCTGCTCGGTGAGCGGCACGTCGATCTGCGCGCGCTCGGGCAGCTGGTGCACCAGGATCCGCTGGCGCTCCCCGACGACCTGCAGCCACGACGGAATCGGGCGGTCACCGGCAGTCTGCCGGGAGAGCTCGAACGGCAGCGTGTTGAGCGACTTCTCCTTGATATCGATGATGTCGTACTGCGACACCCGATAGCTGGGGACGTCGACCTTCACGCCGTTGACGGTGAAGTGGCCGTGGCTGACGAGCTGGCGGGCCATGCGGCGGGTGCGGGCCAGACCTGCGCGGTAGACCACGTTGTCCAGCCGGCTCTCGAGGATGCGCAGCAGGTTGTCACCGGTCTTGCCGGGCTGCCGGTTGGCCTCTTCGTAGTAGCGACGGAACTGCTTCTCCATGACGCCATAGGTGAAGCGGGCCTTCTGCTTCTCCTGGAGCTGCAGACGGTATTCGCTCTCCTTGATCCGCGCGCGGCCGTGCTGGCCGGGCGGGTAGGGGCGCTTCTCGAACGACTGATCACCACCGACGAGGTCGACGCCCAGACGGCGCGACTTGCGGGTGACGGGTCCGGTGTAACGAGCCATGTTTCCAAATCCTCCCTAGACCCGGCGCCGCTTCGGCGGACGGCAACCGTTGTGCGGCTGCGGCGTGACGTCGGCGATCGCGCCGACCTCGAGGCCGGCGGCCTGCAACGAGCGGATGGCGGTCTCGCGGCCCGAACCCGGGCCCTTGACGAAGACGTCGACCTTCTTCACGCCGTGCTCCTGCGCCTTGCGGGCGGCGTTCTCGGCGGCCAGCTGCGCGGCGAACGGGGTGGACTTACGCGACCCCTTGAAGCCGACATGTCCCGACGACGCCCAGGCGATGACATTGCCCTGCGGGTCGGTGATCGACACGATGGTGTTGTTGAACGTGCTCTTGATGTGGGCGGCGCCGTGCGGGACGTTCTTCTTTTCCCGACGACGCGTCTTCTGGCCCTTCTTGGGGGCGCCCTTCTTTGCCTGTGCCATCAGGGTTTACCTGGCCTTCTTCTTGCCGGCGATGGTGCGCTTGGGGCCCTTGCGGGTACGCGCATTGGTCTTGGTCCGCTGGCCGCGCACCGGCAGACCGCGGCGGTGCCGCAGACCCTGGTAGCAGCCGATCTCGATCTTGCGGCGGATGTCGGCCTGCACCTCGCGGCGCAGATCACCTTCCACCTTGAGGTTGCCCTCGATGTAGTCGCGCAGCTGCGTGACCTGATCGTCGGTCAGATCTTTGGTGCGCTGATCCCGGCTGATGCCGGTGGCGTCCAGGATCTCCTGGGAGCGGGTACGGCCGATGCCGTAGATATAGGTCAGGGCGATCTCCATGCGCTTGTCGCGCGGCAGATCGACGCCCATGAGACGTGCCATCAGGCAGTGTTCCTTCTTCTCGTACGGAGGTGTCGTTCCCAGTCCGTTCCCGCGTCATGAGCGGGGTCCGGCCTCCGTTCCGGACGTGTATGAACGGCGTATCCGTTCACTGGCACTGGGAGGTCTGCATTCAGTTGTGTTTGCGATCCGACGTGGTCGGCCAGGTCCTTGCGGAAACCCTGACTAACCTTGTCTCTGCTTGTGGCGCGGATCGGAGCAGATCACCATGACCCGCCCATGCCGGCGGATCACCCTGCACTTGTCGCAGATGGGCTTGACGCTCGGGTTCACCTTCACGGCTCGTTCGATCCTTCTCTAGCTCTGCGGGGATGACTTACTTGTAGCGGTACACGATGCGGCCACGGGACAGGTCGTAGGGAGAGAGCTCCACCACGACGCGGTCCTCGGGGAGGATGCGGATGTAGTGCTGCCGCATCTTGCCGCTGATGTGAGCGAGGACCTTGTGTCCGTTCTCCAGCTCAATGCGAAACATCGCATTGGGCAGGGGTTCGACAACGCGACCCTCGACCTCGATGGCACCGTCTTTCTTGGCCATACTGTGTAACGATCCTTAGCTTTTCGTTTCGTATCGGCTTTGCTGGCCTCTTCAGCGCAGCCCGAGTCCGACTTGAGAACGTGGGCCGGATCCGGGGAATTCCCGAGCCGGTGAGGCGGGGAATCCTGTCAGGGCACGCAGGAAGTCGGCGCGGCAGCCGCACCGTTGATCCATGGTACTCGCCCGGCGGCCATGCCCAAAATCGTCGAACCTGCAGCTAGCCCGCGACCAGACCCGACTGCACCAACGCCGCGGTCACGAAGCGGTGCACGGGCCGGGACTGAAAGAACCCGGCGTGGCCGCCGCGGTACCACTCGATGTCGGGCCGTCCCCAGTGTTCCCACAGCCGGACGACCTGCTCGCGCGGGTGCACGACCTGGTCGGCCATACCGGCGTAGATGAACCGCCCCTCGGGCGGCACCCGCGGGGTCATCGACAGCGGGGAGATCATCCGCGACAGCGGCGCGGCCAGCTCGAGCGTGGCCCAGCGCGGGTCGTCCTGCGACAGACCGGAGTGCCGGCCCAGCAGGTCGATCAGGTCGGCCACCGGCACCCCGAGGACCGCGCAGGTCAGATCCCGGTCGAGGCTGGCCACCAGCGCGGCGATGAATCCACCCAGCGACAGTCCGTACACCCCGATCTGGGCCCCGGGCTGCTCGGCGCGGATCCACGACAGCAGGCCGCGGACGTCCCACACCGACTGCGCGGTGGCGTGGATGTCGTCGAGGACGTCCTCGCCGGGGAACACGGCCGCCTTCGGCAGTTCGCGTGACCGCGGGCCGTGCATCGGCAGCACCGGCAGCACGACGTTGAGCCCCAGTTCCTCGTGCAGGTACCAGGCCCGGAAGATCGCCAGGTCGATGCCGGCGTGGCCCATCTCGGTGCCATGGATGCACACCAGCCACGGACGGGGCTCGGCATGCCGCAGCATCAGCCCGTAGCCACGCTGGTTGGACTGGTAGCCCAGCCACCGGTCCCCACCCGGCTCCCCGGGCAGCGGACGGTAGCTGCTCTCCCAGCGCAGACGCGAATAGGAGCGATTGCGCCGCCGGATCGGGACGACCTCGACATCGGTCAGCGGGTCCGGCTCGGCAAAGAACTTCTCCGGATCGTCGAGGAAACCGCGCTCGCCGTAGAACTCGAGTGCGGCGACGACCTCCTCGTGGATCCGCGCGAACGCCGTGGGGTCGCTGAGGGGCCGTCGCGCCCGCAGACCGAGCAGGACGACCTCGTCGCGCAACGCTTCCGCGGCCAACGCCACGGTCGGCCGGGCGATCGGCATGTCCTGTTCGCGGCGGCCGAGATAGTCGCGCCAGGATCGGGCGTAGTAGTTGCCGGTTCGGGTCAGCGGTCGCACGGCGCTGCGCAACGGCGCTGCCCCTGGCAACCGTTCGACAACGGACCGGCGGGCTTGCCGGTCGGCGCCGGATTCGTTGAGAACCATACTCTCCAGGCTAGCCCGTCTAACTAGCTGCGACAGGGCCGTTGGTCACCAATCGGCCGGGGTGATCGGGTTTCGCAGACGGGTCCGGCGATACTGCGTAGGACGGCACGAGCATAGGAGTCCCGATGGCCCCGGCCGAGATCACGAACGTAGTCGTCGGCGTCGACGGCTCTCCCGAATCCCGGCCGCCCCTGCAGTGGGCGGCGCGGGAGGCACGGTTGCGCGGCACCGGGCTGACCGTCATCCACGCGGCCATGCCACCGGTCGGCGCCTGGCCGGTGGGCGCGGCCCCGGTCGGACTGATGGAGTGGCAGCGGCAGATGGGCGAGGAACTTCTCGCCGACGCGACGCAGGCCGCGCGCGCCCTGACCGCCGAGGCCGTGCCGGTGACCGCCGAGTTCGCCGTGACCAACCCCACCGGTGCATTGGTGGAGGCGTCCCGTACCGCGGCGCTGGTGGTGGTCGGCTCCCGCGGACGCGGACGTCTGGCCCGCACGATCCTCGGCAGCACCAGTACCGGCCTGGTCCACGGTGCGCACTGCCCCGTGGTCGTGGTGCCGGCCGAGCCGTCGGTGGTCGCCGACGACGCGCCGGTCCTGTTGGGTTTCGACGGGTCGCCGGCCGGTGAGCCCGCCGTCGACGCCGCGTTCGACGCCGCGACGCGCCGAGGGGTACCGCTGGTGGCACTGCACGCCTGGTGGTCGCCGGGCTCGTTCGACATGCCTGGCTTCGACTGGGAGGAACTGCGCCCCGGCGTCGAACAGGAGGCTGTCCAGCGGCTCGCCCCGTGGCGGCGCCGGTTCCCCGACGTCACCGTCGAGACGGTCGTCGTCGCCGATCAGCCCGCGCGCCACCTCGTCGAGCGGGCGGAATCGGCGCAGTTGGTCGTCGTGGGTAGCCGGGGCCACGGTGCAGTGGCCGGCGCGCTACTGGGTTCGGTCAGCAGTGCGGTCGTGCAGGCCGCTGCGGCACCGGTGATGGTGGTGCGGGAGAACTAACCGGAGCCGCGCACCACGATGACCGGGGCGCATGCCCCTTGGGCGACGGCGTTGCTGACGGATCCGAGCAGCAGCCCGGTGAAACCGCCTCGGCCGTGGCTCCCGACGACGACCAGCTGCGCGCGCCGGGATTCCTCCACCAGCCGGTGTGCCGGGTCGTCCGGTACGACGACACGCTCCACCGCCACGTCGGGATAGCGCTCCCCCCACCCCGCGAGGCGCTGGGCGAGTTGCGCGTCGGCCTCGGCCGCCAACTCCTTGGCGGGCACATCCAGCTGGAAGTCGGGCATGTCGAGCCACGTGTGCACGGCGACCAGCCCGACGCCGCGACGGGAGGCCTGGTCGAAGGCCAGGGCGATGGCGCCCTCCGACGCCGGGGAGGCGTCGACTCCCACCACCACCGGGGCGGCGGGATTCTCGTCGGCCTCGTCGTGGATCACCGCGACCGGGCACCGGGCGTGGTGCAGCAGGGTCGTGGTGGTCGAGCCCAGCAGCAGGCGTTTCAGTTTCCCGAGACCGCGGCAGCCGACCACGATCAGATCGGCGTGTTCGGAGACCTCGACCAGCGCCTGCTTCACGCCGCCGGTCAGCGAGCGCCGCTGCACCGTCACTCGCGGGTGATCCCGCAGTTCCTCGGCGGCCAGGCCGGCGGCGTGCTCGAGGATCTCCGCCGAGCGACGGTCCAGCGCATCGAAGAAGGCCGGGGTGACGGGTACGTCCAGCCACGGACCCATCTCCTCCGCGGGTTGGACGTGGACCAGGGTCAACGGCACGTCGCGCCGGCAGGCCTCCCGGGCCGCCCACCGCACCGCGCGGCGCGCCGGTGCGGATCCGTCGACCGCGACGACGACGCCGGCGTACGTCTCCTCGCTCACGGTCCGTCTCCTGCCGGGGTGATCAGCCCGTAGTCGCCGTCGAAGCGCCGGTACAGCACGGCGGCGCGGCCCTGCGCGGCGTCGAGGAAAAACAAGAACGGGTGTCCGAGCAGCGCCAGACGTTCGACGGCGTCCTGCTCCCGCAGACACGGCAGGGGGTGCCCGCTGAGGGTGACCGGCTTCTCGTACGGGGCCAGCTCGTGGGCCAGATCCGGTGAGACCAACGCCAGCCGGTAGCCGGTCGGCTCGGCGCGGTAGACCACGGCCGCGCTGTTGGAGCCCCGTTCGGTGAACAGGTGGAAGTCGTAGTCGAGCAGTTCCATCTCGGTCACCGCTTCGTCGACGGTGCACGGGGTCATGGCATACGACTTGCGGCGCCGGATCCTCGGTTCGTCTGCTGCCGCACCGAACGACCGCGGGCCGCGTTCACCGTGCCGCCACGGCGGCGCCGCGTCCGGGCCTCTCGGCGCCTCCCGGCGTTCGGCCAGGTGGTCGAGCCGGCGGCGCAGTCGCGCTTCGAGGGTGTCCACCGCCTCCCGCGCGGTGGCCGCCTCGACCTGGGCGCGGACCGGTTGCCCGCCGGCCTCCAGGTTCGCCTGGGCCAGCACCGGTCGCTCGGCGCCCGGCTCGTGACCTCGGGTGAGCCGCACCCGCGCGTAGGTGACGGGCCGCCGGGCCACCCGGGCGAGACGACCGATCCTGGCTTGTGCGTATTCGGTGATGCCGGGGAATTCGCCGTGAGTGGTGACGTCGACATCCACCGGCCGGCCTGCCTCCACAGAATTGCTCATGATTCATTGGTAGCCCAGGCACGTCGCGCGGGGTAAGGGCCGAAGGTCCTGTATGGACAACCAGCGCATACTTGGTGCGATGACAGGACCTGCACCCCGAGCCCGCAAGCCGGTGATCTTGACGGTGGACGACGACCCCGCGGTCTCGCGCGCGGTCGCCCGGGACCTGCGCCGCCGGTACGGCGAGCAGTACCGCGTCATGCGCGCCGAATCGGGACCGGACGCGCTGCTGACCCTCAACGAACTCAAGCTGCGCGGCGAGACGGTGTCGGTGTTCGTCGCCGACTACCGGATGCCGCAGATGAGCGGGATCGAGTTCCTCGAGGCCGCGATGGACATCTTCCCGATGGCGCGCCGCGTGCTGCTGACCGCCTACGCCGATACCCACGCCGCGATCGACGCGATCAACGTCGTCGACCTCGACCACTATCTGCTCAAGCCCTGGGATCCGCCGCAGGAGAAGCTCTACCCCGTCATCGACCACCTGCTCGACGTGTGGCGCTCCAGCGGGGAGCGGGCCATCCCGCACACCAAGGTGATCGGACACCCCTGGAGTGCGCGCTCCTCGGAGGTGCGCGAATTCCTCGCGCGGAACCGCCTGTACTACACCTGGTTTCGTTCGGACGAACCCAAGGGCAGCCGGCTGCTGGAAGCGGCCGGCTGCGACGGTCTGACGTTGCCGGTGGTGGTCACCGAACAGGGCGAGACGCTCGTCGCCCCCACCGATGCGGAACTTGCTGCCACCCTTGGCCTTTCGACGACTCCCGCGGGCGACTTCTACGACCTGGTGGTCGTCGGCGGCGGCCCGGCCGGGCTGGCGGCGGCGGTGTACGGCGCCTCCGAAGGCCTCAAGACGGTGCTGATCGAACGCACCGCGACCGGCGGGCAGGCCGGGCAGAGCTCACGCATCGAGAACTACCTCGGGTTCCCCGACGGACTGTCCGGCGCGCAGCTCGCCGACCGTGCCCGCCGACAGGCCGAGAAGTTCGACGCCGAGCTGATCACCGCCGCGTCGGTCACCCGGCTCGAGGTCGACGGCAGCGCCCGCACGGTGCATCTCTCCGACGGGCGCACCATCGGCACCCGCGCGGTGATCCTGGCGATGGGTGTGGAATACCGGCAGCTGCCCGCCGAAGGGTGCGCGGATCTGACCGGGGCCGGGGTCTACTACGGCGCGACGGCGTCGGTGGCCGCCGACTGCGAGGACGACGAGGTCTACGTGATCGGTGGCGCGAACTCCGCCGGCCAGGCCGCGATGCACCTGTCGCGCACCGCCCGGTCGGTGACCATCGTCAGTCGCCGCCCGCTCGAGGAGTCCATGTCGCACTACCTCGTCCAGCAGATCCGGGCGACCGACAACATCGTCGAATGCCCGAACACCGTCGTGGGCGCGGTCCGGGGCAACGGCCACCTGGAACGGGTCTGTCTGGAAGACCTGCGCACCGGCGAACGACGCGAGGTGTCCTGCGGCCGCATGTTCATCTTCATCGGCGCCGAGCCGCGCACGGAGTGGCTCGACGGCGTGGTGGTCCGCGACGACCACGGGTTCATTCTGGCCGGACCCGACCTGCGTGACGTCAGCGGCTGGACCCTCGACCGTCCGCCGCACCACCTCGAGTCAAGCGTGCCGGGCGTGTTCGTCGCCGGAGACGTGCGTTCCGAGTCCGCCAAGCGCGTGGCCGCGGCCGTGGGCGAAGGATCGATGGCCGTGATGCTGGTGCACCGCTACCTGGCCGAGGCCTAGACCGAAGGAGGGATCACCATGGGCGAGAAGTGCCTTCCTGAGGAGCTGCGCACCCTGTTCCTGTTCGAGGCGCTCACCGACGAGCAACTCCAGACGTTGTGCGCCAACGGTCACATCCAGACCTTCGAGCCCGGCCCGATCGTCACCGAGGGGGACCCGGCGACATGCCTGTACGTGCTCATCGAGGGTGAGCTGGTGATGTCGAAGCGGTCGGGCGGCGTGCAGATCGAGACTGGCCGCACGTCCCAGCGAGGCGTCTACTGCGGGGCATGGTCGGCCTACATCCCGGCCGAGCGGCACCTCTACGAAGCGTCGGTGCGGGTGACCCGGCCGTCGCGGTTCTTCGTCCTCGACGCGACGGCGTTCGCGACCTTCATGCGCACCGAGTTCCCGATGGCGGTGCACCTGCTCGAGGGCCACATGATCGGCGGTCAACGACAGCGCCAGCTGCTCGGGCAGCGCGAGAAGCTGCTGGCGCTGGGCCAGTTGTCGGCCGGCCTGACCCACCAACTCAACAATCCGGCCGGGGCGACCGCGCGCGCCGTCGCCGACTTACGCGAGAGCGTGGGCAAGATGCGCCACAAACTCGCGATGCTCGCCGACGGCCAGTTCACGCCGGCAGCCTTGAAGGTGCTGGTACGCGTCCAGGACGACGTGGCCGAGCACGTGGCCAAGTCGCGCTCGCAGCAGCTGACCGCGATGGAGACCTCCGACCGGGAAGACCAGATCGGCGACTGGCTGGAGTCCCACGGCATCGACGCCGCATGGGATTACGCGCCGACGTTCGTCGAGGCCGGCTTGGATGTCGACTGGCTGGAACGGGTGGAGGCCTCGATCGCCGATGTGGATTGTTCGGCGACGCTGCCCGGCGCGATCGGCTGGCTGAAATACACCATCGACAACGAACTGCTGATGAACCAGATCGCCGAAGCGAGCAAGCGCATCTCGGCGCTGCTGGCCGGCGCCAAGCAGTACTCGCAGATGGATCGGGCGCCCTACCAGCCGGCCGATGTGCACGAGCTGCTGCACAGCACCCTGATGATGTTCGGCGGCAAGATCGGCAAGGACAGCCCGATCAAGCTGGTCAAGGACTACGACAGCTCGCTTCCCGAACTGCTGTGCTATCCCGGTGACCTCAACCAGGTGTGGACCAACCTGGTGGACAACGCAATCCAGGCGATGGGCGGAGAGGGCACACTGACCGTGCGCACCATGCGCTCGACCGACCAGGGGGTGCGCGTCGAGATCTGTGACGACGGCCCCGGCATCCCCGCCGACATCATCGACCGCATCTTCACGCCGTTCTTCACGACGAAGCCGTTCGGCGAGGGCACCGGCCTCGGCCTGGACCTGGCGTGGCGCATCGTCGTCGAGAAGCACCAGGGCAACCTGTCGGTCGAGTCGAAGCCCGGCGACACCCGGTTCATCGTGTGGCTGCCGCTGGAGGCACCGGGCCCGGTGAGCGTCGAATGACCAGCATGTTGAACCTGGGCACGTTCGGATCCTTCGGCCACCACGTCACTGCGCGTCGCGACCGGCATGAACCTGACGAACTACGTCAACAACTGGAAACGTCTCGGATTCGACGATCAAGACGTCGCAAAACCGGGTAGTGACCGGTTGGTGGACGCCGTCGTGGCGTACGGCACGCCCGAGCAGATCGCGGCGCGGTTGACCGAACATCTCGATGCCGGCGCCGACCACGTGCCCGTCCAGGTGCTCTGCGCACCTGACAAGCTGGTGCCGACGCTCGCCGAACTGGTCGGGCCGCTGGGACTGACGAGCTCGACCACTGGTTGATCAGGACTGAAGGGACATCGATGACCGACAGCGAAGGCGTATCGCTGAAACCCGGGCTGGGACGTTTCGGGGTGTGGACTGCCGGCCCCGTCACCCCGGAGCAGGCCACCGAGATCGAGAAGCTGGGTTACGGCACGGTCTGGGTCGGCGGGTCGCCCGCGGCGGACCTGTCGTTCGTCGAACCGATTCTCGAGGCCACCGACAACCTGCAGGTCGCGACCGGCATCGTCAACATCTGGACCGCCGACGCGCGCGAGGTGGCCGAGTCCTACCACCGCATCGAAAAGGCCTTCCCGGGCCGCTTCGTCCTCGGCGTCGGCGTCGGCCACCCCGAGCACACCGAGCAGTACGCGACCCCGTACAAGGCGCTGGGCGACTACCTGGACATCCTCGACTCCGCCAAGGTCCCGACCAGTAGGCGGGTGATCGCCGCACTCGGCCCGAAGGTCCTGCAGATGGCCGCGCAGCGCAGCGCGGGCGCACACCCGTACCTGACCACCCCGGTGCACACGGGGCAGGCGCGCGAGCTGGTAGGCCCGACCGTGCTGTTGGCGCCCGAGCACAAGGTCGTGCTGACCACCGACAGTGAGAAGGCCCGCGAGATCGGCAGGGGCGCCGTCGACTTCTATCTGGACCTGTCGAACTACCGCAACAACTGGAAGCGCCTCGGCTTCACCGACGAGGATCTCGAACATCCCGGCACCGACCGCTTCATCGACGCCGTCGTCGCCCACGGCACCCCGGATGACATCGCCGCGCGGCTGATCGAGCATCTGCAGGCCGGGGCCGACCACGTCGCCATCCAGGTGCTGGGCGGCGCCGACGAACTGCTGTCCACCCTCGAGGAGCTCGCCGGGCCGCTGGGCACCACCGGCTGACCGCCCGCGAAGTAGGGTTCCCCCATGCGATTGCTGGTTACCGGCGGCGCGGGATTCATCGGTGCGAACTTCGTACATGCGACGGTCCGCGACCGCCCCGACGTCGGCGTGACGGTGCTGGACTCGCTCACCTACGCGGGCAGTGAGGAGTCGCTGGCGCCGGTGGCCGACCGTATCCGACTGGTCCCCGGCGACGTGACCGACGCCTCGCTGGTCGAGCAGTTGGTCGGCGAGTCCGACGCCGTCGTGCACTTCGCCGCCGAGACGCACGTCGACAACGCGTTGGCCGACCCGCAGCCGTTCGTGGCCTCCAACGTCGTCGGCACCTTCACCGTGCTGGAGGCCGTGCGCCGCCACGGGGTCCGCCTGCACCACATCTCCACCGACGAGGTGTACGGCGATCTGCCGCTGGGCGAGCCGATTCGGTTCACCGAGGCGACGCCGTACAACCCGTCGAGTCCGTACTCGGCGACCAAGGCGGCGTCGGACATGCTGGTGCGCGCGTGGGTGCGCTCCTACGGCGTGGCCGCGACGATTTCGAACTGCTCCAACAACTACGGCCCCTACCAGCACGTGGAGAAGTTCATCCCGCGTCAGATCACCAACGTGCTGACCGGACGCCGGCCCAAGCTCTACGGCGCCGGCGCCAACGTGCGCGACTGGATCCACGTCGACGACCACAACAGCGCGGTGTGGCGCATCCTGACCGACGGGCAGATCGGTCGCACCTATCTGATCGGCGCCGACGGCGAACGCGACAACCTGACCGTGCTGCGCACCATCCTGCGCCTGATGGGCCGCGCTGAGGACGACTTCGAACACGTCACCGACCGCGCCGGCCATGATCTGCGCTACGCGATCGACCCGACACCGCTGCGCACCGAATTGGGTTGGACGCCGACGCACACCGACTTCGAATCCGGGCTGCGCCAGACCATCGACTGGTACCGCGCCAACGAGGCATGGTGGGCGCCGATCAAGGAGCGCGTCGAGGCGGCCTACGCGGAGCGCGGCCAGTGACCGCCCGCGAGTTGTCGGTGCCCGGGGCGTGGGAGTTGACGCCGGTGGTGCACACCGATGACCGGGGCTCGTTCCACGAGTGGTTCACCGACACCGAGTTCACCGGGATCACCCGGCATCCGCTGGACCTGCGGCAGGCCAACTGCTCGGTGTCGCGGGCCGGGGTGCTGCGCGGCGTGCACTTCGCGCAACTGCCGCCGGGGCAGGCCAAGTACGTGACCTGCACCCGCGGCGCCGTCCTGGACGTGGTCGTCGACATCCGCGTCGGCTCCCCCACATTCGGGCAGTGGGACAGCGTCCTGCTCGACGACCGCGCCCACCGCTCGATCTACCTCTCCGAGGGGCTCGGGCACGCCTTCCTCGCCCTGGAGGATCGGTCCACAGTGACCTACCTGTGCTCGGCGCCGTACAACCCCGACCGCGAACACACCGTCAGTCCGGTCGACCCGGCACTGGCGATCGACTGGCGCTTCGACGGGGAACTGCTGCTCTCCGACCGGGACCGGGATGCGCCGACCCTCGACGAGGCGCGCACCGCGGGTCTGCTCCCCACTTGGGAAGAGACGCGGGCCTTCATCGAGCAGCTCCGTCACGAGGCCGCGTCGCCCGGGTCGTCGGCGTAGAGCAGCATCCGCTCCGGGTGATGCAGATCGTTCACCCTGGCCTGTCCGGTGTCCAGACTCGGCGGCGGAATCCATTCGGTGCGACCGTCATCGCGCTGCACGGTCGTCCAGCCGGTGTTCTCGATCATCAGGTTGTCGGACCTGCACGCCAGCGTCAGATCGTCGATGTTCGTCTGTCCGCCGCGCTTCCAGTCCTCTCGGCCGTGGTGGGCCTGGCAACGGTACCCGCATGCGTCGCATCCCGGCCGTGTGCAGCCGCGATACTTGGCGTGCAACATGATTCGCTGCGCTGCACTGGCACACCGCTTGGTCCGTCCGAGGTATAAGGCCTGCTCGGTGTGGTCGTCGAACACCGCCAGATAGTGATGGGCGTGGGCGGCCATGCGGATCAGATCACGCATCGGCAGCAGTGATCCACCACCGGTGACTGCCTGTCCCGCACCGGATTCCAGCTCGCGCAGCGTGGTCGACACGATGACCGTCACGGGTAGCCCGTTGAGCTGACCGAGTTTCCCGGAGCACAGCAGCATCCGACCCACCGCGAGCAGCGCATCGTGATTACGTTGCACCTGCGACCGCCCATCTTTGGCTGCTGTCCCATCGGCCGGATCACCGGTGACGGCGGGTGTTTCGTCGTCGGGATTGCACATGCCGGGTGCGGCGAACTTCGCGAACAGCACCTCGAACACCGCCCTGGCCTCCGGCGTGAGTTCCCCACTGATCCGGCTCATGCCGTCCGGACGCTGGGGTCCGAGGTGCACGCCGCGCTTGCGGGCCCGCTCGGCGTCGCTGAAGTCGCCGTCCGGGTGTAGATACGCGAGGAGCCGGTTCGCGGCCTTGCGGAGTCCGTCCGGTCCTTGGCGTTCGGCGATTCGGGCAAGCGTCCGCTCCGCCTCGACGCGGGTCTCGGCGTCGACCGCGTCGGGGAGGGTCGCGAAGAACTGCCGGATCACCTTGATGTGCTCGGCACCGATCCGACCGCGACGTTGGGCTTCGGCGGTGTGTTCCAAGACCGGCGCCAGCGCTTCGCCGGTCATCGCCGTCCGCGACCCCAGGTCGGCCGCGGCATCGATGCGCTGACGCGCCTCCGACGCACTGATCCGCAACCGGAACGCCATCAGCTTCGGCCACGACGTGGCGCCGAGTTGCAAGGGGTTGGCCTCGGCCGCCAACCGGTTGACGACGCGGTGCACCAGCACCGGCGCGCGCCGCGAATCCGCCTCCAGCGCGTCCATCACCTCGAGCAATTCGGTGTGACTCGACGCGGTCAGGTCCAACGCGTTCACGGCGTCCCGCGCGGCCTTCAGTGCCGCAAGAGCCGAAGCGACCGGACCATTCATATCTCGAACACTAGTTCGATTTACTGGGTGCCGGGGTGCGAAACTGCAGGTGGACGCCAGCCTGTGGAGGAATTCGGAATTGGGGATAACCGACCCGAACAAACCCTTGCGGTCGCCCGCGACGAATTACTAGGATATCCAAGTATCGACGCGGAAGAAGGCTTTGGCATGACCACACGCATCCCCCACTTCATCGACGGCAAGCGCAGCGATCTCGCGTCCACGCGCACCGCCGACGTACTGAACCCGAGCACCGGCCAGGTGCAGGCCCAGGTCCTGCTGGCCAGCGCCGCCGACGTCGGCACCGCAGTGGCCTCGGCCGTCGAAGCGCAGAAGGAGTGGGCGGCGTGGAACCCGCAGCGTCGCGCCCGCGTGATGATGCGGTTCATCGAGCTGGTCAACGCGAACGTCGACGAGCTGGCCGAGCTGCTGTCCCTCGAGCACGGCAAGACCGTCGCCGACTCCAAGGGCGACATCCAGCGCGGCATCGAGGTCATCGAGTTCTCGATCGGTATTCCCCACCTGCTCAAGGGCGAGTACACCGAGGGCGCAGGCACCGGCATCGACGTGTACTCGATGCGTCAGCCGCTCGGCGTGGTCGCCGGCATCACCCCGTTCAACTTCCCCGCGATGATCCCGCTCTGGAAGGCCGGCCCCGCCCTGGCATGCGGGAACGCGTTCATCCTCAAGCCTTCTGAGCGCGACCCCTCGGTCCCGGTCCGGCTCGCAGAACTGTTCCTCGAGGCGGGTCTGCCCGCCGGTGTCTTCCAGGTGGTGCACGGCGACAAGGAAGCCGTGGATGCGATCCTGACGCACCCCGACATCCAGGCGGTCGGCTTCGTCGGCAGCTCGGACATCGCGCAGTACATCTACGCCAACGCCGCAGCCAACGGGAAGCGCTCGCAGTGCTTCGGCGGCGCCAAGAACCACATGATCGTGATGCCCGACGCCGACCTCGACCAGGCCGTCGACGCGCTGATCGGCGCCGGATACGGCAGCGCCGGTGAGCGGTGCATGGCCATCAGCGTCGCGGTCCCGGTCGGCGAAGAGACCGCGAACCGTCTGCGCGCCCGGCTCGTGGAGCGCGTCAAGGAACTGCGCGTCGGCCACAGCCTCGACCCCAAGGCCGACTACGGCCCGCTGGTCACCGAGGCCGCACTCAATCGCGTCAAGGACTACATCGCCCAGGGTGTCGAAGCCGGCGCCGAACTGGTGGTCGACGGACGCGAGCGCGCTTCGGACGAGCTGACTTTCGATGATCAGAGCCTCGAGGGTGGCTACTTCATCGGCCCCACCCTGTTCGATCACGTCACCACCGACATGTCGATCTACACCGATGAGATCTTCGGGCCCGTGCTGTGCATCGTGCGCGCGGCCGACTACGACGAGGCGCTGCGGCTGCCCACCGAACACGAGTACGGCAACGGGGTGGCGATCTTCACCCGCGACGGGGACGCAGCGCGCGACTTCGTGGCCAAGGTCCAGGTCGGCATGGTCGGCGTCAACGTGCCGATCCCGGTGCCGGTGTCCTACCACACGTTCGGCGGCTGGAAGCGGTCCGGCTTCGGCGATCTCAACCAGCACGGCCCGCACTCGATCCTGTTCTACACCAAGACCAAGACCGTGACCCAGCGGTGGCCCTCGGGCGTCAAGGACGGCGCCGAGTTCGTCATCCCCACCATGAAGTAGCAAGCGATATGGACTATTTCGGCCTCGACGAGGACGAGCGCGTCATCGCCGAGACGGCCGCCGCGTTCGCCGAGAAGCGCCTCGCGCCGCACGCCCTGGAGTGGGACGAGACGCACCACTTCCCCACCGACGTGCTGCGCGAGGCCGCCGAACTCGGCATGGCGGCCATCTACTGTCGCGAGGACGCCGGGGGCAGCGGGCTGCGCCGCATCGACGCGGTACGCATCTTCGAGAAGCTCGCGACCGCGGATCCGACGGTGGCGGCGTTCCTGTCCATCCACAACATGTGCGCGTGGATGGTCGACAGCTTCGGCACCGAGGAACAGCGCAAGGAGTGGGTGCCGCGGCTGGCGTCGATGGACGCCATCGCCAGCTACTGTCTGACCGAGCCGGGTGCCGGATCGGACGCGAGTGCGTTGCGCACCAAAGCCGTTCGGTCGGGGGATGACTACATCCTCGACGGGGTCAAGCAGTTCATCTCCGGCGCCGGGTCCTCCGACGTCTACGTGGTGATGGCCCGCACCGGCGACGACGGACCGAAAGGTATCTCGACGTTCGTCGTCGACAAGGACACACCCGGTCTGAGCTTCGGCACCGACGAGCAGAAGATGGGCTGGAACGCCCAACCCACCAAACAGGTGATCTTCGAGGGCGCGCGGGTCCCCGCCGACGCGATGCTCGGTGGGCCCGACGGTCAGAGTGCCGGCTTCGGCATCGCGATGAAGGGGCTCAACGGCGGTCGCATCAACATCGCGGCCTGCTCACTGGGCGGTGCGCAGAGCGCCTACGAGAAGGCCGGGGCGTATCTGGCCGACCGGCACGCGTTCGGCGGTTCGCTGCTCGACGAGCCCACCATCCGGTTCACCCTGGCCGACATGGCCACCGCGCTGGAGACCTCGCGGGTGTTGTTGTGGCGCGCCGCAACCGCTCTCGACGCCGACCATCCCGACAAGGTCGAGCTGTGCGCGATGGCCAAGCGTTACGTCACCGACGCGTGCTTCGAGGTGGCCGACCAGGCGCTGCAGTTGCACGGCGGCTACGGCTATCTGCGGGAGTACGGCCTGGAGAAGATCGTCCGCGATCTGCGGGTGCATCGGATCCTGGAAGGCACCAACGAAATCATGCGCGTGGTGATCGGGCGGGCAGCCGCTGGTAAAGCCCGCGCATCCTGACAACCGACGGGGATAACAGATGACGACGATCGCGTTCCTGGGCCTGGGCAACATGGGCGGCCCGATGGCGGCGAACCTGGTGGGCGCCGGCCACGAGGTGCACGCCTTCGACCTGGTCGCCGAGCTGAAGGAGGCGGCAAAAGCCAAGGGCGCAAAGGTCTTCGACACCGGCGCCGCCGCGGTCGCCGACGCCGACGTGGTCATCACGTCGCTACCCAACGGCAACATCGTCAAGTCGGTGTACGACGAGGTGGTGCCGGCGGCCAAGTCCGGAGCGCTGCTGATCGACACCTCCACGATCTCCGTCGACGACGCCCGCGCCATCCACGCCCAGGCCACCGACCGGGGGCTGGCCCAGATCGACGCACCCGTCTCCGGCGGCATCAAGGGCGCCACGGCGGGCACGCTGGCGTTCATGGTCGGCGGTGAAGACGAGGCCTTCGAGCGGGCCAAGCCGGTGCTGGAACCCATGGCGGGCAAGATCATCCACTGCGGCGCGTCCGGCGCGGGCCAGGCCGCCAAGCTGTGCAACAACATGGTGCTCGCGGTGCAGCAGATCGCGATCGGCGAGGCCTTCGTGCTGGCCGAGAAGCTCGGCCTGCCGGCGCAGTCGCTGTTCGACGTGATCACCGGCGCCACGGGCAACTGCTGGGCGGTGCACACCAATTGCCCGGTGCCCGGCCCTGTCCCGACGTCGCCGGCCAACAACGATTTCAAGCCGGGATTCGCGGCCGCGCTGATGAACAAGGACCTCGGCCTGGCGATGGCCGCGGTGGAATCGACGGGCAGCCGAGCGCCGCTGGGCTCACATGCCGCCGAGATCTACGCGGAGTTCGTCAAAGACCACGCCGACAAGGACTTCAGCGCGGTGATCGAACTGCTGCGGGGCGCATGACCGTCTCGATCAGCATCCGGCGCAACCACTTCCGGTAGGCCTGCTCACTCCACCTGCCGCGGTCGACGATCTTGAGATAGGTCTCGACGTCGGCGAGCAGCGCTGCGGTCTCGACGAGCTCGTCGAACGGGAGATCCTCGCGCAGCCAACCCTGTTCGCGGAACACCACCAGGACGCGGCGAACCTGCCGTTTGATGCCGGCCAGTAGTTCCTCGAGGTAGCGGTCCAGAGTGGCGTCCATCGCCGCACCGGTGAACAACGCCCGCGCGGTGTGGGCTGAGCGCCTGTGTAACTCCACCTGCATCGACACCACGAACTCGGCTGCCGCCACCGGGTCGTCGATCTGTGCCAACCGCTCCCCGACGTCGCCGTCGAGGATGTTCCGGTCGCCGCTTCGCCCGAACGCGCTGTACTCGACCGCCGCGATCATCAACGCGGCTTTCGGTCCGTGGGTCTGCACGGTCTCGACCGACACCCCGGCCTCGGACGCGATCTTGGCCAGTGTGGTGCGCGCATATCCGTTCTCGGCGAAGAGCCGCGCCGCGGCCGAAACGACGGCATGCCGGGTCTGCTCGGCTTGCTGGCGTCGGAGCTCGGACCGGTAGCGGCGCGTCGATTCGTCCGGATCGGATATTGACCTGTATGCCATGGTACTGAATACTACCTGCCGGTATTCAAATCTCCGAAGGAGCCACCGTGGCCTCGATCCTGATCGCCAGCGTGCCGATCCACGGCCACGTCACACCGCTGCTGGCCGTCGCCCGTCACCTCGTCGCCCGCGGCGACGACGTCCGCTTCCTCACCGGCTCCCGGTTCGCCGAGGCCGTGACCGACACCGGCGCCCGGCACATCGCCCTCCGCGGCGACGCCGACTACGACGACCGCGTGGACCCCGACGTCCGGTTCCCCCAACGCGCCGCGTTGCACGGCGTCAACGCCGTCGCGTTCGACATCGAGCACATGTTCGTGCGTCCCGTCCCGGCGCAGGTCGAAGCCGTGCTCGCGGCACACGCCGAGCAAGCCGTCGACGTGCTGCTCGTGGAACCGACCTTCGCGGCCGCCTCGTTCCTGCTGGGCTATCCGTCATCCACGCGACCGCCGATCGTCTACTGCGGGGTGCTGCCGATGTCGATGTCGAGCCCGGACGTCGCACCGTTCGGGCTCGGGCTGGCACCCGCGCGGTGGGGCAACCGCGCCCGCAACGCGGTGCTGGAGCGGATGACGCGGCGCGTGCTGCGCGGGGCCACCGACCTGAGCAACGAGATCCACCGGCAGCTGCACGGCACCGACCTGCCGTTCTCCGTGATGGACGGGTTGCGCCACGCCGACGCGGTCGTCCAGTTCACCGTGCCGTCGTTCGAATATTCGCGCTCGGACCTACCGTCGCACGTGCACTTCGCGGGACCGTTGTCGGCCAGCGGGTCGCAGGCGCCGCTACCGCCGTGGTGGGGCGACCTCGACGGCACCCGCAGGATCGTGCACGTCACGCAGGGCACCATCGCCAACAAGGACTACACCCAGCTGATCGTCCCGACCGCGCGTGCGCTCGCCGACGACGACGTCCTGGTCGTGGTCTCCACAGGCGGCCGACCGTTGGACACGCTGCCGGCTCTGCCGGCCAACGTGCGCGCCGCCGGATACCTGCCGTACGACGAATTGCTGCCGCGCACCGATGTTTTCGTCACCAACGGCGGATACGGAGGCGTGCAGTACGCGCTGCGCTACGGCGTGCCGATCGTGGCCACGGGCGGGAAAGAGGACAAGCCCGAGGTCGGCGCCCGCGTGGCATGGTCCGGGGTCGGCGTGCAGATCCGCCGCGAGCGCCCCGCAGTCCCTGCCCTGCGTCGCGCGGTGCGGCGCGTGCTGGAAGACCCGAGTTACCGCGGCGCGGCGCGCCGTATGGCGAACGAGATGGCGGCAAGCAGCGGATACCAGGTGCTCACCGGCGTCATCGACGACGTCAGCCGGCGACGCGCTCAGGCCGCCGTGATCGAGTGTGACTGATTCCAGGTGTCACGCACCTGCTGACAATCGGCCAGGTGCAACGGCGCGCGGCCGTCGTCGTCGGCGACGAGCACCGTGGGCACCCCGGCCGCCGTCGCAGCGCGCTGACTCGCCGGAGACCCCGCGAACACAAGCGAGTCGTTCGGCGTCACGCCCAGCTCGGCCAGGGCGTGCTGATACAGATCCCCGTCCTGGGCGTCGTCGGCGGTGACCACGGCCGAAACCACACCGTCGCCGATCAGCTGACGCACCAGCGGCTCCACCCAGGTGTGGCTTCCCGTGCTCACCACGGCCACCGCGACACCCGCGCCGAGCGCCTCGGTGATCAGCTCGGCGATGTCGGGGCGGGGCGCCACATCGGCGTCGAGGATCGTCTCGGCGAGAATCATCGCCTTGGTCGCGCAGATCTCGTCGACGAGCAACTCGGCCAGCACGTCGCATTCGCAGCGGACGCCGCGTTTGCGCAGTTCGGCGGCAACCCGGGTGCGTTCGTCGGACAGCACGCGGAGCTGGCGGTAGCGCTGTACGGACCAGGTGATGTCCAGGCCGAGTTCGGCGAACGCCGCGTTGAACGCGGGCAGGTGCCCGGCCAGGTCGATGTCGGCGAGGGCGTCGAGGTCGACGACCACCGCGCGCAGCGGAACCATGTTCGCGTCACTGGGCCGCGGCCAGTCCCACCAGAACCGGCCGGCCCGCCACGCTTTCCCGTCGATAGGCTGCATGCACAGATGGTGGCGCAGATCACATCTGCTCCGCCTCCCCCATTAGGGGGATTCGCCGCGCCATCTTGCCCGGCGCCGGGCGGGCGCGCCCCTAGAGTTGGGTCATGGCCGACGCTGCCCCGGTGCGAATCGTGCTGGTGGACGACCACGAGATGGTCATCGAAGGGCTCAAGGCGATGCTGGCCGCATTCGGCAGCCGCGTCACCGTGGTGGGTCAGGCCGTCGGCGCCGACCACGTGTTCGACGTGGTGACCGAACACGATCCCGACATCGTGCTGTGCGACGTGCGCATGCAGGGGTCCAGCGGGCTGGACGTCTGCGCCCAACTGCGCGCCCGCGACCCGGGGCGCAAGGTCGTGATGTTGTCGGTGTACGACGACGAGCAGTACTTGTTCCAGGCGTTGCGGGTCGGCGCGGCGGGTTACCTGCTCAAGAGCATCAGCAGCGAGGAACTCGTCCGTCAGCTCGAACTCGCCCACGGCGGCGCCACCGCGATCGATCCCGGCATGGCCGCGCGCGCCGTCGACACCGCCGCGCGATTGCAGCGCGACGAATTCTGGCCCGGCGCCCGCCAGGGGCTGACCCAGCGGGAGAGCGAGATCCTGGCCCTGGTGGTCAACGGGCTGTCCAACCGCGCCATCGCGGCGAAGTTGATCATCGGCGAGGAGACCGTCAAGACCCACCTGAGCTCGATCTACCGCAAGCTCGGGGTCAGCGACCGCACCGGCGCGGTGGCCACCGCGCTGCGGGAAGGCATCTACCAATGAGCTCGTCCGCCCGCGCCGTCCTGACCGCAGACCGGGAGTTGGCGCTGCTGCGCGAACTCATCCAAGCGGCCTCCAGCGGGCCCGGAGTGGAGCCCCTGGCCGCAGCCGCGGCCCGGATGATCACGGCGTCCACCGACAGTGACGTGTGCTTCGTCCACGTCCTCGACGACACCGAGCGATCGCTGACCCTGGCCGGCGCCACTCCGCCGTTCGACTCCGAGGTCGGCAAGATCCGGCTGCCGCTCGGGCACGGCATCTCGGGATGGGTCGCCAGCAACCGCAAACCGGTGGTGATCCTGCGGGACAAGGAGTCCGATCCGCGGTATCTGCCGTTTCAGTCGCTGCGCGGCCGCGACTTCACCTCCATGGTGTCGGTGCCGATGGAGACCGCCCCGGGAGGCCTGGTGGGAGTGCTCAATGTGCACACCGTCGCCGAGCGCGATTTCGGTGACCGCGACGTCGAGCTGCTGTTGGTGATCGGCCGGCTGATTGCCGGGGCGATGCACCAGGCGCGTCTGCACCGGCAGCTCGCGGCCCGCGAACGCGCGCACGAGAACTTCGTCGAGCAGGTGATCGAGGCGCAGGAACTGGAGCGCCGCCGGCTGGCCGGCGACATCCACGACGGCATCTCCCAGCGGCTGGTCACGCTGTCCTACCGTCTGGATGCCGCGGCCCAGGCGCTCGACGACCGGGCCGCGTTGACCGAGCAGCTCGAACGGGCCCGCGACCTCGCCGATCTGACGCTGCAGGAGGCGCGGGCCGCGATCAGCGGGCTGCGCCCACCGGTGCTCGACGACCTGGGGCTGTCCGGCGGTCTGGCCAGCCTGGCCCGGTCGATCCCCCAGATCGGGATCGAGGTCGACCTCGCCGACACCCGGCTGCCCGACCACATCGAGCTCGCGCTGTATCGCATCGCCCAGGAGTGCCTGCAGAACGTCGTCAAACACGCCGGGGCCAGTTCGACGCGGTTGACGTTCCGTGTAGACGGTGACGTCGCGCGGCTGGAGATCGCCGACGACGGCGTCGGTTTCGACACCTTCGAGCACCCGCTGGGTGCCGACGAGATGGGCGGCTACGGTCTGTTGTCGATGGCTGAGCGGGCGGAGATCGTGGGGGGACGGCTCAACATCCGGTCGCGTCCGGGCGCCGGCACCACCGTGACCGCGACCGTTCCCGTTCCTGCGGCGGCACCCCGGTGACCGAAACCCACCACACATTCGAGGTCGACAAGCACGCCGATGTCGTCCACGTCCTCGACCACCCCGGCGAGTTCTCCAACGTCGTGTCCCAGCGGCATGTCTCGGTGCCCAACGGCATGGATCCCCCGCAGCACACGGTCTTTCGCGCCGTCGTCGACCGCTACTTCACCGCCGACCGGATGACCGCTTTCGAACCGACCCTGCGCGCGATCACCGCGGAGCTGGCGGCCGCGCTGCCGCGCGATGACGAGTTCGACTTCGTCGAGACGTTCGCCGAGCCCTACGCGGGCAGCGCGCAATGCGCCTTCATGGGCTGGCCCGACTCCCTGCGGGAACCGCTGCGCCGCTGGATCAAGAGCAACCACGCCGCCGTGCACGCCCAGGACCGGGAGGCGATGTCGGCGGTGGCGTTGGAGTTCGACGGCCATATCCGTGAGCAACTCGACGCGCGGCGGGGCCCGGATGCGCCGGCCGACGTCACCACCGATCTGCTGGGCGAGGTCGTCGAGGGTCGGCCGCTGCGCGACGACGAGATCGTCTCGATCGTGCGGAACTGGACCGTCGGTGAGCTCGGCACCATCGCCGCCGGCGTCGGCATCCTCGCGCACTTCCTGGCCGCCCACCCCGAGGTGCAGGACCGGCTCCGCGCCGACCCGACGCTGATCGAACCCGCCTGCGACGAGATCCTGCGCCTGCACGCCCCGCTGATCACCAACCGGCGGCGCACCACGCACGAGGTCACGCTCAGCGACGTCCGCATTCCCGCCGATGCGCCCGTGACGGTGGTCTGGGCGGAGGCCAACCGCGACCCGGACGCATTCGACGCCGCCGACGAGTTCCGGCTCGGGCGCGACCCGTCGCGCAACCTGCTGTACGGGCGCGGTATCCACGTCTGCCCCGGGGCGCCCCTGGCGCGCATGGAGTTCCGGATCGTGCTCGAGGAGCTGTTCGCCGCAACGCGGCACATTTCGCCCGGCGGGCGGGCCGTCGCCGCCAGGTATCCCGCCGCGGGATTCTCGGAGCTGACCCTGCGACTGAGTTGAGGGATCAGAAGTCGCCGGCGTTGCGGCGCAGCGTCTGGATCGACGCCGTCAGCGCCCGCGACTCGGCGTCGGACATGCCGATGTCGGCGAAGACGTCGTTGTTCAGCGTGACGGTGGCGTCCTCGACCGTCGACCGACCCAGGTCGGTGATCTGCACCAGCGTGGTGCGTCCGTCGGTCGGGTGCGGCAGCCGCTCGACCAGCCCGTCGGCCTCCAACCGCCGGATCGCGTGCGTGACGCTGGTGACGTGGACCTGCAGCCGGTCGGAGGCCTTGGTGATCGGCAGGGCGCCGGTGCGGCTGAACGCCAGCAGCCGCAGCAGTTCGTAGCGGGAGAAACTCAGATCGTAGGGCCGCAACGCGTTCTCCACGCGGGCCAACAGAATCTGGTGGGCCCGCATCACCGAGGTCACCGCGACCATCCCGTCGGCGACGTCACCCCACCCGCTGCTCTCCCAGTTGGCGCGCGCGACCGCGATCGGGTCCCGGTTGGTCACAACGTCAGGATGCGCGGTCCGTCGTCGGTGACCGCGACGGTGTGTTCCCAGTGCGCGGCACGCGAGCCGTCGGCGGTCACCACGGTCCACTCGTCGTCGAGCACCACGGTGCGCTTGGTGCCCAGCGTCAGCATCGGCTCGATGGCCAGCACCGAACCCGGCGCCAGATACGGGCCGCGTCCCGGCGAGCCTTCATTGGGCAGGAACGGGTCCATGTGCATCTCGCGGCCGATGCCGTGCCCGCCGTAGCCGGCGACGATGCCGAACGAGCGGGCATGCCGCTTCTCCGCCGCCCGGGTGCCGCACTCGATGGCGTGCGAGACGTCGGTGAGCCGGTTGCCGGGAATCATCGCCGCGATACCGGCCTCCATGGACTCGCGGGTGGCGTCCGACAGCGCCTGATCGTCGGATCGGGCCGCGCAGACGCTGAACGTGAAGGCGGAGTCGCCGTGCCAGCCGTCGAGAATGGCACCGCAGTCGATCGACACCAGATCGCTCTCGGCGAGGATCTCCTCGGCCGTCGGGATGCCGTGTACGACGCGGTCATTGACCGAGGCGCAGATCGTCGCCGGGAATCCGTGGTAGCCGAGGAACGACGGGATCCCGCCGCCGTCGCGGATGACGGATTCGGCGACGGCGTCGAGCTCTTTGGTGCTGACCCCGGGCGCGGCGGCCGCGCGCACGGCCTTCAGCGCCGCCGCGACCAGGGCGCCCGCCGCGGCCATCGCGTCGAGCTCGCCCGCGGTGCGCTGGGGAACGACCTTGCGGGTGCGCAAGCCGGGGAGCGACACCATCTAGCGGCCGAGCGCCTTGAGCGCGCGTTCGAACACCGCGTCGAGTTCACCGACGGCGTCGACGGTGGTCACCGTGTCGCGGTAGTAGTCCAGCAGCGGCGCGGTCTCGTCGCGGTAGACCTTGAACCGGTTGCGGATGACGTCCTCGGTGTCGTCCTCACGACCGCGGCCCTTCAGCCGGGTGACCAATTCCTCCTCGGGCACCCGGAACTCCAGCACCGCGTCCAGCGACAGGTTGCGCTTCTCGAGCATCCCGTCGAGCGCCTTGGCCTGCTCCACCGAGCGCGGGAAGCCGTCGAGGATGAAGCCCTGGGCGGCGTCCTCGTCGTCGAGCCGGTCGTCGACGAGCGCGTTGGTCAGCGTCGCGGGGACCAGGTCGCCGGCGTCGAGGTACTTCTTGGCCTCCAGGCCCAGCTCGGTGCCGTTGGTGATGTTGAACCGGAACAGGTCACCGGTCGAGACGTGGGGAACACCGAGCTTCTCGGCCAGCTTCGCAGCCTGCGTTCCCTTGCCCGCCCCGGGCGGCCCCAACAACACGATTCTCACTTGAGGAACCCTTCATAGTTGCGCTGCATCAGCTGGCTTTCGATTTGCTTGATGGTGTCCAGACCGACGCCGATCATGATGAGCACCGCGACACCGCCGAACGGCAGGTTCTGCAACGTCGCGCCGCTGCCCATCTGCAGGAACAGGTTCGGCAGCACGGCCACCACACCCAGGTAGATCGAGCCGGGCAGCGTGATGCGGCTCAGCACGAACCTCAGGTAGTCGGCGGTGGCCTTACCGGGCCGGATACCGGGGATGAAGCCGCCGTACTTCTTCATCTCGTCGGCGCGTTCGTCCGGGTTGAACGAGATCGACACGTAGAAGTACGTGAAGAACACGATCAGACCGAAGTAGATGCCGATGTAGATCGGGTCGGCGGGGTTGGTCAGGTTCTCCGCGACGAACGTCTGCCACCAGCTGGTGTTGGTGCCGTCGCCCGCGCTGGCCACCAACTGGCTGATCAGATGCGGGATGTAGATCAGCGACGACGCGAAGATGACCGGGATGACGCCGGCCTGGTTGACCTTCAGCGGCAGGTAGGTCGACGTGCCGCCGTACATGCGACGACCGACCATGCGCTTGGCGTACTGCACCGGGATGCGGCGCTGACCCTGCTCGACGAACACCACGGCCACCAGGATGGCCAGGGCCGCGACGCAGACCATGGTGAAGACCAGCCCACCGCGGTCCTCCAGGATCATGTTGCCCTCGACCGGGATGCGGGCCGCGATACCGGCGAAGATCAGCAGGGACATGCCGTTGCCGATGCCGCGCTCGGTGACCAGCTCGCCCATCCACATCACCAGCGCCGCGCCGGCGGTCATGACCAGCACGATCACGACGAGGGTGAAGATGTTGAGGCCCTCGCTCTGGCCTTCGATGATGTCGAGGGTGCAGCCCTGCAGCAGCCCGCCGTTGGCCGCGAGGGCGACGATGCTGGTGGCCTGGAGGATGGCCAATGCGATCGACAGATAACGCGTGTACTGCGTCATCTTGGCCTGGCCGGCCTGCCCCTCTTTACGGAGCTGCTCGAACCGCGGGATCACCACGGTGAGCAGCTGCACGATGATGCTGGCCGTGATGTAGGGCATCACGCCGACCGCGAACACCGTCAACTGCAGCAGTGCGCCGCCGGAGAACAGGTTGATGAGCGAATAGATCTGTCCCGACTCGCCACCGCTGACATCGGCGATGCACTTCTGGATGTTGGGATAGTTCACGCCCGGGGACGGGATCGCTGCGCCGACACGGTAGAGGATCACGATGCCGAGGGTGAACAGGATCTTGTTCCTCAGATCGGCTGTCCGCAGAGATGAGATGAAAGCCGAGAGCACTCTTTCCTCCTGCACGGCCGAGTCGTCGATCGCGGCGTGCTCATGTGGCTGGCGTGACCAGCGTTGGGCGTTAAGTCGTGCGCGCGACGGCACGAGCAGGCATAAGGCCTGCGCAAGTCACGCGTTCAAACAGTCTACGAGACTAACAGTTGACGTCCTGTTGCCCCGAATCAGAAGCGTACAGTCGTGGGAGCTTCTTAAGTTAGCTAATTAGTTGGGAGGGCGGGAGTCACCATGGCACGCAGCGATCGCGACACCTGGGATCTGGCGTCGAGCGTCGGGGCCACCGCGACGTCGGTCGCCTCGACGAGGGCGTTCGCCAGCCGCGGGCCCGACGCTCTGATCGACGACCCGTACGCCGCCATTCTGGTCGAGGCCGTCGGGTTGCCGCACTTCATCAAGGTGGCGCGCGGGGAGATCGACTTCGACTCCGATCCGCTGTTCGGCGCCCAACTGATGCGGGAGCAGATCGCGGTGCGCACCCGGTTCTTCGACGACTTCTTCACCGCCGCCACCGCCGACGGCATCACCCAGGCCGTCATCCTGGCCTCCGGCCTGGACACGCGCGCCTACCGCCTGCAGTGGCCGGCGGGCACGACCGTCTACGAGATCGACCAGCCCAGCGTGATCGAGTTCAAGACCCGCGTGCTCGCCGAGGCGGGTGCGACGCCGGCCGCCGAGCGGCGCACCGTGGGGATCGATCTGCGCGACGACTGGGCCACCGCCCTACGCGACAGTGGTTTCGACGACACCGCACCGACGGCGTGGATCGCCGAAGGCCTGCTGATCTACCTGCCGCCGGACGCCCAGGACCGGCTGCTCGACCACATCACCGAGCTCAGTGCGCCCGGCAGCCGGCTGGCCACCGAGCACATGGACGCCCAGGCGCTCACCGGCGACTGGGCCAAGGCCATGACCGACCGGGCCCGCAGGCACGGCAGCGACGTCAACCTCGAGGAACTGTTCTACAACGGCCCGCGCACCTCGGCCGCCGAGCACCTGCGGGGCCAGGGCTGGCAGACCGACATCCTGCCCACCGCGGCGGCCTACGCCGTCAACGGATTCGAGCCGCCGAAGAACGATCTGATGGCGATGATCGGCGATTCCGGCTACCTCACCGCCCGGCTGGGCTGACGCCGTGGCACGCAACGAGGACGACACCTGGGACCTGGCCTCCAGCGTGGGCGCCACGGCCACGATGGTCGCCGCCGCCCGCGCGATGGCCGGCGCGGACCCCGATCCGCTGATCGACGACCCGTTCGCCGAGCCGTTGGTGCGCGCGGTGGGGCTGGACTTCTTCGTCAAGATGCTCGACGGCGAACTCGATCTGTCGCTGTTCCCCGACATGTCCGCCGAGCGGGTGCAGGCCATGATCGACGGGATGGCGGTGCGCACCCGCTTCTTCGACGACAGCATGCTCGATTCGGCCCGGTCCGGTATCCGCCAGGTGGTGATCCTGGCCGCCGGCCTGGATGCGCGCGCCTACCGGCTGGACTGGCCGGCCGGCACGGTGGTCTACGAACTCGACCAGCCCCGCGTCGTCGACTTCAAGTCGCAGACACTGGCCGATCTGGGCGCCCAGCCGCGCGCGACCCGGCGCACGGTGGCCGTCGATCTGCGCCAGGACTGGCCGAAAGCGCTGTCCGACAACGGTTTCGACCCGTCGGCGCCCACCGCGTGGTTGGCTGAGGGCCTGCTGATCTATCTGCCGTCCGACGCCCAGGACCTGCTGTTCGACCGGGTCACCGCGCTGTCCGCGCCCGGCTCCACGGTGTCCACCGAATACGTGCCGGGCATCGTCGACTTCGACGCCGAGAAGGCGCGCGCCCTGGCACAACCGCTGCGGCAGCACGGCCTGGACCTGGACATGTCCACGCTGGTCTACGCCGGCGAGCGCAGCCACGTCGTCGACTACCTGGGCGGTCTCGGCTGGCAGGTGACAGCCACACCACGCGAGGAGTTGTTCGCGCGCTACGGGCGCACCCTGCTCGCCGACGCCGCCGCCCAGGACCCGCTGGGCGGGCAGATCATCTACGTCAGAGGCGAGTTGGGCCCAGCCACAACGCGTTGACCCCGGTCAGGGACCGCTGCGTGTGGTCGACCACATCGGTCACCGAGCGCAGCGCCAACACCCCCAGGGCGTCGGCCAGCGTGGCCGCCGGTTGTGACGACGGTTTGGGCCGCAGCACGTCGAGCAGCGACGACCCCGGCAGGTGGATGACCGCGACCTTGGTGTCCTCGTCGATCCCGGCCAGCGCCTTGGCGCGCCGGATCGCGGTGTGCAGTCCGCCGAGCTCGTCGACCAGGCCGCGGGCGTGCGCGTCGGCGCCGGTCCACACGCGCCCGCGCGCCACCCGGTCGACGTCCTCGACGCTCATCTTGCGGCCGTCGGCCACCCGGGCCACGAAGTCGGTGTAGAACAGGTCGGCCTCGGCTTCGACGTGGGCCTGCTGTTCCGCGGTGAACGGCGCGTCGACCGACCAGGCGTCGGCGTTAGCGTTGGTGCGCACGGTGTCCGAGCCCACCCCGAGGCGGTCCTTGAGTCCGCGGGCCACCAGTTTCCCGGTGACCACGCCGATCGAGCCGGTCAATGTCGCCGGATTGGCCACGATGGCGTCGGCGGCCATCGACACGTAGTAGCCGCCGGAGGCGGCCACCGCGCCCATCGACGCCACCACCGGAGTCCCGCGTTCCCGGGTGCGTGCGACTTCCCGCCAGATGGTCTCCGAACCGGTCACCGAGCCGCCGGGGCTGTCGACGCGCAGCACGATCGCGGCGACGTCGTCGTCGGCGGCGGCTTCGCGCAGCGCCGCGGCGATGGTGTCCCCGCCGGCCGCCGAACTGCCCATCGGTGAGAGCTGGCGGCCGCCGCGGCCGCTGACGATCGGCCCGGACAGCGTCACCACCGCGATCTTCGGGCGACTCTTGAGGCCCGGCACGCTCGGCTTCTTGGCGCGCGCGTAACGCGACAGGTACAGGCGCGGCGGCGCGTCGTCGGCGTCGGCGTCCTCGACGTCGGCGATGTGGGCATAGGCCTCGTCGCGGAAGCCGATGCGGTCGATCAGGCCGGCGGCCACCGCGTCGTCGCGCAGCAGCGGTGCGCGGTCGGCCAGCGCGTCCAGCGCGGCAACGTCGATCTTGCGGGAGGCGGCCACGGCTTCCCAGACCTGGGCGCGCAGGCTGTTCACCAGGGCTGCGTCGGCCTCGCGGTGCGCCTCGGTGTAGCCGTGTTCGGTGAACAGGTTGGCCGCGGACTTGTACTCGCCGCGCGCGACGAACTGTGCCTCCACACCGAGCTTGTCCAGGGCGTCGCGCAGGAACAGCGCGCTGGTGGCGAACCCGACCAGCCCGACCGTGCCCGACGGCTGCATCCACACCTCGCCGAACGCCGAGGCCAGGTAGTAGGACAGGGTGCCGGGATAGGTCTCGGCCCACGCCAGCGACGGCTTGCGCGCGGTGAACGCGGCGACGGCCTCGCGCAGCTCCTGCACCGGGCCGGGCGGGGCTGCGGTGATCTGCACCCGCGCGATCAGGCCGGCCACCCGCGGATCCTCGGCGGCCCGGTAGATCGCGTCCACGGCCTCGCGCAGCAACAGGGGTCGTCCGGCACCGTTGAGAATCGCGAGAGGGTCGAACCCGACCGTCTCGGGCGGCACGCTCTGCAGGTCGAGTTCGAGGATGGCGCCGGCCGGCACGCCCTGGTGGCGGGCGGTGTCGACCTTGCGGACCAACTGACGGACGTCGTCGAAACCCGGCATCCCGGACAGCAGAGTGAGCATCAACCGAGCCTACCGACGGCCCGCGACAGGTCAGCGACCGACGAAACGCCCGTACTGCGGGCAGTACGCGCTGACCGACACCCGCATCAGCGCGGTGGCCTTGTCGCGTTCCAGACCGGAGTTCTGCAGGGTGGTCCGCACACCCCGCACCACCGGCACCGGGTTGACGTTGCCGGCCAGACCGGAGGTGAGCATGTCGCAGACCTGACGCCCGACGGCGGGGACGTCGTCGATGCGGGTGGTGTCGATGCCGAGCCCGGACACCGCGTCGGTGAACCGCGCGTCGTCGGGCTGGGCAGCCGCCGGCGCGGCCGTACCCACCGCCGCCAGGACGGCGACGGCCATCGTCGCGATCGTGGTGCGACGGTAGCGAATCATGGTTGCTCCTCGGTGATTTCCCCCGCGCAGTCTAATCGCCGGCGGCGCCGCGCGCGTTACGAGCACAGGCACGCAGAAAGCCCCTGCCGAGGCAGGGGCTTCTGTGTGGCGCTTGGTGTTACAGCTCGGTGGCGCTGCCGCCGGCGGCGGTGATCGCCTCGCGGGCACTGCCGCTGAACTTGTGCGCGGTCACGTCGACCTTGGCGGTCAGTTTGCCGTCGCCGAGCACCTTCACGAGCGTGTTCTTGCGGACCAGGCCCTTGGCCACCAGCTCGTCGACACCGACGGTGCCCCCTTCCGGGAACGCCTTGGCGATGTCGCCGACATTGACCACCGCATACTCGGTGCGGAACCGGTTGCGGAAGCCCTTCAGCTTGGGCAGCCGCATGTGGATCGGCATCTGGCCACCCTCGAAGGTCACCGGCACGTTCTTGCGCGCCTTGGTGCCCTTGGTGCCGCGGCCGGCGGTCTTGCCCTTGGAGCCCTCACCGCGACCGACGCGCGTCTTGGCGGTCTTCTCGCCGGGCGCGGGCCGCAGGTCGTGCAGCTTGATCGTCATGTTCTAGACCTCCTCAACCGTGACCAGATGGTGCACGGTCTTGATCAGTCCGCGGGTCTGCGGGTTGTCCTCGCGGACCACGGACTGGCGGATCTTGCGCAGGCCCAGGGTGCGCAGCGTCTCGCGCTGCTTCCACCGCGCGCCGATGGTGCTGCGCACCTGGGTGATCTTGAGCTCTGCCATCAGTTACGCCGTTCCCTCACGCGCGGCGCTGGCGGCCAGGGCCTCCGCTTCGCGGCGGGCCTTGAGCATGCCGGCGGGCGCTACATCCTCGATCGGCAGGCCGCGGCGAGCCGCGACCTCTTCGGGGCGCTGCAACATCTTCAGCGCGGCCACGGTCGCGTGCACCACGTTGATCGCGTTGTCGCTGCCCAGCGACTTGGCCAGGATGTCGTGCACCCCGGCGCACTCCAGCACCGCACGCGCAGCACCGCCGGCGATCACACCGGTACCCGGGCTGGCGGGGCGCAGCAGCACCACACCGGCCGCCGCCTCACCCTGCACGGGATGGGTGATGGTGCCGCCGATCAGCGGAACCCGGAAGAAGTTCTTGCGAGCTTCCTCGACACCCTTGGCGATCGCGGCGGGCACCTCTTTGGCCTTGCCGTAGCCGACGCCGACCATGCTCTTGCCGTCGCCGACGATCACCAGCGCGGTGAAGCTGAATCGGCGACCACCCTTGACCACCTTGGAGACGCGGTTGATCGACACCACGCGCTCGAGGTAGTTGCTCTTCTCACGGTCGTCACGACCACCGCGGCCACCGCGGTCGTCGCGGCGTCCCCGGCCCCTGCCGTCGCGGCCGTCGCTCGACGGCCCGCCGGCTCCCACAGCCTGCTCGGCCATCATGCTTTCCTTCCGGTTCGGTTCATGTCGGTCTTCATCAGAACTTCAGCCCGCCTTCGCGTGCGGCATCGGCCAGCGCGGCGATCCGTCCGCCGTAGGTGTACCCGCCGCGGTCGAAGACGACCTCCTCGATGCCGGCCGCCTTGGCGCGCTCGGCGATGAGCTGACCGACCCGGGTGCCGGCGGCCTTCTTGTCGCCGTCGATCGCCCGGACGTCGGCCTCGGTGGACGAGGCCGCCGCCAGCGTCACACCCTGCGAGTCGTCGACGAGCTGCACGTGGATGTGCCGCGACGAGCGGTTGACCACCAGGCGCGGACGCTCGGCGGTGCCGACGACCTTCTTGCGCAGGCGGGCGTGGCGACGCAGCCGCGAGGTGCGACGCGTCTCGGAGATGTTCTTGCCGACCGGCTTGTATCCGGCGTCTTGAGTCTTGGTAGCCATCTACTACTTACCTGTCTTTCCGACCTTGCGGCGGATCTGCTCGCCCTCGTAGCGGATCCCCTTGCCCTTGTAGGGGTCGCTCTTGCGCAGGCGGCGGATGTTGGCCGCGATCTGGCCGACCTTCTGCTTGTCGATTCCCGAGATCGAGAACTTGGTGGGCGACTCGACCGTGAAGGTGACGCCCTCCGGAGCCTTGATCAGCACGGGGTGGCTGTAGCCCAGCGCGAACTCCAGGTCGCTGCCCTTGGCCACCACGCGGTAACCGACGCCGAAGATCTCCATCTTCAGCGTGTAGCCCTCGGTCACGCCGGTCACCAGGTTGGCGATCAGCGTGCGCGACAGGCCGTGCAACGACCGGTTGCGACGCTCGTCGTTGGGACGGCTGACCAGGATGGCGCCGTCGTCGTCACGCGAGACCTCGATCGGCTCGGCGACGTCGAGAGTCAGCGTGCCCTTGGGGCCCTTGACCGCCACGTTCTGTCCGTTGATGGTCACGTCGACCCCGTTGGGGACGGCGACCGGCTGCTTTCCAATGCGAGACATGTTCTAGCCCTCCCTCACCACACGTACGCGAGGACCTCGCCGCCGACGCCCTCGCGGGCCGCCTGGCGGTCAGTCCTCAGACCGGACGACGTGGAAATGATCGCCACACCCAGCCCGCCGAGCACGCGCGGCAGGTTGGTGGACTTCGCGTAGACGCGCAGGCCGGGCTTGGACACCCGGCGCAGGCCCGCGATGCTGCGTTCCCGGCTGGGGCCGTACTTCAACTGCACGACGAGGGACTTGCCCACGCGGGCGTCCTCGGTGCGGTAGTCGCTGATGTAGCCCTCGCGCTTGAGGATCTCGGCGATGTTGGCCTTGATCTTGCTGTGCGGCAGGGTCACTTCGTCGTGGTACGCCGAGTTGGCGTTGCGCAGACGTGTCAAGAAGTCTGCGATCGGATCCGTCATGGTCATGACAGCCGGTTCACCTTTCTCGCGGCGGTTCCCGCTCCCACGGGCCTACCGCAACTGTTTCGTTGGGTCTGTAGGTCGCCGGCTGCTACCAGCTGGACTTCTGCACGCCGGGCAGCTCGCCCGCGTGCGCCATCTCGCGCAGGCAGATGCGGCACAGCCCGAACTTGCGGTACACCGAGTGGGGCCGGCCGCACTTGTTGCAGCGCGTGTAGCCACGCACCTTGAACTTCGGCTTCTTGTTGGCCTTGTTGATCAGAGCTTTCTTTGCCATCTGCTCACTTCTCCTTGAACGGGAAGCCCAGCGCCCGCAGCAGCGCCCGTCCCTCGTCGTCGTTCGTCGCCGAGGTGACGACGGTGATGTCCATGCCGCGGGGGCGGTCGATGCTGTCGACGTCGATCTCGTGGAACACCGACTGCTCGGTCAGCCCGAACGTGTAGTTGCCGGTGCCGTCGAACTGCTTGGGGTTCAGGCCGCGGAAGTCGCGGATACGCGGCAGCGAGATCGAGATGAGCCGGTCCAGGAACTCCCACATCCGGTCGCCGCGCAGGGTCACCCGCGCTCCGATCGGCATGCCCTCACGCAGCTTGAACTGCGCGATGGACTTGCGGGCCCGGCGGATCTCCGGCTTCTGGCCGGTGATCAGGGTCAGGTCGTTGACGGCGCCGTTGATCAGCTTGGCGTCGCGGGCGGCGTCGCCGACACCCATGTTCACGACGACCTTCACCACACCCGGGATCTGCATGACGTTGGCGTAGCCGAACTCCTTCTGCAGGGTCTCGCGGATCTCTTCGCGATAGCGCTGCTTCAGGCGCGGCAGGCTCTTGGTTTCGGTGCTGGTCATCTCAGATGTCCTTGCCATTGGTCTTGGCGACGCGGACCTTCTTGCCGGTCTCGGCGTCGATGCGGTAGCCGACGCGGGTGGGCTTACCGTCGGAGTCGAGCAGCATCACGTTGGAGACGGCGATCGGCGCCTCCTGCGTGACGATGCCGCCGGAGGAGGCACCACGCTCGTTGGCCGACTGCGCGGTGTGCTTCTTGATCCGGTTCACGCCCTCGACGAGGACCTTCTCGCGATCGGGGTAGGCCACCAGGACCTTGCCCTTGGCACCCTTGTCCTTGCCGGAGATCACCAGCACGGTGTCGCCCTTGCGGACCTTCATCTACAACACCTCCGGGGCAAGCGAGACGATCTTCATGAAGCGCTTCTCGCGCAGCTCACGACCGACGGGCCCGAAGATGCGGGTCCCGCGCGGGTCGTTGTCGTTCTTGATGATGACGGCGGCGTTCTCGTCGAACTTGATGTAGCTGCCGTCGGCGCGGCGGCGCTCCTTGACGGTGCGCACCACGACCGCCTTGACGACGTCGCCGCGCTTGACGTTGCCGCCGGGGATGGCGTCCTTGACAGTCGCCACGATGACATCCCCGATGCCGGCGTAGCGCCGCGACGAACCGCCGAGCACGCGGATGCACAAGATCTCCTTGGCGCCCGTGTTGTCGGCGACCTTGAGCCGCGATTCCTGCTGAATCACTAGATCTCCTGACCTGGTTACTGTGTGCACGCAGGATTACCGACCCTGACGTGCGCGGTCTTGTCACCAAAAGGCACGCGGGGCCCATCGCGAGATCGGCCGAGGTCTGCCTAAGGCAACCCGTACATACTAGGTGAGCTCGGCGAATGCGCCAAATCCCCGTTTGCGCCGGTCAGGCGCCGGTGTGTGTCAGTCCCGGGCGTAGGCGCGGGCGAACTGGCGTTCGAGGTCCACATACGGCGCGCCCGAGACGTTCACGTCGACCCGGGTGATGGTGCCGCCGCGCAGCGGGAACGGCGGGGTGTAGGCCCGCGACACCGGCGAACCGGAGTTGCGTCCGACGCTGAGACTGACGCTCGCCAGCCCGAACGTCACCGGCATGGTCTGCATGTCGGCGTACGTGGCGACCTCCGCGCCGTCGATGTACAGCGCGGCCGCGCCCAGCGGCGTGTGGCTGTTCTCCACCGTGCCGGTGCGGGTGTAGGCGAACCCCAGCGTGTGGGGCCCTGCGCCGACCGGACGCGCCGACGTCAACGTCTGCTCGATCTCGCCGAGGAAGTTGTAGGTGAAGTGCAGGTGCCCGTCGGCCAGGTACATCACGTACCCGCCGTGGGCGCCGCCGTGCTTGACGACGACACCGGCCGCATCGTCGTCGAGGGTGACGTCGGCCAGGATCGCGAAGGAGCGCCCACGCAACTCCACCGCCGCGCCGCCGCCCAGATCGGCGGTGCCCGGGTAGTAGGTGTAGGAGTCGCGTTCCCCCGCCAGGTGCGGGCGCCAGCGCATCATGGTCTCCATCACGCTGAGATCCGACAGCGGCAGACCCTGATACTTCGCGGCCTCGGCGAACCACAGGTCCACCATCTCGGCGAGCTTGTCGGGATGCTCGGCGGCCAGATCGCGACACTGACTGCGGTCGTTCTCGATGTGGTAGAGCTCCCAGCGGTCGGCATCGAAATGCGACCAACCCGACGGCGACGCCGGGTGCACGGCGTTGGCGAACCACCCCTTGTGCCAGATCCCGCGGGTGCCCAGCATGGTGTAGAACTGCGTGTCCTTGCCCGTGGGGGCGCTCGGATTGTCCAGTGCCACTTTGAAGCTCACGCCGTCGAGCGGTTTCTGCGCCACTCCGCGCACCGTGGCCGGCGGGGTGATCTCGAGCAGGTCGTACACCGTGGGGGTGATGTCGGCGACGTTGACGTAGTTGTCGCGCACCTCGCCGTGGGCCTTGATTCCGTTGGGCCAGGAGATGATCGCGGGATCGGCGATGCCGCCCTCGTGGGAGGCGTATCGCTTGTAGAGCTTGTACGGCGTGTTGAACGCCATCGCCCAACCGATCGGATAGTGCGGGAAGGTCTCCGGACTGCCGAGTACGTCGAACGAGCGCATGCTCTCTTCGACGCTGTCGATGTAGCCGTTGAAGAACTTGCCCTCGTTGACCGTGCCGTTGGGCCCGCCCTCACCGCTGGCGCCGTTGTCGGAGATCACCACGATGACGGTGTTGTCGAGCTGCCTGGTCTCCTCGAGATGGTCGAGCACGCGGCCCAATTGGGCGTCGGTGTAGGACAGGAACCCGGCGAACACCTCGGCCATGCGGGCGAACAACCGCTTCTCGTCGTCGTCGAGGGAATCCCAGGGCCGCACCGTGTCCTGCTCCGGCCACGGTTGGCCGTCCGGACCGGTGACGTCGGAATACGGGTTCAGCGACGACAGTTCGGTGTCCGGGGGGACCAGGCCCATCCGCTTCTGGTTCTCCAGCACGATCTCGCGGTAACGCTCGTAGCCCATGTCGAACTTTCCGGCATACCGGTCGGCCCACTCCTTGAAGACGTGGTGCGGGGCATGCCCGGCGCCGGGGCACACGTAGGCGAACCAGGGTTTGTCGGGCGCGATGACCTTGGCGTCGCGGACGAATTCGATGGTCTTGTCGGCCAGATCCTTCGACAGGTGGTAGCCGTCTTCCGGGCCGGCCGGAGGGGCCACCGGGTGGTTGTCGTAGACGAGGTCGGGATACCACTGGTCGGTCTCCCCGCCCAGAAACCCGTAGAAGCGCTCGAATCCGCGCGACAACGGCCAATGCCGTTTACTCGCAGCCAGATTCGACTCCTCGATCGGCGTCAGGTGCCACTTGCCCAGGCAGTAGGTGTTGTATCCGTTCTCGGCCAACACTTCTGACAGCAGCGCGGTGTCGAACGGGATGCGGCCGTTGCAGTTCGGGAAACCGTCGGTGAACTCCTCGATGGTGGCCATCCCGACGGTGGTGGCGTTGCGTCCGGTCAGCAGCGAGGCCCGCGTCGGCGAGCACAGCGCGGTGGTGTGGAACTGCGAAAGCCGCACCCCGCGTTCGGCGATGCGGCTCATGGTGGGCATCTCGACCAGCCCGCCGAAGCAGTCCCACGTCGCGATCCCGATGTCGTCCCACACGAGGTAGAGCACGTTGGGCGAGTCCGGTGGTGCCGTCGGAGCGGCGAACGGGCCCCAATCCGGTTCGGAGTCACGGATGTCGAGCTCGATCTTGCCGTTGAAACCCGCGGTCATGCCCGGGAGGTTACACGGTGAACGAAAAAACCCCGCCGCCTTGAGGGCATGCGGGGTCGTTTCGGTACTTCGGTGTTACTTGGCCTTCTCGAGGACCTCGACCAGTCGCCAGCGCTTGGTGGCCGACAGCGGGCGGGTCTCCATCAGCGAGACGCGGTCGCCGACACCGGCGGCCTCGTTCTCGTCGTGGGCCTTGACCTTGGTGGTGGTCCGGATGATCTTGCCGTAGAGCGGGTGGCTCTTACGGGACTCCAGCTCGACCACGATGGTCTTCTGCATCTTGTCGGAGACGACGTAACCGATCGCGGTCTTGCGACGGCCGCGCGGCTTCTCCGTGCGGGGCGTGTACTTGGGCCCCTTCTGATCGCTGTCTGCCATTACGAATCCTCACCTCCGGGTCCGGCGGCCAGACCCAACTCGCGTTCGCGCAGCACGGTGTAGACCCGTGCGATTTCCTGCCGGACCGTGCGCAGCCGGCGGTTGTTGGCAAGCTGGCCGGTCGCCATCTGGAAGCGCAGGTTGAACAGCTCTTCCTTGGACTCGCGCAGCTTCTCGGTCAGTTCGTCGTCGGTGAGCTCACGCAGTTCACCGGGCGAGGTGCCCACTGCCATCAGAACTGCTCCTCTCTGGTGACGATGCGTGCCTTGATCGGCAGCTTGTGGATCGCACGCGTCAGCGCGGCGCGGGCGATCTCCTCGTTCGGGTAGCTGAGCTCGAAGAGCACGCGACCCGGCTTGACGTTGGCGACCCACCACTCCGGCGAACCCTTACCGGAACCCATGCGGGTCTCGGCGGGCTTCTTGGTCAGCGGACGGTCCGGGAAGATGTTGATCCACACCTTGCCGCCACGCTTGATGTGCCGGTTGATGGCGATACGAGCGGACTCGATCTGCCGGTTGGTGATGTAGGCGTGCTCGAGCGCCTGGATGCCGTAGTCGCCGAAGCTCACCGACGTGCCGCCGCTGGCGAGGCCACGCTGCTTGGGGTGGTGCTGCTTGCGGTGCTTGACCTTGCGAGGGATCAGCATGCTAGCTCTCCGTATTCTCGGTCGCGCCGGCGGCGGCCTCGGTGCCCTGGGTCGCTTCCGCGACGGCAGGAGCCTCGGCAGCACGCCCGGCGTCAGTGCTGGTGGCCGTGGTGCCCGACGCACCGCTGCGACGCGGGCGGGTGCCCGACGGACGCTCACGGCGCGGACGGTCCGCGGCGGGGGCGGCGGCGAGCTCACGCTTGCCACCGACGATGTCGCCCTTGTAGATCCAGACCTTCACGCCGATGCGGCCGAAGGTGGTCCTCGCCTCGTAGAGGCCGTAGTCGATGTCCGCGCGCAGCGTGTGCAGCGGGACGCGACCTTCGCGGTAGAACTCCGAGCGGCTCATCTCGGCGCCGCCGAGGCGGCCCGAGCACTGCACCCGGATGCCCTTGACGTTGGGCTGACGCATCGCCGACTGGATGGCCTTGCGCATCGCGCGGCGGAACGCCACACGGTTGCTCAGCTGCTCGGCCACACCCTGGGCGACCAGCTGGGCCACCGACTCGGGGTTCTTGACCTCGAGGATGTTCAGCTGGACCTGCTTGCCGGTCAGCTTCTCCAGGTCGGCGCGGATGCGGTCGGCCTCGGTGCCGCGACGGCCGATCACGATGCCCGGACGCGCGGTGTGGATGTCCACCCGGACGCGGTCACGCGTGCGCTCGATCTCGACGTCGGCGATACCGGCCCGCTCCAGGCCGGTGGCCAGCAGCTTGCGGATCGCGACATCTTCCTTGATGTAGTCGGCGTACTGCTTGTCGGCATACCAACGGGACTTCCAGTCGGTGGTGATGCCGAGGCGGAAGCCGTGCGGATTGATCTTCTGGCCCACTACTCCGAGCCTCCCTTCGTCTCGGACTTGGCAGAAGCAGCCTTGCTGGCCTGCGCGCGACGCGAGCGGGCGGCCGACGCCGAAGCGCCACGGGCGGAGCGGCTCGGCCGGCTCTCCACGATCACCGTGATGTGGCTGGTGCGCTTGCGGATCCGGAAGGCGCGGCCCTGGGCGCGCGGACGGATGCGCTTGGCGGTGGGGCCCTCGTCGGCGTGGATGGTCGCGACCACCAGCGTCGACGGGTCGAGACCCTCGTTGTTCTGCGCGTTGGCCGCGGCGCTGGCGATCACCTTGGCGACCGGCTCGCTGGCGGCCTGCGGCGCCCACCGCAGGATGTCGAGAGCTTCCTCGACGCTCTTGCCGCGGACCAGGTCGATGACCCGGCGGGCTTTGGTCGCCGAGACGCGCACGTAGCGCGCCCTGGCCGACGCTGACGGGTATTCAATCGCTGTAGTCATCGCCTCTTGCTCTTCCGGTCATCCTTGATGTGACCCTTGAAGGTGCGGGTGGGAGCGAACTCGCCCAGCTTGTGCCCGACCATCGCCTCGGTGACGAACACCGGGACATGCTTGCGACCGTCGTGGACGGCGAAGGTGTGACCGATGAAGTCCGGGATGATGGTCGACCGGCGAGACCAGGTCTTGATGACCTGCTTGGTGTTCTTCTCGTTCTGGACGTCGACCTTCTTGAGCAGATGGTCGTCGACGAACGGGCCCTTCTTCAGGCTGCGTGGCATCTGTGGCTCCTACCTAGCGCTTCTTGCCGGTGCGCCGGCGTCGGACGATGAGCTTGTCGCTCGGCTTGTTGGGCTTGCGGGTGCGACCCTCGGGCTTGCCCCACGGGCTGACCGGGTGACGACCACCGGAGGTCTTGCCCTCGCCGCCACCGTGCGGGTGGTCGACCGGGTTCATCACGACGCCACGGACGCTGGGGCGCTTGCCCTTCCAGCGCATGCGGCCGGCCTTGCCCCAGTTGATGTTCGCCTGCTCGGCGTTGCCGACCTCGCCGACGGTGGCGCGGCAGCGCACGTCGACGCGGCGGATCTCACCGGAGGGCATACGCAGCGAGGCGTAGGTGCCTTCCTTGCCGAGCAGCTGGATGCTGACGCCGGCGGAGCGGGCCAGCTTGGCGCCGCCACCGGGACGCAGTTCCACGGCGTGGATGACCGTACCGGCCGGGATGTTGCGCAGCGGCAGGTTGTTGCCGGGCTTGATGTCGGCGTTGGGGCCGGCCTCGACGATCATGCCCTGCTTCAGACCCTCGGGCGCGATGATGTAGCGCTTCTCGCCGTCCAGGTAGTGCAGCAGCGCGATGTTCGCGGTGCGGTTGGGGTCGTACTCGATGTGCGCGACCTTGGCGTTGACGCCGTCCTTGTCGTGGCGACGGAAGTCGATCACCCGGTAGGCGCGCTTGTGGCCGCCGCCCTTGTGCCGGGTGGTGATCCGGCCGTGCGCGTTGCGGCCGCCCTTGCCGTGCAGCGGGCGCACCAGCGACTTCTCCGGGTGGTCACGTGTGATCTCGGAGAAGTCGGAGACGCTGGCACCGCGGCGACCGGGGGTCGTCGGCTTGTACTTGCGAATTGCCATGATTCCCTTGAATCCCTCTGCCGGACTACGCCGGCGCTCCGAACAGGTCGATGGACTTGCTACCGGCGGCCAGCGTCACGATGGCGCGTTTGGTGTCCTTGCGCTTGCCGTACCCGGTGCGGGTGCGCTTGCGCTTGCCCTGGCGGTTGGCGGTGTTCACCGAGGCGACCTTGACGTTGAAGATCTTCTCGATGGCGATCTTGATCTGCGTCTTGTTCGAGTCGGGGTGCACGATGAACGTGTACACGTTGTCCTCGATCAGTCCGTAGGACTTCTCGGAGATCACCGGCGCCAGGATGATGTCGCGGGGGTCGGTCACGGTGGCCATCAGGCGGAAACCTCCTGCTGCTGCTTGGTGCCCGCCTCGATGTAAGCGTTCAGAGCCTCGACGCTGAACACCACGTCGTCTGCCTTGAGCACGTCGTAGGTGTTGAGCTGGTCCGGCGAGATGACGTGCACGCCGGGCAGATTGCGCACGCTCAGGGTGCTGGCCTCGTCGGCGCGGCCGATGACGACCAGGATCTGCTTGCGGTCGGTCAGGCTGCCCAGGAACGCCTTGGCGCTCTTGGTCGACGGGGTCTGGCCCTCGACGAGCTCGGTGACCGCGTGGATGCGGCCGTTGCGGGCCCGGTCGGTCAGCGCACCGCGCAGCGCGGCACGGATCATCTTCTTCGGGGTCCGCTCGCTGTAGTCGCGGGGCTTGGGGCCGTGCACGGTGCCACCACCGGCGAACTGCGGCGCGCGGGTCGAGCCCTGGCGGGCGCGGCCGGTGCCCTTCTGGCGGTACGGCTTCTTGCCGCCGCCGCGGACCTCGCCACGGGTCTTGGTGGAGTGCGTGCCCTGCCGGGCGGCCGCCAGCTGGGCGGTGACCACCTGGTGCATCAACGCGATGTTCGGTTCGACGTCGAACAGCTCGGCGGGCAGCTCGATAGAGCCGTCCGTCTTGCCGCCGGGCGTCCGTACCTCAAGTTTCAGAGTCATGCCTTCTCGCCTCGCTTGATTGCGCTGCGGACCATCACCAGTCCACCGTTGCGTCCCGGGATCGCGCCCTTGATCAACAGCACGCCGTTCTCGGCGTCGACCTTGTGCACCTTCAGGTTCTGGGTAGTCACCCGGTCGTTGCCCATGCGGCCCGACATCCGGGTGCCCTTGAAGACGCGACCCGGGGTGGCGCAGCCACCGATCGAACCGGGCCGGCGGTGCACGGCCTGCGTGCCGTGGCTGGCGCCCTGGCCTTTGAAGCCGTGCCGCTTCATGGTGCCGGCGAAGCCCTTGCCCTTGCTGGTGCCGGTCACGTCGACGTAGCTGCCGTCGGCGAAGATCTCGGCGGTCAGCTCCTGGCCGACCTCGTAGTCGGCCACCGCGGACTCGTCGTCGAGCCGCAGCTCGGCGAGGTGACGACGCGGGTTCACACCAGCGGCGGCGTACTGCCCCGAAACCGGCTTGTTGACCTTGCGCGGGCTGATCTCGCCGTAGGCGAGCTGCACGGCGCTGTAACCGTCGCGCTCCGCGGTGCGGATGCGCGTCACGACGTTGGGCCCGGCCTTGACGACCGTCACCGGCACGACCTTGTTGTTCTCGTCGAACACCTGCGTCATGCCCAGCTTGGTGCCCAAAATGCCTTTACGTGCCATTTTTGTGGGTCTCCTACTGGATGTTGACGTCGACGCTGGCCGGCAGATCGATGCGCATCAAGGCGTCCACCGTCTTCGGCGTGGGGTCGAGGATGTCGATGAGCCGCTTGTGGGTGCGCATCTCGAAGTGCTCGCGCGAGTCCTTGTACTTGTGCGGCGAGCGGATGACGCAGTACACGTTCTTCTCGGTCGGCAGCGGCACCGGGCCGACCACGCTGGCGCCCGTGCGGGTGACCGTCTCCACGATCTTGCGCGCCGAGGCGTCGATCGCCTCATGGTCGTAGGCCTTGAGCCTGATGCGGATCTTCTGTCCCGCCACGCTTCTCCTACCTCACTACTAAGTGGCCCCACGCCGTCGGGAGATCCCGCGGCCCTGCTGGGCCTGGCTGTGCCGCCGCTGTTTACCTGTCTGTGGTTCACCGGTCCCCGCGGTCGGGTGTGTCGCCCGTACGCACGCTCGAACACGATGAAGTTCGTCGCGATCGAGGTTGGGGACCGGAAGCGCCCCGAGGGGCGCCGGTCGCATGCCCGTGCCGGATCGGCGTCAGAGGACGTCGTCCCGGCTCAAGGCAACCCGAACAGTATGCCTGACATCGTGCTCTCAACCAAATCCCTGGTCAACCGCCCGCACGCCAGAACTCGCACTGATGATTCTGCCCGAAACCGGTGTCGACGCGGTTGCCGTCCGGATGCAGCGTCATCCAGTCGGCCGGCGTTCCGGGCGCCACCGCGGGCCATTCCGGGCCCGGTTCTCCGGTGCGCACGAATGCACTCCAGTACCCGATCATCTGGTCGCTGAGCTTCTGTTGGGCCGGCGAGAGTTCGGGGGCTCCCCCGACGTCGAAGAGGTAGCGCACATCCAGGGAGTGGCTGGCTCCCACGTCGAACGGCAGCGTGGTCAGCGGTTCGGGCGCCGGGGCGTCGCGGTCGGCGAACTCGTAGGCATAGACCGGCGCGTACCGGGCGAGGTCGGCGGCCAGCCCGTCGGCGACGCACGCGAACAGCGCATCGGTGACCGCGGCCGAGTAGGCCAGCGCGACGTCGCCGTAGCGGTCCACCGGGTATCGCGCGGCGACGGCGTCGGCGCGGTCACCGAACGCCTCGACCAGCAGCGGGTGGTAGCGCTCGGCGCCGTACCGCTCCCCCTCGGTCAGGTAGCGCAGTCCGGCGAACAGCGTGAACTCGTCGCTGGTGGTGCCGATCAGGACCGGGACGCGCGCGGCGGCGCCGTCGGCGGCGCCGGTCAGGGGATCCTCAGGCAGCGTCGCCGAGCCGGTCACCGGTCCCGACAGCCGGGCGCCGGCGATCCGGCTGGTCCAGACCGGCTCACGCAGGGCGTCCACCCGCAGGCCGCGCAGGCAGGCGGCCGCGGTGTCGGCGTCCGGGCAGCCGGCCGCGGCGGCGTAGGCGATTCCGGCGCGTTCGGCTTCGGGCAGCGCGGCCTGGGCGCCGCACGGTCCGCTCATGATGACGGCGCGGTGGAACAGGCCGTTCGAGTCCGGCGCGACCAGGTGGTCGCACACCGACATCGCCCCGGCGGACTCGCCGGCGATCGTCACCCGGCCGGGGTCGCCGCCGAACGCGGCGATGTTGTCGCGGACCCACCGCAGAGCGGCCTGCTGGTCGGCCAGGCCGTAGTTGCCGACGGCGTCGTCCGGGCCGAGCGCGGGGTGGGCGAGGAAGCCGAGCGCGCCGAGTCGGTAGTTGACGGTGACCACGGCGATGTTGCCGCGTTCGGCGAGCCAGGCGGAGTCGAACATCGCGCCGCCGCCGTTGACGAAGCTGCCGCCGTGGAACCACACCATGACCGCGGCGGGCTCCTCGGAGGGCGCCGGCGTCCACACGTTCAGGGTGAGGCAGTCCTCGTCGGTCTGCCGGCCGAACTCCGGTTCCCCGCCGGGGGCCTGGATGCATCGGGGCCCGGGGTGATCCGCGTCCCGCAGGCCCGCCCAGGGCGGCGCGGGTTGCGGCGACGCGAACCGCAGCGGCCCGACGGGCGGGGCCGCGTACGGGATGCCCCAGAAGACGCGGTGGCCGGGTTCGTCGACGCCGCGCACCGCGCCGGCCGCGGTGTGGACCACGGCCGGGTCGGACGGGTCCGGCCCCGTGTTCGTCCCGTCCGGTCGGCTGCAGGCGGCGACGAGGAGCAACACGGTCAGCGCGGCCAGCGCTCGGGTCGGCACGACGTCCGACAGTAGTGCGCTATCGTGGACTTGACACCTGTCAAGTCAATGCAAGCGAGGCGCCGTGAGCACGCTCATCTCCGACCCGGCCGGTCGGCTGCTGGCCGATCCGAAGGCCTACACCGACGAGGCGCGCCTGCACGCCGCACTCGCCCATCTCCGGGCGAACGCCCCGGCCTGCCACGTCGAGGTGCCCAAGTACCGACCCTTCTGGGCCGTCACCAAACACGCGGACATCATGGCGATCGAGCGCGACAACGAGTTGTGGATCAACGAACCGCGGCCGATGCTGATCCCCGCGGCGACCGAAGACCTGGCTCAGGCCAACCTCGCAGCCGGCGGCGGGCTGCGCACGCTGATCCACATGGACGACCCGCTGCACCGCGACATCCGAAAGATCGGCGCGGACTGGTTCCGACCCAAGGCGATGCGCGCGCTGAAGACCCGGGTCGACGAGCTGGCCAGGATCTACGTCGACAAGATGGTCGAGGTCGGACCGGAGTGCAATTTCGTGCAGGAGGTCGCAGTCAACTTCCCGCTGTACGTGATCCTGTCGCTGCTGGGCCTGCCCGAATCGGACTTCGGGCGCATGCTCAAGCTGACCCAGGAGATGTTCGGCGGCGACGACGACGAGTTCGGCCGCGGCGACAAGAGCCCGCAGGAGTTGCACGAGGTCATCACCGACTTCTTCCGCTACTTCACCGCGCTGACCGCCCAAAGACGGGCCCACCCGACCGATGACCTGGCCTCGGCGATCGCCAACGCCAAGATCGACGGCGAGTACCTCAACGACGTGGACTGTCTGTCGTACTACGTGATCGTGGCCACCGCCGGTCACGACACCACCAGCGCGGCGATCTCGGGCGGACTGCTGGCGCTGATCGAGAACCAGGACCAGCTCGCACGCCTGAAGGCCCAGCCGGAGCTGATGGGGACCGCGGTCGAGGAGATGATCCGCTGGACCACGCCGGTCAAGGAGTTCATGCGCACCGCCACCGCCGACACCGAGGTGCGCGGCGTGCCGATCTCCGAGGGCGAGTCGGTGCTGCTGTCCTATGTGTCGGCCAATCGTGACGAGGACGTTTTCGACGAACCGTTCCGCTTCGATGTCGGCCGCGACCCGAACAAGCACCTGTCGTTCGGTTACGGCGTGCACTTCTGCCTCGGCGCGGCGCTGGCCCGGATGGAGATCAACAGCTTCTTCACCGAACTGGTCCCCCGGCTGGAATCCATGGAGCTGGCCGGCGAACCGGAGTTCCTGGCCACCACGTTCGTGGGCGGTCTCAAACACCTTCCGATCCGCTACCGACTGCGCTGACATGTGACACCTGCGCCACCCGCGCTGGACAAGTGGCCCCGATCACATAGACTGTCTTTGACACCCGTCAAGTACAGCGTTGTGTGAGGAGTTCCATGAGTACGTCGGCAATCGAAATGGACGTGGACGAAGCGGCGAAGGTGTTCGCCGATCCGAAGGCCTATGCCGACGACGACCGACTGCACACTGCCCTGACGTACCTGCGCAAGAACAACCCCGTCGCCTACGTCGACCACGACCCGTACCGCCCGTTCTGGGCGATCACCAAGCACGCCGACATCATGGACATCGAGCGGGCCAACGATCTGTGGTTGTCCAACCCGCGGCCGCTGCTGGCCACCGCCGAGGCCGACGACCTGGCCAAGGCGCAGCAGGAGATGGGCCTCGGACTGCGCACGCTCATCCACATGGACGACCCGCTGCACCGTAAGGTCCGCGCCATCGGCGCCGACTGGTTCCGACCCAAGGCCATGCGCGACCTGAAGGTGCGCGTCGACGAGCTCGCCAAACGCTACGTGGACCAGATGCGCGACATCGGGCCGGAGTGCGACTTCGTCACCGACATCGCGGTCAACTTCCCGCTGTACGTGATCATGTCCCTGCTCGGCCTGCCCGAGTCGGACTTCCCACGCATGCTGATGCTGACCCAGGAGCTGTTCGGCGGTGACGATGACGAGTACAAGCGCGGCACCACCCCCGAAGAGCAGATGGCGGTCCTGACCGACTTCTTCAACTACTTCTCCGCCCTGACCGCCTCGCGCCGGGAGAACCCGACCGAAGACCTCGCCTCGGCCATTGCCAACGGCAAGGTCGACGGTGAGCTCATGAGCGACATGGACACGCTGTCCTATTACGTGATCGTCGCCAGCGCCGGCCACGACACCACCAGTCACGCCATGTCCGGCGGGTTGCGGGCGCTGATCGAGAACCCCGACCAAATGGCGCGCCTGAAGAGCGACCCGGGGCTGATGGGCACCGCGGTCGAGGAGATCATCCGCTGGACCACGCCGGTCAAGGAGTTCATGCGGACCGCGGCCGAGGACACCGAGGTGCGCGGCGTGCCGATCAAGGCCGGCGAGTCGGTCTATCTGGCCTACGTGTCGGGCAACCGCGACGAAGAGGTGTTCGACGAGCCGTTCCGCTTCGACGTCGGCCGCGACCCGAACAAGCACGTGGCCTTCGGGTACGGCGTGCACTTCTGCCTCGGCGCTGCACTGGCCCGGATGGAGATAAACAGCCTGTTCACCGAGTTGCTGCCGCGGCTGGACTCGATCGAGCTCGCCGGGAAGCCCGAGCTGTCGGCCACCACCTTCGTCGGCGGCCTCAAGCACCTGCCGGTGCGCTACTCACTGCGCTGAGGCACCTTGGCGTAGGTGGTCAGGAAGCTGTCGACGGCGGCCACGGCCACCGCCCGGTAGTCGAAGTCGGTCAGCGTGCTGATGCGACCGAAGGCCAGCGGCCCGACCAGCAGCGCCAGGGCAATGCTGCGATCGATGGGACGTAGCTGCTCGACGGCGTCGGCACTGTCGAAGACGGTGTCGAACGGCGCCGAGTAGAGCTCGACGATCCGTTCGCGCAGCGAACTGACCTGGGCACCGACGGCACCGGGGAAGTCGCTGATGTCGGGGCCGAGGGAGAGCCACGCCATCGCCGTCAGGGTGGTCGGCGCCTCGGCGATCGAATCGGCCCAGCCCAGCACGATCGCCTCGAGCCGTTCGCGCAGCGTTCCGGTCTCCGGCGGCATCGGCGGGGGCGCGATCAGGCTGGTGAAAGCCGCCGCGACCAGATCGTTGCCGCTCGGGAAGTGCCGATAGAGCGTGGCACGCGCGACGTTGGCCTGCCGCGTGACCGCGTCGATGGTGACCGCCCCGGGACCACCCGTGCGCAGCAACGCGGTAGCCGCCTCCAGTAGCCGTGCCCGGGACCGCGCGGGACGCGGATCGCCGCTCATCGCTCCTCCCGCCGTTGTTTCCGGAGGCCGCCCAGCGGGAACCTGCACAAGACTGTCGGTCTTGCAACGAGACTGTTAGTCTCGTTTAACCCTTTTGAGACCAACAGTCTTGAAACCTCCTGCTGGAAGAGACGTCATGGTCGCACTCACTGAATCCGTCAAGGATATCGACGCCGGGCCCGCCGCCCTGACCAAACGCGGCCGGGTCTGGCTGCTCGTCGTCGCCAGCTTCGCCGTGCTGTTGGTCATCTCGTCGATGGTGGCGCTCAACGCCGCGCTGCCCGACATGGCGCTGCAGACCTCGGCGACCCAGGCCGAACTCACCTGGATCGTCGACGGCTACACGCTGGCGCTGGCCTGCCTGCTGCTCCCGGCCGGCGCCCTCGGCGACCGCTACGGCCGCCGCGGCGCCCTTCTGGTGGGCCTGGCCATTTTCGGGGTGGCGTCGTTCGCGCCGACGATGCTCGACGACCCGACCCAGATCATCGTGGCGCGCGCCGCCGCCGGTGTCGGCGCGGCGTTCATCATGCCCGCCACCCTGTCGCTGCTGACCGCGGCGTTCCCGAAGTCGGAGCGCAACAAGGCCGTCGGCATCTGGGCCGGCGTTGCCGGTTCCGGTGCGATCGTCGGGTTCCTCGGCACCGGATTGTTCCTGCAGTTCTATTCGTGGCAGTCGATCTTCTACGCCTTCGCCGCCGCCGCTCTGCTGATGTTCCTCGCGACGCTGACGATCGGGTCCTCCCGCGACGAGACCGCGACCCCGATCGACTGGGTCGGTGGCGGCCTGATCGCGACCGCGATCGCGGTCTTCGTGCTGGGTATCGTCGAAGCCCCGGTGCGCGGCTGGACCGACCCGATCGTGCTCGGTTGCCTCATCGCGGGCCCGGCACTTGCCGCCGTCTTCGCGTTGGTGCAATTGCGCCGCGCACACCCGCTGCTGGACGTCCGGCTGTTCCGGCGTCCCGATTTCGCGACCGGCGCGGTGGGGATCACCTTCATCTTCATGGCCAACTTCGGGTTCTTCTATCTCGCGATGCAGCACATGCAGCTGGTGATGGGATACACCCCGCTGCAGACCGCCTTCGCGCTGTCGCCGTTGGCATTCCCCGTACTGGTGCTGGGCTTCACCCTGCACCTCTACCTGCCGAAAGTGGGGCTGCGCTTCGCGGTCACCGTCGGGCTGCTGTTGATCGCGCTCGGCCTGTACCTGATGCGTTCCCTCGACGGGTCCTCCACCTTCACCGACCTGATGTGGCCCATGCTGGTCATGGCATCGGGCATCGGGTTCTGCACCGCCCCGACGACATCGGCGATCATGAACGCCACCCCCGACGAGAAGCAGGGCGTAGCCTCGGCGGTCAACGACGCGACCCGCGAGATCGGAGCCGCTGTGGGCATCGCGGTCGCCGGGTCGATTCTGGCCGCGCTCTATCACTCCTCACTGGCCCCGCGCCTGGCCGCCTTCCCCGACGAGATTCGTTCCAGCGCAACGGATTCGCTGGCCTACGCGCTGTCGGTAGCTGAACGGATGGGACCGCAGGGTGCGGAACTGACCCGGCTCGCCGAAGACGCGTTCCTGCACTCGATGAACCAGGCGCTGCTGGTGCTCTCGGTGGCCACCCTGGCCGGCGCATTGTTCGTGGCGCTCTGGTCACCCGGGCGCGACGGTAGGCAATGGGCGTTCCTGCGCCGGGGCTCACGCGAAGAATTCCGCAGCCCGGTGGCCGAGCATGACGATGGTCGCGTGGGGGCCGCGGCTGGGGATGCCCGGCAGGATCGAGCCGTCGACGACTGACAGCCCGGTCACGCCGAACACCCGGGCACGGGTGTCCACCACGGCACCGGGGTCACCGTCACAGCCCATCCGCGCGGTTCCGCACAGGTGCTGCGAGGTGGCCCACGCCGGCTCCCCGGACACGGCCGCACCGGCCAGCTCGCGCGCCAGTTCGGTTGCGGTGCGCAGTGTTTGGACATCAGCCGGCGAACTGTCGTAGCGGTGCTCGATGATCAGACCCGCTGGATCGATCCGGATCTGCCCGCGGGAGTGGGGCCGCATCAGCGTCACACCGAGATGCGGGTGGTCCACCGGCCCGGCCGCCCCGCCCACCATGGTTCCGAATCCCGCTGTGTAGGGCCGGATCTCGACACCGTCGCCGGTGGTCAGGATCGCCTCGAGCGGCGGCACACCCTGCGTCGGCGTCCACGCCACCGGCAACACCCACTCGGGATGATCGACGGTGGCCACGCCGACGGGCAGGTCGGCGACGACGTCGATGCCGTTCGTCCGCAGCATCTCGTGCGGACCGACCCCGGACGTCATCAGCAGGCGGGCGGTCTCGATCGCGCCGGCACACAGCACGACGTGGTCGGCACGCAGTTCGGTCGCGCCATCGGGTCCGTGGACTCCCACACCGACCACGGTGGTGCCGCGCCAGCGCAGCCGCTCGACACGGGTGTCGGTCAACACCGACAGGTTCCGCCGACCGAGAACGGGCTGCAGGAACGCACCGCCCGGCCCGAGCCGCTGCCCGTCGTGGATGTTCAGCGGCACCGCCCCCACCCCGGCATCCGGTAGCGGTAGTTCGGCGGTGGCGCCGTTGAGATCGTCGATCCACGCGTGTCCGGTCTCCTGTGCCGCGTCCACGAAAGCTGCGGTGGCACCGTCGAATCGGGCCACCCGACGAATCCGGATCGGGCCCGCCCGGCCGTGGACGTCGGTGTCGAAGTCCAGGTCGTTCTCGATGGCACGAAAATGCGGCAGAACGTCGTCCCACGTCCACCCCGGCAGCCCCCAGCCGTCGAAGTCCGACGGCAACCCCCGGCAGAAGTAGCCGCCGTTGACTGCGCCGGAACCGCCGACCACAGCGCCGCGCATGATCTCCGCGGTCCGTCGGGGCCGATCGGTCAGCACCGTCGGGTAGCGCCGGACCACAGCACTGTCCGGCCCGATCGGCAGCCGCAGCCCGTCGGCGATCTGCTCGGCAACGTGCGCATCGGCTGCGCTCGACCCTTCCTCCACGACGGTGACGGTGCACCGTTCGTCGGCGGAAAGCCGCTCTGCCAGTACCGAACCCGCGCTGCCGGCACCGACGATCAGGACATCGGTCATCGAGGCCTAGCGCCGGATCTGCGGTTTGAGTGCACCGGTGTGCCGCTCGCGGATGACCCCGCCCCACAGGCCCAGCCCGTAGGCGATGTCGTCGAGCCGCTTGAGCACCAGATAGGTCAGCACGCCGACTCGTTCGGCGTCTTCGTCGGCGCGGCCCGTGCGGACCAGCCAGTCGCACACCCCGTCGAGCACCGCGGCGACCAGTACCACGCGGCGGCATCGCCGGGACAGCGCGGCGGCCAGCAGGGCCAGCGGCCAGTAGTGCCGGCAGATCGCCGCGGTCAGCTGCGTGGCGCCCGACCACATGGCCTGCGCGGTGACGGCGATGACCTCCATCGGTTCGGTCGGCACACCGGACAGCGTCTTGGCGATTCGGCGGCCGCTGAACATCGCCACCAGGAACGAGGCGACGTAACCGAGGGCCGAGCCCAGCGCGGCCAGCACCCAGGCTGCCAGTGTGGGTGCCGAGATCACCATCGGCGCGGTCTTGCCGGGATGACGGACGGCCAGCGGTGCCGCGGCACTTCCGTAGAACGCTTTGCGGGCAAACCACTTCCGCAGATCGGTGCGGTGGTCGTGGGCCACGGTGGCGATCGGCTCGTAACGCAGCCGCGCTCCCGCCTCGTTGAGCCGCCAGCACAAATCGACGTCCTCACCGGAGGTCAGCGTCTCGTCGAACCCGCCGATGTCACGCAGGGCCGAGCAGCGGCAGATGATCGCCGCGCTGGGGACGTATGACACCGACCCGTACGGCACGACGGGCGCTTCGCGGTGGCCGAGGTCCAGCGACGAGCGGACAGCCTCGTAGCGCGCCACCACGCCCTCGGAGTTGTTCAGCGCGACGATGCGCGGAGCCACCAGCGCGACCGCCGGATCGCAGAAATGGCCCAGCAGGGCTTCCAGCCAACCGCGCCGGGGCACCACGTCGGAGTCCAGGAACGCCACGAAATCGGTGTCGCACGCCGCCAGGCCGGTGTTGCGGGCGGCGGCCGGCCCCCGGCTGTGCGGGTGGCGCAGCACCCGGACGTCGCAGTGCATGGCCTCGAAGTCGGCGTCCGACAGCGGTTCGGCCGACCCGTCGTCGACGACGATCACGCGCGGTCCCTTCAGCGCGGACACCAGGCGCAACACACCGAAGTGGTTGTCCTTCACCGGGATCACCACGGTCACGTCGCGGTGCGACGGGCCGCTGAGCGGCCGCGGGTGGGCCACGGTGGCGTCGAGCAGCGTCCGGGCCAGTTGGGCGCTGACCGCGTCGTGCACCTCCAGCCGACCGCCGTGCAGCATGGTCTGCGCCGCAGGCGCGAGCCGCAGCAGACGCGTCGGTGAACCGCCGAGCAACGCCGCGCCCTCCCCGAGCACGCGAACTCGCCGGTCCACCTGGACGGCGAATCCATCCGGCAGACGCGGGCCGGTCATGTCAGCATCCCCCCACTGTCAGGCCGCCAGCGTGACACGCGCACCCAGCACGCGTCCACCATCTCGGCGAGGATTCTGCTCCCTTCCTCCTCGGTGGCCGTCGTGGGGTCCCCCAGCACGCCGATCGGGCTGACCGCGGCCACACCGCCCGCCCGCAGCGCCGGCATGAGCTTCTCGAGCCGTTCCGCGTTGCCGGGGACCGCGTCGGGCATGCGCACCACCGTGGGCGCGACGTGCAGCAGCACAGAGGTCTCGGTGTGCCCGGCGTGCGCGTCGGCGTCGCGGGACACACACGAACACCACGCGGCGTCGCGTCCCTCCGAGCGCAGCAGCGCGGTCGCGTCGCGCAACGCGGCGACGTTGCCGCCGTGGCCGTTGACGAACAGCAGCCGCGAGGCCCAGCGGCATGCCGAGCGGCCGAACTCCACCAGCAGGTCGGTCAGCGCCGTGGTGCCGATGGAGACGGTGCCGGCGAACCCTTCGTGTTCTCCGCTGGCGCCGTAACTGATCGCGGGCGCGACCTGCCACAACCGGCCGTCGGCGGCGCGCAACCGCCCGATCAGGACGTCGGCGACCGCCGAGGCGATCCGGGTGTCGGTGTCCAGGGGCAAGTGCGGCCCGTGTTGCTCGATGGAGCCGACCGGAACGATCAGGGCAGGAGACGTGTCGTGTAGCTGCCGCGAGGTCGAGTTCCCGAGCTCGATGGGGAAAGCCACGCGACGATGGTAGGCCGAATTCACCTGTTGCGCGCCAGTTGTTGGTTCACCGGGGCACAGGAATTTCCGCGCGGTTCACCCGCGCCCCCTGCGCCCCGTTGGCACCAGGGGCGTCAGACGCCCAGGGTGCGGGTGAAGCCTTCCGGAACCAGCACGTCGTCCCGGCTCAACTCGTGGATCGAGGACTTGCCCAGCCCCATCAACGCCGAGTCGATACCACCGCGCAGGATGTCCAGCACGTTCTCCACACCGGCCTGTCCGTTGGCCGCCAGACCCCACAGGTACGCCCGGCCGATCATGACCGCACGGGCACCCAGGGCGACGGCCTTGACGACATCGCTGCCGCGCCGGATGCCGCCGTCGAGCAACACCTCGATCTGGTCGCCCACGGCGTCGGCGATGGCGGGCAGGCACCGGATCGCCGCCGGGGTGCCGTCGAGGTTGTTGCCGCCGTGGTTGGACACGGTGATGGCCGAAACACCGGCATCCACAGCACGTTTGGCGTCGTCGACACGCACGGTGCCCTTGAGCAGGAACGGACCGCCCCACTGCTCCCGCAACCAGGCGACGTCCTCCCAGGTGGGCGGCGGGGTGCCCATCCACTGTCCGTAGGCCTCGAAGAACGGGGGTCCGGGTTCGCCGCGGCGGGCCTGGTTGGGTACGCGCAGGTCCGGCGGCCGCAAGGTCTTGGCGAAGCTGAAGAACCAGCGGGGCTTGGTGATGACCTCCGGCGACATCCGGATCATCGTCTTGAGGTCCATCTTCTCCGGGATCTTCGGGCTGCCCCAGTCCCGGCCGTGCGCGAAGCTCCAGTCGGTGGTCAGGATCAGCCCCTTGGCGCCGGCCTCACGGGCCCGTTCCATACGCGCGAGGATCTCGTCGCGGCTGCCCAACCAGTAGATCTGGAAGAAGATCTTGTCGTTGACCGCGGTCACTTCTTCCATCGGCTTGCTGGCGAACGACGACAGACCCATGGCGGTCCCACGCGCCGCTGCGGCGCGGGCGACGGCGACCTCACCCTCGGGGTCGATGGCCTGCACGCCGGTCGGCGAGATGATGACGGGCAGCGAAATGTCCTGTCCCATCACCGTTGTCGCCATCTCGCGCTTCTCGGTGGCACCGATGACGTGCGGGGCGAAGCCGAGTTCGGCGAAGGATTCGACGTTGTCGGTGACCGTGACGCCCTTCTCGCTGGCGGAGATCAACGACGAGTAGGCAGACTTCGGGAGCCGCTTTTTCGCCCGCTGCTGGGCGATGGCGACGGTTTCGAACCAGGTATCACGTGCCATGAGTGGTCACACAGGACTTTCGTTACAGAACTTTTTCGGAGGGGCGCTCAGCAGGGTGAGCGGGATCGGGCCCTTGGGTTTGCGACCACCCGAACGCGAGTGATCCACGCTGGGCTTGGGCTTGTCGCGGTCGAGTGCGAGCGCCGGTTCCCCGTAGCCCTGCACACACTCGGGATCGGGTCCGTCCATCGGCAGGCCGGTGAAGAACTTGGCAGCCATGCATCCGCCGCGGCACGCGTCGTAGTGGTTGCACCCGGTGCAGGCACCCGCCGACTGCGGCTCGCGAAGTTCGCGGAACAGTTCGGAGTGCTTCCACACGGTGTCGAAACCGCCGTCGCGCAACACGTTTCCGGCGAGGAACTTGTCGTGGATGGCGAACGGGCAGGCGTAGACGTCGCCGACCGGGTCGATCAGGCACACCACGCGGCCCGCGCCACAGAGGTTCAGCCCGGCCAGCGCGCCGGGCTCCCCCAGACCGGAGAGGTGGAAGAACGAGTCGCCGGTGAGCACCCGCTCGCCGTGGGCCACCAGCCAGTTGTAGAGCTGAACCTGCTGGGCGGAGGTGGGGTGCAGCTCGTCCCAGACGTCGGCGCCACGACCAGACGGGCGCAGCCGCGTGATCCGCAGGGTGGCACCGTAGGAGTCGGCCAGCGCCTTGAAATCGTCGAGCTGGTCGACGTTGTGACGCGTGACCACCACGGAGATCTTGGCGTCTTTGAAGCCGGCGTCGCGCAGGTTTTCCAGCGCGCGCACCGCCATCGCGAACGAACCCGGACCGCGCACGGCGTCGTTGACCTCGGCGGTGGCGCCGTCCAGCGAGATCTGGACGTCGACGTAGTCACTGGCGGCCAGCTTGGCCGCGACCTCGGGCGTGATGCGCACACCGTTGGTGGAGAACTTCACGCCGACGTGGTGCTCGGTGGCGTAGTCGACCAGCTCCCAGAAGTCGCTGCGCACGGTGGGCTCTCCGCCGCCGATGTTGACGTAGAACACCTGCATACGTTCGAGCTCGTCGATGATGTCCTTGCACTGCTGCGTGCTCAGTTCCCGCGGGTCACGCTTGCCCGAGCTGGACAGGCAGTGCACACACGACAGGTTGCACGCATACGTCAGCTCCCAGGTCAGGCAGATCGGCGCGTCCAGACCACGCTCGAACTGATCGACCAGCCGGGGTACCGGTGCAGTGACAGTCATCGATCCTCTTCCGCAACAAGCATTTTGGACTGGGCAAGGACTCCCAGTGCGTGGAGGTAGGGCGCCTGGGCGTCGTCGTCGACACCGGCGGCGCGGCAGGCGGACCGAACGTCGGGGTGATCACCCAGCGAGTTGATCACCTCGACGATCGTCCGGTTCTTCAGGAACGACAGCTTGCGGGTCCCGAAGTGGTAGAGCAGCGCGCCGAACGGCTCGGGACGGACCGCCACCTGCGGATGCAACCGCCAGCGTCGGCCCGCATCGAAAGTGCTCGGCGCAACCATGCTCAGTAGACCCCGCACATCCCGTCGATCGAAACTTCCTCGACCAGGCTCTCGGTCACCAGTTCGCCGCTCTGGGCGGTCTGATTCTGATCCATCACCATCACCTTTCTCATTGGGCAGGGTCTCGACAATTGTGACGTAGGCCGCTAACAATATGGCATCGGGTGCCTAAACGGAAGAGGGGGTTCGCGATGAGCGTCGCAAAGGCGCGCGTGGGTCGCCGCCGATCCACGAGCTGGGAACACATCAGCGACGTAGCGATCGATCTGTTCACCACGCGCGGGTTCGACGACGTCAGCGTCGACGACGTCGCCGCGGCCGCCGGCATCGCGCGCCGGACCCTGTTCCGCTACTACCCGTCGAAGAACGCACTGCCGTGGGGAGACTTCGACGCCCACCTCGAGCACATGAGGGTCCTGCTCACGCAGGCTGATCCCGACGTGCCGATCCGCGACGCACTGCGCACAGCCCTGCTGGCGTTCAACGACTTCGACGACACCGAGCGCCATCGGCAGCGTATGCGGTTGATCCTGGAAACCGAGGCGTTGCAGGCGTATTCGATGACGATGTACGCCGGCTGGCGCAGCACGATCGCCGAGTTCGTGGCCGGTCGGCTGGGTGTCGAGGCGACCGCGCTGATGCCCCAGACCGTGGCGTGGACGATGTTGGCGGTGTCCCTGTCGGCCTACGAACAGTGGCTGGCCGACGAGTCGGTGGCGCTGGAGGCGGCATTGGGCGACGCGTTCGACATCTTGGCCTCGGGTTTGTCCGGTCTGGAAATTGGGGTGTCGGAGATCGGGGCCTGACGGCGACGATAAGGGTGTGAGCGCCCAAACCCTGCTCGCGCTGTACGACGAGGCCCTACCCGCGGTGTACGGGTACTTCGTCCGGCGCTGCGGTGACCGGGGAACGGCAGAGGACCTGACGTCGGAGACCTTCCTCGCGGCGATGGACGCCGCCCGCAAACCCTCGCCGCCCCAGCTGAGCGTGCCCTGGCTGATCGGCGTGGCACGGCACAAGTTGGCCGACCACTACCGCCGCGCACGGATCCCCATACCGGTGGCCGAGGTCCCCGAACCGGCCGAACCCGTCGACGACTGGGACGTCCAGCTGGATCGCATCGTCGCCGAACAGGTGCTGGCCCGGCTTCCCGAACAGCACCGAATCGTCTTGGCGCTGCGGTATCTCGACGACTGCAGCGTCGGCGAGTGCGCGGACCTCATCGGTCGCACCGTCCAGGCCACCGAGGCCCTTCTCGTGCGAGCCCGCCGGGCGTTTCGCGCGCACTACCCGCAACCGGAAGGAGGTCTGCCGTGACCGGACACGATCCGCTCGACGCGCTGCGCGGCGGCGACTCCCCCGTGGCGCCGGACCCCGGGTTCGCACGCCGACTGCGGGCCCGCCTCGAAGCGGCCGCCGAGCTCTTCGAGAACCAACCCGACCGAACCCGAGGAGTCACGATGAGTGGTACCGACAGCGCGCTGGCCGAACTGTCCCGATCGACACAGACACCGGTCCCCTACCTGACCGTTCCCGACGCCCGCGCCGCCATCTCCTGGTACCGCGACGTCTTCGGTGCCGACCTGGTGGGCGACCCGTTCGAGATGGACGACGGCCGGATCGGGCACGCGGAGCTGTCGCTGTCCGGTGGGATCGTCTACCTGGCCGACGAGTATCCCGAGATCGGCCTGAGAGCACCGCTGCGACAGTCGGTTTCGGTGAGCCTGATGTTGCCGGTCACCGACACCGACGCGACGCTGCGCCGAGCCGGCGACTTGGGCGCGCAGATCCAGCGCGAACCCTACGAGTCCCACGGCACCCGCAACGCCGCGATCATCGACCCCTTCGGGCACCGCTGGATGCTGACGGGACCGGTGACCGGGGCCGTCGTCCCCATTCAGCACGGCGACGTCGGCTACGTGGCGGTGGCCACCCCCGACATCGAGCGCGCCATTGCGTTCTACGGATCGGTGCTCGGCTGGATGGTGGATGCCCGGACGCAGACGGTGACCAATGTCGGTCAGCGCATCCGCATCGTGTCCGGACCGAACACGTTGGTCTGTGGCTACGCGGTGACCGACGTCGCTGGCGCCCGCGACAGCATCGTGGCCGCCGGCGGGACCGTCGGTTCGCCGGAGAGTCTCGAGTTCGGCGATGTCCTGCACGCAACCGATTCGCAGGGTCTGCCGTTCGCCGTGTACGCCCCGGCAGCGGGTGAGCCGCGGCCGCTTCTCAACGGTGGCGGCCCCGCCGAATTGTCCTACATCACCTACCAGGTGCCGGATTCGGCTGTGTTCAAGGCGTTTTACAGCGGTCTGCTGTTCTGGACCTTCGAACCGGGCCGTGTCGAGGACGGCTGGGGCGTGCTCGACACCCACCCGATGGCCGGCGTCGCCGGCGGGTCAGATCGGCCGGTGGTCGTGCCGATGTGGACCGTCGAGGACATCGACGCTGCGGTGGCACGCGTCCGCGAGGCGGGTGGCACCGTGGTCGAGGAACCGTCGCAGCAGTCGTACGGCAAGTCCGCACTGTGCGCCGACGACCAAGGCGCGCGGTTCTATCTCGGGCAGCTTTAGAAGGGCGGCGGGTCCGCTCCATAGTCGGGCTCGCGTTCGGGCTGCCGCGTCGGCTCGGATTGTGCCCGCAGTCGTTCGCGCTCGAGGGCCCGCCACGCAGCGTTGCGCGCGCGTTCGGCTTTGATGCGCGCCGCAGTCTCGGCGGCGTGGGTGCGTCGCCGTCGCGGCATCTTCTGGGTCCGTAACAGACCCGGCGGCGGTTGCGTCAGCGGTGGGAGGGTCGCAGTCGTGGTGTCCCAGTCCGGGAAGTACAGGCGGCTGGCCGGCATCGTGCGATAGGTGTTGCCGTCCGGGGTGGTCCAGATAACCTCGCCGTCGGGTGACTGCGCATCCGAGTAGCCATCCCAGAAAGTCTTCGCTAGGTGGTGATTTCGGCATTTGCAGTTGAGATTCGAGGCATGCGTCGGCCCGAACGGCCACGGCACGACGTGGTCGATGTCGCAATGCTCGGCGGGCACGGTGCAGCCCGGGTATCGGCAGAACATGTCGCGGGCGCGGACGAACGCGGCCAACTTGGCCGACGGCCGGTAGTGCGGCTCGGGGTCGGGGCCGGGCACCCACAGCGGCTTGATCACCGCACCGTTGCGGATGGCCTCTGCCAGCGCCGGGATCGGTAACACCCGGCCTTTGGAGCGGACCGCGATGCCGGACTTGCGTTTCGGCTCCGCCGGTTTCGCGTCCGGCTCGGCCTTCGGTTCGGCCTTCGTTGCCGCCGGCTTCTGACCCTCGGTCCGCTTCTCCTGCTGTTCACGATCCTGCGCAGCGATCAGATCCTGGGCAGCGTCCACGGCGCCCTGATCGGCGATCACCTGGATGACGACGCTCGAGGAGACCGGTCCGGGTGCCGGACAATCGGGCGAGTCGCATCGGCACGCCAGGTGATCCATACCGTGCGCGATCGCACCGGCCGCGTCGGAGCGGCGTTCCGAGGCGCCCCGGGGATCGTCATCGCACAGACCCTTGAGCAGTGCGTCGATGCGCGCCTTGAACGCCTCGCCGTCGCCGGCGGTCACCTTGCCCCAGATCGATACCAGTTCGTTCGGGTCGTCACAGGCACCGATGCGGAAATCTCGCGTCTTGACGACCTCTTTGGCTCGGCGCACCGCGTCGGGGTCATAGCGTTCGATCACCGCCTCGATCGCACCGGCCAGCTTGGCATCCGAGAGCGGTCCCCACTTGATGGCGCGCTCGGCGAGTACCCCGTCTACGATCGCGATCAACAGGTCGTCTTCGATCAAGCATGTGCGCCAGCTGATTTCCGACACCAGCCGCGGACTGAGGGAGCCGGCGAAGAACAGTGCGGCGATCTTGGGCAGACGGTCGCGCAGCGCGACCGCGATCCGCATCTGGCCGGACGCCCGCCGTTGCCCCACCGACAGCGCCGCGCCGACTCGCGCGGCCGCGTTCTTCCACGGGTTGAACGCCCAGTCGCCGCGCTCGTCGTCTTCGTCGACGGTGCGGTGGACGAACTCGGCGATCGCGGCGTAGCGCCGCGCGCTGGCTTGGTTCTCCTCGCGCGCGGCCTGCTCGATGGCAGCGACCAACGCCTCGTCAGGCAGATCGGCCAGCACCTTGTCGAACATACATTCGACTCTAGTAGCGGCGGGACCTACCCGTCAGCAGCAATTCGCCCCCTGTGGATAACTATCCGATCAGGTCGGAGATCTGTGCGCCCTGGGCGATCTTGTTGCGCGTCTTCATGACCTTGCCCGGGAAACCGCCGCCGACCACACCGACCACCACGCCGTCGCGCTCGTAGTAGGCCAGGAACTTGCGGCCGTCGTCCTCGACGATGTGGACGGTGTCGGTGGCCTCCGGCTCACCGAGTGCCTGGATCTTGACGTCGTACTGGTCGCTCCAGAAGTAGGGCACCGTCACCGCCGACGCGGGCTGCTGGCCCAGCATCGTCGGCACCAGCACGCGCGCCTGGTCGGCGACGTTGCTCCAGTGCTCGACGCGGACCTGCCCACCGACGTGGTCCCGCCAGGACGCCACGTCGCCGATGGCCCAGACGTGCGGCGCGCTCGCCCGGCCGGCGTCATCGCACACCACACCGTTGTCGACGGCAATCCCGCTGCCCTCGAGCCAGTCGGTGTTCGGACGCGATCCGATGCCGACGATCACGACGTCGGCGTCGAGCTCGGCACCGTCGCTGAGCGTGACCTTGCGGACGCGGTCGTCGCCCTCCACGCCGGCTACCCCGACACCGCAGCGCACGTCGACACCCTCGGCTCGGTGCAGCCGCGTGATCAGCGCACCGATCTGCTCACCGAGCACCGACGCCAGCGGGGCGGGCTGCGGTTCCACCAGCACCACTTCCACGCCGAGCTTCCGGAAACTCGCGGCCACCTCGCAGCCGATGAACCCGGCACCGATCACCACGGCGCGCCGGGCGGCCTCGGCGTCCTTGCGCAGCGCGATGCTCTCGTCGAGGTTGCGCAGCACGTGGATGCCGGCCAGGTCCGGGAATGACGGGATGCGTTTGGGCACAAGGCCGGTCGCGATGACGAGTTCGTCGTAGGGCAGCTGGGTGCCGTCGGCGAGCGTCAGCGTCTGGGCATCGGTGTCGACTGCGCGGGCACCGTTGCCGAGCAGCACGGTGATGTCGTTCTCTTCGTAGAACTCCGCCGGTTTGAGTGTGACGTCATCGGTTTCGGCGCGCAGCACTTCCTTCGACAGCGGTGGCCGGTCGTACGGAAGGTGGTCCTCGTCGCTGACGATGGTCACCGGCCCGGTGTACTCGGAACGACGCAGTTGCTCGGCTGTGCGCGCCGCCGCCAGTCCGCCGCCCACGATGACGACACCGTTCTGGTCGCTGCGCCCCTCTGAAGTGCTCACGTGGGCTTTTTACACGATCGGCACGCGCGTCGGTGCGCCACCCCACCGTTGAGCGCTCAGCACCAACGGGTGCGGGGTCAGTACTTCATCACGCCGCGGTCGACGGCGATCTGAGAGCCCGAGACGGTCATCGATCCGTCGCCCGCCAGCCAGGAGACCACATCGGCGACTTCCTCCACCGACATGAACTCCTGCAGACCCGGCTTTCCGTCGCGGGCCACCGGCTTGAAGGGCATCGGCGCGAAGCTGTGCAGGTAGGTCGGGTGCTTGCCGAAGATCTCGGCCATCGCCTCGGGTTCGATCATCGGGGTGTTGATCGAGTACGGGTGAATCGAGTTGACCCGGATGCCGAACTCCCCCGCCTCGAGCGCCAGGGCGTTGGTCAACGCGACCAGGCCGTGCTTGGACGCGGCGTAGTGCGCGTTGCCCGGGGTGGCCTTCAACCCGGCCGAGGAACTGACGATGATGATCGAGCCGCCGTTGCCGGCCTCGATCATCGCCGGGACCGCGGCCTTGATGGTGCGCCAGGTGCCGTTGAGGTTGACGTCGATGACGTCGTCCCACTGTGACTCCGACATCTCCCAGATGCGGCCCCAGCTGAGGATGCCCGCGTTGGCGACGACGATGTCGAGACGGCCGAACTGCTCGATGCCGGCGGCGACGATGTCCTGCTGCGCGGCCAAGTCGCGGATGTCCAGTTCGCGCGCCAGGATCTTGCGGCCGGTCTGCTCGACCAGCGCGACGGTCTCGGCCAGGTCATCCGGCGTGGGCATCGGGTAGGTGACGGTGTCCGACACCGGTTTGCAGACGTCGATCGCAATGATGTCGGCGCCGTCATTGGCCAACCGGACCGCATGCGCGCGGCCCTGACCGCGGGCGGCGCCGGTGATCAGCGCGACGCGGCCTTCCAGTGGTGCACCAGTGCTCACCGGCACAGGCTAACAGCAGAAATAGAACGCGTTCTAGGAACTTGTCCCATCCACCGGGTCACGAATGATGGGGCACGTCATGCAGTGGCCGCCACCGCGACCGCGCCCGAGTTCGGCTCCGACGATCGTGATCACCTCGATCCCCGCCTTGCGCAGCAACGAATTCGTGTGCGTGTTGCGGTCGTAGGCGAACACGACGCCCGGTTCCACAGCCGCCAGATTGTTGCCGCTGTCCCACTGCTGGCGCTCCGCGTCGTATCGGGATCCCCCCGTCTCCACCACCCGCAGTTCGGGCAGCCCCAGCGCAGCCGCCACGACCTCCAGGAACGGCTTGGTGTCCTCGATGACGTCGACGCCGATGCTGCTGTCGCTGGGGACGAGGGTGAAAGGGACGATGCCGTCGACGATCGCCGGATAGATGGTGACGACGTCGCGATCGGCGAACGTGAACACCGTGTCCAGGTGCATCGCCGAACGCAGCTTCGGCATGCCCGCGACGATCACCTTCTCGGCCGCCCCATCGGCGAACAGTCCCGCGGCGACCTGGGTGATGGCCTGACGCGAGGTGCGCTCGCTCATGCCGATCAGGACCACGCCGTCGCCGGGGACCAACACGTCGCCACCCTCGATGGTCGACAGCCCCCACGAGCGCTCCGGGTCGCCCCACCAGACCGTCGACCCGACGAAGTCCGGATGGAACTCGTAGATCGCCTTCATCAACAACGTCTCGTCGTGGCGGGCCGGCCAGTACAGCGGGTTGAGGGTAAGGCCGCCGTAGATCCAGCACGTGGTGTCCCGGGTGTAGAGGGTGTTCGGCAGCGGCGGCATCAGATATTCGGTGACGCCGTTGTCTTCGCGCGCCAAGGCCCGATATCCCGACCCGAGATCGGGGGGCAGGTCCAGGATCGACATCCCGCCGATCAGCAGCTCGGTCAAGTCGCGCGCCGACAGCGAGTCCAGAAATCCGCGCGTCTCGTCGACCAGGCCCAGCCCCACCTCGTCGGCGACGATCTTGCGGTCCAGCAGCCAGGTCCGAGCCTCGGAAATCTCCATGGTCTCGGCGAGCAGGTCGTGCAACTCGACGACCTCGACGCCGCGGTCGCGCATCTTGTCGACGAAGTCGAAATGGTCGCGCCGTGCGTTCTGCACCCACAGGACATCATCGAAGAGCAGATCGTCACAGTTGCTCGGGGTCAGTCGTTCATGGGCGAGGCCAGGGGAACACACCAGGACCTTACGGAGTTTCCCGACCTCGGAATGCACTCCGTAGGTGGCGGACGTATGCGGCACGTCTACTCCTCTCCTGCACTAGATTTCGATCGCACCGGTGGCCAGTGACACCACCCCGGCGACGGCGCCGATCAGGATCACGATGAACAACACGGCCTCTGCTGGACGGAACACCCGCAACGACCGTTCCCGGCGCGCTCTGATGTAGAGCGCGGCGGCAGGGGCATAGAGGATGCACGACAACAGAAGCTTGTCCATCCCGGCGGCATAGAGCAGGAACAGCGTGTAAAGCGTTGCGACAGCGGCAATGACCATGTCCGGGACAAGTGATCTGCCGTCGCCATAGGTTTCTCGCGTGGCCGTCAGCTTCAATGCGTAGGCCGCCGCCAGCAGGTACGGGATGAGCGCCAGTGCCGCCGTCAGGTCGAGCATGAAATCCAAGGCATCCGCGGCGAACAGCAGGGAGACCAGAAGCAGCGAGACCAGGCAGGCAGCCATGACCAGCGCGGCGACCGGCGCGCCGCGCTTGTTGGTACGCGCCAAGAACCGCGGCATGTCATCCGATTTGGCGGGAATGTAGAGCACTTCGGCCGCCATCAGCGTCCACGCCAGGTACGCCCCCAGCACCGAGACGATCACCCCGGCTCTGATGAAGACCGAACCCCAATGCCCGACAACGGATTCCAGGACCGCCGCCATGGACGGCTGACTCACCTGCGCGAGCTCGTCCTGCGGCATCACGCCATACGACACCAACGTGACCAAAGCGAACACACTGAGCACGCCGAGAAAGCCCATCACAGTGGCGCGGCCGACGTCCTCACGCCGACGGGCCATCCGCGAATACACACTGGCGCCCTCGATACCGAGGAAGACGAACACCGTGATCAGCATCGTGCCCGTGGCCTGATCCCACAGCGACGCGAACGAGTATCCGTCGGCGCCCCAGAAGTTGTCCGCGAAGACGTCGGCCTGGAACGCGATGGCCGTGATGACGATGAACATCAGAATCGGGATGACCTTGGCGATGGTCACGATGTAGTTGATGACCGCCGCGTCCTTGACCCCGCGCATGACCAGCAGCGCGAACGCCCACACCCCGATGGCCGAGATCGCGACGGCCAGCACCGTGTCCCCGGCGCCGAAGGCGGGAATCAGCGCACTCATGGTCGCAGTGATCAGCACCCAGTACGACGTATTGCCCGCGCACGCCGACGCCCAGTACCCGATCGCCGAGTTGAACCCGACGTAGTCGCCGAAACCCGCCTTGGCGTAGGCGAAGATGCCGGCGTCCAGTTGTGGTTTGCGGGTGGCCAGGCGCTGGAAGACGAAGGCCAGCATCAGCATTCCGCTGCCCGCGATGGTCCACGCGATGATCGCCCCGAGCACCCCGGTCTCGGTTCCGAACCTGCGCGGAAGAAGGAACACCCCCGAACCGATCATCGACCCGACGACCATCGCCGTCAGGGTCGGCAGGGACCTTCTGGCCGGTCTGCTCGGTATCCGCCGCGGTAGAGGTCATATCGCCTCGTGGACATGGTCGTGGTAGGCGTCGGTGCGTTCGGCGTCCGCCCTAGACCCTAGACCACATGTGGCGGGCACATCAGAGTTCGGCGATGATGTCCGCGCGCTTGGCGGCGTACTCGGCGTCGGTGATCGACCCGGTGGCGCGCAGCGTCTCGAGGCGCTGCAACCGTTCCGCGGTCGTCGGCTCAGACGGTGCAGCGACCCCGCCTGACACCGGAGCGGCAGGCTGAGACGCCGCAGCATGGCGCACGATCGCCTGCACCTGCTGGCGTGCCGCGGGATTGGACCGGAGGTCAACGATGCTGTCCACTCCGATGCCGTGTGATTTGAGAACCTGCAGAATCTCCATCAGCGGTTCGGTCTGGCCCGTCAGATCGTAGGTGCGATCGTCCTCAGCCACGGTGAACGTCGCGGGCATCATGCCGCTGACCAGAGCGCTTCGCTCCCAATCGATCTGGTAGTCGTTGGTGGCCGGATCGACGAGCACCGCCAGCCGCCTGCTGGTGATCATCGGCAGCCGGCTCACCGACGCGACAACGCTGTCCTGTGTGGCGAACGGCGTGATACCCGGACCTGACACCTGCAGGTCGAGCTTGACCAACGGCTGGTCGTTGATGCGGGTGTTGGTGTCGTGGATGCCGGTCACTTGGGCCAGCGCGAGCACACCCACTGCTTCCAGCTCGGCGGTCCTGGCCTCCTTACGGGCACGGAAGCCCGTGAGCGCCAGCGCGATCAGCACGTCGGCCGCGGTGACGAGCAAGCCCGTCCAGAACATCCACCCCAGCAGCGGGTCGGCGCCGCTGGCGAAGAAGATGACCAGGAAGATCGGGCCGACAATTCCGCACAGCAGCACGAAGAGCTGCGTTCGGACGTAGTGCCAGAACAGCGACATGGGCAGCATTATCGCTGCGCGAGCCGCTCCTCGCCGGGGTTCGGTCAGCCGGCCGCGATGGCCACCGGCGCCGACGGTGCGACGGCCGTGGCACCGAGGCGGGAGGTCACCAGCTGATACAGCGGGATCGTCCAGGAATCCATCGACGCGACGTTGCGGGCGTAGCTGGTGTGCACGGCGACCGCAGCCGGGTTCATCTCGTCCTCGGCGTCCGGGTCGTAATCGCACACCGCGTCGCCGAGATCGCACACACTGATCGTGCGCATTCCCATCGTCACCGGCAGCGGTTGCGGCGCGCGGGCCAGGATGGGCCAGTCCTGAGCGACGCCCTTCCCGGCTCCGGGCACCGAGGCAGCCGAACCGACATTGATCGTCGGATCCTGCGGCAGGCGGTCACCGTCGGCGACCAACAGTGCGGCGGCCAGGTTGGGGCTGGCGTCGAGTGCATGGAGGTTGCGGTGCACCACCATCGCGCCCTGCGAGTAGCCGGCCAGCACGACCTGCGTGGTGGGGCACTGCGCAACAAAGGTCTGATACTGCTGTGCGAGCGCGGCGGTCCCGGCGTCCACGCTGCTCATGAAGTTCGCCCAGTCCAGGATTCCGCCGTCCTCGGGAACCGGCGTCGCAGGATAGGCGACCGCTTCGGCGGTGATGGTGCGGCCGTCCTGCTGCACCAGCCGCGCCAGATCGCGGTAGGACTTGTAGACGACGCGACCCATGCCGCCGTCGGCGGACACGTCGCCGGCGCGTTCACCGGAGCCGGCGGCGCCGATCACATGGACGTCGGGACAGGCGGGTTGGGCCGACGCGACGCCGGCTCCGAATCCGGCGATGGCGGCGGCGCCGACGGCAGCGGCGAGCGCCGCGAGGCCATTCTTGCGATGAGACACTTCACTTCACTTCCCGGCCGACCCCTCGACGACCGTCGGGTGGTACATCGCACCGTCTTAATGGTGTGTTACAGCGTTGCCACCGGCGTGACCGTGATGCAGGGTAGGGATCGATGCCGGACATGCTGATTGCCCACAACCCGGAGGAAGGTACGACGTTGCCGTACCTGATCTGGCTCCCGTTGGGCGCCGGCGGTGTCACCCTGAAAGCCAGGGAGACGTGGCCGCGGACCAACAAGGTGTACTGCCACCGGCTGGAGCAGTGGCCCGACGGCGCCGACATCATCGAACGGCTGCCCGTCCGCTCCATCAGCAGGCGCGGCGCTGCCATCGATCTGGTACTCGAACGCGGACGCGAGAATCGCTCCCAGTTCGTCCTGACCCGCGCCCGCGGCCGCGAAATGGTTTTCTGGCAGTCGCGCCGCACCGCCAAACAAGCGCGGCCCAACGTCGCACTGCCTACCGCGCGTGCGCATGGCCGCACGCTGGAGATCGTGGTGGACAGCCACGAGCGGTACGGCTACAAGTTCAGCGACCAGCAAGCCGACACCCTGCGCCGCGCACTGCCGGCCGGCGATTACGCCGTCTACAGCGGCGACGTACTGGTCGCCTCAGCGGAACGCAAGAGCATCGAAGACCTGTCTGCCGGGTTGCTGTCCGGAAAGCTCACCTACCAGCTGGCCGATCTGGCGGCCCTGCCGCGCGCCGTCGTGGTCGTCGAAGCGGGGTACTCGCGGTTGTTCAAGCTCGAGCACGTCAGCAGCTCCGTCGTGGCCGAGGCACTGGCCGAAGCGCAGGCACGCTTCCCGTCGGTGCCCATCGTGTTCGTCGAGACGCGCGTACTGGCGCAGGAGTGGATCTACCGCTGGCTCGGCGCGTGCCTGCACGAACACGAGCTACACACGGCCACGCCCGACTTCCGAACTGAGCCCCAACCGGGTCCACAGGTCTCGGTCAGCAACAGCGACATCCGGCTCTGGGCACGAGAACGGGGCTTGCCCGTCGGCGATCGCGGCAAGATTCCGGCAGGAATCGTCGAGCAGTTTCTCGCGGACCAACACAGGTAGCACAACGAAAGCGGCGCCCACCCGAAGGTGAGCGCCGCTTCGCGGTACTGAGTCAGATCATCACTTGATGATCTTGGTGACCCGGCCGGCGCCGACGGTACGGCCGCCCTCGCGGATCGCGAAGCGCAGGCCCTCGTCCATGGCGACGGGCTGGATCAGCTTGACGGAGATGTCGGTGTTGTCACCGGGCATCACCATCTCGGTGCCCTCGGGCAGGGTCACGACGCCGGTCACGTCCGTGGTCCGGAAGTAGAACTGCGGACGGTAGTTGTTGAAGAACGGCGTGTGGCGGCCACCCTCGTCCTTGGACAGGATGTAGACGCTGCCCTCGAACTCGGTGTGCGGCGTGGTGGTGCCGGGCTTGACCACGACCTGGCCGCGCTCGACGTCCTCACGCTTGATGCCGCGCAGCAGCAGACCGACGTTGTCGCCGGCCTGGCCCTGATCGAGCAGCTTGCGGAACATCTCGACACCGGTGACGGTGGTCTTGGTGGTCTCCTCGCGGATGCCGACGATCTCGACTTCCTCGTTCACGTTGACCACGCCGCGCTCCACACGACCGGTGACCACGGTGCCGCGGCCGGTGATGGTGAAGACGTCCTCGACGGGCATCAGGAACGGCTTGTCGGTCTCACGGACCGGATCCGGGATGGAGTCGTCGACGGCCTGCATGAGGTCCTCGATCGACTTGACCCACTTCGGGTCACCCTCGAGCGCCTTGAGCGCCGAGATCGGGATGACCGGAGCGTTCTCGTCGAACTCCTGCGAGGCCAGCAGTTCACGGACCTCCATCTCGACGAGCTCGATGAGCTCCTCGTCGTCGACCATGTCGGCCTTGTTCAGCGCGACCAGGATGTAGGGCACGCCGACCTGGCGGGCGAGCAGCACGTGCTCGCGGGTCTGCGGCATCGGGCCGTCAGTGGCGGCGACCACCAGGATCGCGCCGTCCATCTGGGCGGCACCGGTGATCATGTTCTTGATGTAGTCAGCGTGACCGGGGGCGTCCACGTGGGCGTAGTGCCGCTTGTCGGTCTGGTACTCCACGTGGGAGATGTTGATCGTGATACCGCGCTGACGCTCTTCGGGCGCATTGTCGATCTGGTCGAATGCGCGCGACTCGTTCAACTCGGGGAATTTGTCGTGCAGAACCTTGGTGATCGCTGCAGTCGTGGTGGTCTTGCCGTGGTCAACGTGACCGATGGTCCCGATGTTGACGTGCGGCTTCGTCCGCTCGAACTTCGCCTTCGCCACTGTGGTGTCCTCCTGGACTGTGTTGGTGCTTTGGTTAAAGCAGTTTTGGTTTCTTCAGTTGTGGTCCCGAAGGACCGCCGACCTACTGGCCGGTGGCCTTCGCTGACTCAGTCTTCTCGCCTCCGGATCAGCTCCGAGCCTCAGGCCTGGCGGCCTTCGATTCTCACTGACCCGTCGCCTTCGCGATGATCTCCTTCGACACGTTCGCCGGAACCTCGGCGTACGAGTCGAACACCATGGAGTAGTTCGCTCGGCCCTGGGTCTTCGACCGAAGGTCGCCGACGTAGCCGAACATCTCCGACAGCGGAACCTGCGCCTTGACGACGCGTGCACCGCTCCGCTCCTCCATGGCCTGGATCTGACCACGGCGGGAGTTCAGGTCGCCGATCACCTCACCCATGTAGTCCTCGGGCGTGGTGACCTCGACGGCCATGATGGGCTCCAGGATGACCGGCTGCGCGGCCTGCGCCGCCTTCTTCAGCACCTGGGACCCGGCCACCTTGAACGCCATTTCCGACGAGTCGACCTCGTGGAAAGCGCCGTCCAGCAGCGTGACCTTCAGGTTCACCAGCGGATAGCCGGCCAGCACGCCGTATTGCATGGCGTCCTGGGCGCCGGCATCCACCGACGGGATGTACTCGCGCGGGATGCGGCCGCCGGTGACCTTGCTCTCGAACTCGTAGGTGGCGCCGTCCTCGCCGGTGAACGGCTCGAGGTCGATGAGCACCTTCGCGAACTGGCCGGAGCCACCCGTCTGCTTCTTGTGGGTGAACTCGACCTTCTCGACCTTGCGCTTGATCGTCTCGCGGTAGGCCACCTGGGGCTTGCCGACGTTGGCCTCGACCTTGAACTCGCGACGCATGCGGTCCACCAGGATGTCCAGGTGCAGCTCGCCCATGCCGCCGATGACGGTCTGGCCGGTCTCCTGGTCCAGGTGCACCTTGAAGGTCGGATCCTCTTCGGCGAGCTTCTGGATCGCGGTGCCCAGCTTCTCCTGGTCACTCTTGGTCTTGGGCTCGATGGCCACCTCGATCACCGGATCCGGGAAGGTCATCGACTCGAGCACGATCTGCTCGTTGGCGTCGGAGAGGGTGTCACCGGTGGTGGTGTCCTTCAGCCCGATCACGGCGTAGATGTGACCCGCGCTGGCCCGCTCGACCGGGTTCTCCTTGTTGGCGTGCATCTGGAACAGCTTGCCCAGCCGCTCCTTCTTGCCCTTCGTGGAGTTCACGACCTGCGAGCCGGACTCGACGGTGCCCGAGTACACCCGGACGTAGGTCAGCTTGCCGAAGAACGGGTGCACCGCGATCTTGAACGCCAGCGCCGAGAACGGCTCGTCGGTCGACGGCCTGCGGGTGATGACCTCGTCCTCCTTGTTGGGGACGTGGCCCTGCACGTTCTCGACGTCCAGCGGCGAGGGCAGGTAGTCGATGACGGCGTCGAGCATGGGCTGTACGCCCTTGTTCTTGAACGCGCTGCCGCACAGCACCGGGTACAGCTCGCTGGCCACGGTCAGCTTGCGGATCGCGCCCTTGATCTCGTCGACCGTGAGCTCTTCGCCACCGAAGTACTTCTCCAGCAGCTCCTCGTCGGTCTCGGCGACCGTCTCGAGCAGCTTGGTGCGGTACTCGTCGGCCTGCTCGGCGAGCTCGGCCGGGATGTCCTCGACCTCGTACTTCTCACCGAGGGCGGTCTCGCCGCGCCACACCTTGGCCTTCATCTCGACCAGGTCGATGATGCCGATGAAGTCGTTCTCCGCGCCGATCGGCAGCTGGATGACCAGCGGCTTGGCGCCCAGGCGCTCCTCGATGGTGCGCACGGTGAAGTAGAAGTCCGCGCCCAGCTTGTCCATCTTGTTGACGAAGCAGATACGCGGGACGTCGTACTTGTCGGCCTGCCGCCACACCTGCTCGGACTGCGGCTCCACGCCCTCTTTGCCGTCGAACACGGCCACGGCGCCGTCGAGGACGCGCAGCGAGCGCTCCACCTCGACGGTGAAGTCGACGTGCCCGGGGGTGTCGATGATGTTGATCTGGTTGTCGTTCCAGAAGCAGGTCACCGCGGCCGAGGTGATCGTGATGCCGCGCTCCTGCTCCTGCTCCATCCAGTCGGTGGTCGACGCACCGTCGTGCGTCTCACCGATCTTGTAGTTGACGCCCGTGTAGTACAGGATGCGCTCGGTCGTCGTCGTCTTGCCGGCATCGATGTGCGCCATGATGCCGATGTTGCGGACCCGGTTCAGGTCGGTAAGCACGTCCTTCTGTGCCACAGAAGTCTTCTCTTTCGCTTGGTAGTTTGCTGTTCATTCGCCGGCGCCGCCGGCGGCCGTCACCAGCGGTAGTGCGCGAAGGCCCGGTTCGCTTCGGCCATCTTGTGGGTGTCCTCGCGTCGTTTGACGGCGGCACCCAGGCCGTTGCTGGCGTCGAGGATCTCGTTGGCCAGGCGCTCGATCATGGTCTTCTCGCGACGCTGCTTGGAGAAACTCACCAGCCAGCGCAGGGCCAGCGTGGTCGACCGGTCCGGCCGGACCTCGACGGGAACCTGGTAGGTCGCACCACCGACGCGACGGCTGCGGACCTCGAGGGCGGGCTTGACGTTGTCCATGGCGCGCTTGAGCGTCACCACGGGGTCGGTGCCGGTCTTCTCACGGGCCTGTTCGAGCGCACCGTAAACAATGCGCTCGGCCAGTGATTTCTTCCCGTCCAGCAGAACTTTGTTGACCAGCTGGGTGACCAGCTGCGACCCGTAGACCGGATCGTTGACCAACGGACGCTTGGGCGCGGGTCCCTTGCGCGGCATCAGCTCTTCTCCTTCTTCGCGCCGTAACGGCTGCGGGCCTGCTTGCGGTTCTTCACACCCTGGGTGTCCAGGGACCCGCGGATGATCTTGTAGCGCACACCGGGCAGGTCCTTCACACGACCGCCGCGCACCAGCACCATCGAGTGCTCCTGCAGGTTGTGGCCCTCGCCCGGGATGTAGGCGGTGACCTCGACCGCGCTGGTCAGCCGCACACGCGCGACCTTGCGAAGCGCCGAGTTCGGCTTCTTCGGGGTCGTCGTGTAGACGCGGGTGCACACGCCGCGACGCTGCGGGCTGCCCTTGAGGGCCGCGGTCTTCACCTTGGCGATCTTGTCGCGGCGACCCTTACGGACCAGCTGGTTGATGGTTGGCATGTACCGGCTTTCTGTGTTGCTTGGTTCTTCTGAAGTTCTCTGTCCTGCAGTTTCGTCCCCACCGCTTACCCCGCGGCCGGGCGTGTCGCATGCGGCCAGCCGCGCATCCCGGGGCAATTCCCGAGCCATCTGCGACGGAGGACATGCAAATTGGGCCCGGAGTGCAGGCTTTGCTCGTGGGTCAGGAGAACCGCAAGCGCCCTATCTGCCAGGCACGACGGTCCACAATACCAGGGTGGCCGACCTCGACAAAACCCGCTGACCTGCGTCTCTTTGCCTCCGGTGCGTCATCTGGACCGCATCCCGGCGGCCAGACGCATCACCATGTCGGTGAACACGGCGTCGGTGTCGATGCCGGCCATCACGCCGGTCATCTCCAACAGGACGAACCCGTGCATGGCCGACCAGAACTCCAGCGCGGCGTAGAACGCCGCCTCCTGGGACAGGCCGTAGGCCGACAGCACCGCGATGACGGGCGCCGCCGCGGCGTGGGTGGCCTCGGTGAACTCGGGGTCGTCGCCGCCGAGCGGCATCCGGGTGAACGCCGAGTACCGGCCCGGGTGGTGGTGGGCGTAGCTGCGGTAGGCACTGGCCATGACCACCACGGCGTCGTCTGGCGAACGGCCTTCGGCGACGTTGGTGAGCATGCCGATGATGTCGCCGACGACGCGCATCCGGACCGTGCGGCGCAGGTCCTCGAGGCTGTGCACGTGGTTGTACAGCGACGGGCCCTTGGTGCCGAGCTGATTGGCCAGCGCATTGATGGTCAGCGCGTCCCAGCCCTCCCGGTCCAGGAACGTCAGCGCGGCGTTGACGATGCTGTCGCGGCTGAGTTTGGCGGACCGCAGCGGCCGAGTCGCCATGCGCGTCCCCCTCATTCCTCGTCCTGACCGGCCCGGAACCGGACCAGCGAGAAACTCTAGTTCACCCGCTGTTGGGACAGCTGAGCGAGACGTTCGACCACCGAGCACAGATCGGGCAACGTCGCCGCGTTCAGCGTCTGGATCGACCAGGTGATGACGTCGGGCCCCTTGGCCACGTAAATACTGCACGCGGAGTTGTCGTAGGCCTTGAAGCCGGGGTTCCCGTCCACCGACAGCTCGACCAGGGTGCGGCCGGCCTTGGCTTCGAGGTCGCGCTCGGTGTCCATGTCGCTGCCGCGGTACCACCAGGTGGAGATCCCCATGCCGATGCCCACGTTGCCGATCACCGTGGCCTCCTGCCAGAAGCATCCGGCGTCGGAGACCACCGCCTGCTCGTACATCGACGTCCCGACCGCGTCGTCAATGTCGGCGTCGGTGACCCCGTTGCAGTCCCGGCTGTCGAAGCCGGGCCCGGACGGCACGTCGGACTCGGGCGGCGGCGCGGCGCCGGCGCAGCCGGCGAGCGTGAAGACAGCGGCCGTGGCCAACGTCGCGACGACGCGCACGTCACATGTCCGAGCGCAGCGTCGCCGACAACAGCTTCTCGGCCTCGACGCACGGGTCGCCGGCGTCGCTGCCGCGGTACTGCACCCACCAGCTGAGCACGCCCGAACCGGCGGCCGCCGTGGCCGAGCATGCCGCGCCGGTGACGTCCCGGCGGGCGGCGAACGCGGGGCGCCGTTCGATGTCGATGTCGGTGACGACGGCGCCGCGCCGCTCCGCCAGCGACCGTTCCCGATCCAACTCGCCGGTCTCGAACCACGAATAGGTCACGTCGACGAGCGCGTCGCCCCGGGAGGCGACGTACTGGCACACCGCACCGCTGAACGGCCGCGTGAGTTCGTCGGCCCGCAACGTCGCCTGCACGGTCGAGTCGTCGAGCAGCCCGCAGTTGTCGTCGACGTAGCCGAAGCTGCGGTCGGGGTCGGAGCCGTCGGCACGGTGAGCGGTGCCCTCGACGGTCTGCGCGCAGGCAGTCAGGCCGGCCGCGGTGACCACCACCGCGGCTACCGCACCGCCGACACCTCGTCGCATCATCACCGCTCACGCTACCCAGAGGCTCTGGCTCCGGCACCTCGTGCCGTCGTAGGCTCTCACCATGGAGTCGACGTCTGCGGGACGGTTGCTGGGCGCGTGCGCACTCACGGTGGCAGTGGGCTGCCTGGCCGTCCCGCCGGCGTCGGCTGTCAACGGGGATACCCACATCACCGGCGTCGGTCTCGTGCAGACCATCGAGTGCAACAACGCCACGGTCTTCGTCAACGGCGCCAACAATCAGGTCAACGTCCTCGGCAACTGCTGGGCGGTGACGGTGCAGGGGTCCTACAACACCGTCGTGGCCGACCACGTCATCAACGACATCACCGTCTACGGGTTCAACCAGACCGTGCTCTACAAGGCCGGCGATCCGGTGGTGTGGGACCGCGGACGCGAACTCGGGATGACGAACGTGATCAACCGGGTACCCGCCTGACCATGGATGCCCGTCGGTTCGCCACAGCAGGGTTGACGTCGCTGACACTGCTCGCGGCCGGCTGCGGCGCGACCAGCGAGGACACCAACACCCCGACGGCGACGGCCGGCTCGTCCGGCGCGCAGGTCGAGATCGGCAACACCATCAACTACGGCTCGTTCGGCACCACCACCGAGATCGACTGCGCCGACGGGAAGTCGCTCAACGTCGGCGGGTCCAACAACACGCTGACCGTGGTCGGCACATGCTCGAACGTCAACATCGGCGGCTCGGACAACAAGATCACCCTCGAGCGGGTGGACAGCGGACTGGCGGTGGTCGGGCTGAACAACACCGTCACCTACCGCGACGGGGAGCCCGAGATCAACGACACCGGCAACAACAACAGCATCAGCAAGGGCTAGGCCGGGGCGCCGTGGCGGCCGGCGCCGCCGGCGAACCGGGCCGCTCCGGCCAGCGACTCCTCGGCGACCTTCGACAGGCTGCCGAACTCACGGTCCATGGCCTCGGCCTCCGATGACCCCCACTGCCCGATGGCCGACATCCGGTCGGCGCGCAGACACTGCTGCGGCAGCGCCGCCAGCTGCGCGGCCAGTTCCTCGGCCCGCTCGCGGGCCTCGCCGTTCGGGACGACGCGGTTGACCAACCCGATCGCGGCCGCCTCCTCGGCGCGCACCTCGCGGCCGGTCAGGATCAGGTCCATCGCGCGGCTGTGCCCGATCAGCCGCGGCAGCCGCACCGTGCCGCCGTCGATCAGCGGCACTCCCCACCGCCGGCAAAACACCCCCAGCACCGCGTCCTGCTCGACGACGCGCAGATCGCACCACAGCGCGAGCTCCAGGCCGCCGGCGACGGCGAATCCGCTGATCGCGGCGATCACCGGCTTGGACAACACCATTCGGGTCGGCCCCATCGGGCCCGGTCCGGTGCGGTGCACCGGGTTGGAATCGGCAGTGCCGAAGGCTTTCAGGTCCGCACCTGCGCAGAACGTGCCGTTGTCGCCCCACAGCACCGCGACGGACGCCGACTCGTCGCGGTCGAACTCGTCGAACGCGGCGTACAGCGCTGCGGCAGCCGGACCGTTGACCGCGTTGCGGGCTTCGGGCCGGTTCATGATCACCGTCGTGACCGGGCCGTTCTTCTCGACTCGCACGCCACCGCTCACGTCGCCTCCACCAGTCGCAGGTCGTCTCGTCGCGCCACCAGTTCGGCGGCGAAATCCTGATATGCGGTGCGCAACCGCTCGCCGGGCCACGCCCGCGGCAGCAGTTCGTCGGGCAGCACCGGATCGGTCAGCAGATGCCGCACGATCGCCGCAGCCACCAGGAAACGGGCGGGGACATCGCGCGCGTCGGTCATCGCGGCCAGGAGCTGGGTGCCGCGGTCGGTCCAGTCCGGCAGATTCCACAGTTTCGCAGCCAGTTCGGCGGGGTCGTCGTCGCGGACGCTCAGCACGCGTACGTGCGCGGCGATGTCGTCGTCGAGTTCGATCGCCAGATTGTCCGGGCGCAGCCAGAGTCCTTCGCGCAGCTCACCGAAGCGCTTGGCCGCCAACGTGTTCCGCAGGGTGGCGCGGGTGCGGGCGTCGGCGCCGACACTGGTGATCGCCAGTGCCGTCCATGTGCCGTCCCAGGGCCGGCGGCGCGGGTCGAGTGCGTCGTCCTGGCGGCGCTGCCGCGCCAGCAGCCGGTCGGAGAGGCGGTAGCCGTCGTCGGAGCGAACCAGGTCGCCGGTGGCGACCATCCGGGTCAGCGCGACCCGGACCGTCGACTCCCGCAGTCCGAAATCGGCTGTGAGAGCGATCAATTCGGCTGCAGTGGCCCAGGCGGGATGCGCGCCGAGCAGCACGCTGAGAACCACCGAGCGCGCCGTCATCCGCACAAGTTCAACCCTTCACGAGCGCGCGTTCGAGGATCGGCGCCAGGTCCAGTCCCGTCGGCAACGTGCCGTACGCACCGCCCCACTGCCCACCGAGCCGGGTGGCCAGGAACGCCTCGGCCACCGCGGGATGCCCGTGCCGAACCAGCAGCGCACCCTGCAACGCCAGCGCGATGTCCTCGGTGACCTTGCGGGCGCGGTACTGGATGGATTCGAGGTCGGCCAGTTGCGGACGTAGCGCCTGGACGTGCGCGTCGAGGCGCGTGTCATGCCCTGCGGCGGTGCCCAGTTCGTCGAACAGCACGTCGACACACTCCGGGCGGGTGGCCATGGCGCGCAACGTGTCCAGCGCGCTGACGTTGCCCGACCCCTCCCAGATCCCCATCAGGGGCGCCTCACGGTACAGCCGCGGCATGCCGGAATCCTCGACGTAGCCGTTGCCGCCCAGACACTCCATGGCCTCGCCGGCGTGCGGGGTCGCGCGCTTGCACACCCAGTACTTGGCCGCGGCCAGTCCGATACGGCGCAGCAGGGTCTCGCGTTCGTCGCCCCGTACGGCGCGGTCAGTGGCGCCGGCCATCCGCATCGCGAGCATCGTCGCCGCCTCCGCTTCGACCGCGAGGTCGGCGAGCACGTTGCGCATCAGCGGCTGGTCGAGCAGATACGCGCCGAACGCGCTGCGGTGCTGCGCGTGGTGAATGGCGCGCATCAGACCGTTGCGCATGCTCGTCGCGCTGCCCAGGGTGCAGTCCAGCCGGGTCAGGTTGACCATCTCGATGATGGTGGGCACGCCGCGGCCTTCTTCGCCGACCAGCCACGCGGTCGCGCCGTCGTACTCGACCTCGCTGGAGGCGTTGGCGTGGTTGCCGAGCTTGTCCTTCAAGCGCTGCAGGAACATCCGGTTGCGGGTGCCGTCGGGCAGCACCCGCGGCAGCAGGAAGCAGGACAGACCACCGGGCGCCTGCGCGAGCACCAGGAAGATGTCGCACATCGGCGCCGAGGTGAACCACTTGTGCCCGGTCAGCCGGTAGCTGCCGTCACCGACGGGCACCGCCTCGGTGGTGCCCGCGCGGACATCGGAGCCGCCCTGCTTCTCGGTCATCGACATGCCGGCGGTGATTCCGGGCTTGGCGGTGGCCGGCTTGAGCTCCGGGTCGTAGACGCGGCTGGTCAGCAGCGGCTCGTAGACCGCGGCCAGCTCGGGGTTGTGGCGCAGCGCCGGCACCACCGCATACGTCATCGAGATCGGGCAGACGTGCCCCGGCTCGGGCGTCCACACCGACATCTTGGCCGCCCGCACCACATGCGCACCGGCACGGTCGTCGGCCCACGGCGCGGCGTGCAGGCCATGCCCGATCGCCGTCGACATGAGTTCGTGGTAGGCGGGGTCGTACTCGACCTCGTCGATGCGGTGCCCGTAACGGTCATGAGTGTGCAGCACCGGCCGGTTGCGGTCGGCCAGCTCACCCCAGCGCTGCGCGCGGGTGCTGCCCCCCAGTGCACCTACTTTGTGGACCTCGTCGACACCCCATTCACCGCCTTCGCGGATCAGCGCCTCGGCGAGCACCGGCGACGCGGCCGGGTTGAAGTCCTCCAGCGGCGGGACCTGATTGGTGACGACGTGGGTGTCCATACCCCACTGTTACATCTTGTCGACGGTTGCACAAGATTCTGTAATGGCACCCTTGCGCCGTCTTCGCCGACGCTCATAACGGTTGAGGAGCATCACCGCGACCGCCGCGAAGGCCCACCCCAGCAGGATGTCGACGACGTAGTGCTCGGCGGTGTAGACCAGCGTGAACGCCATGATCAGCACGTAGGCGACCAGCAGTGGCCGCCAGCCCCGATGCACGCGGTGCCACAGGAACGCCGCGATCGCCGCGGTCATGCCGGCGTGCAGCGACGGGATGGCCGCAACCAGGTTGACGCTGGCCTGGCCCTGGTCGAGCAGCGCCGTCGCCGAATGCAGGTTCAGCTTTCCCCACCCACGGCCGACGATCCGCTCGATCCACGGATTCGCACCGTCCTGATGCGTCTGCATCGCGCCGAGGATGCCGCCGTCGGGCACTCCCCGCGCCGACCGGAACATGCACTTCGGGTCGGACGGACCGCCTTCGACGTCGGCGGCGGTGCAGCGGGCGGCCGCCCACGGCGGCGCGGCCGGCACCAGGACGTAGACGATCAGCGCCGCGAAATTCAGCCCGACGAACAGGCGGACGAACGCCTTCCACTCCTCGCGGTTACGCAGCCACAGCACCGCGGCCACCACGTAGGGAAGGATGAAGAACGACATGTAGACGGAGCTGATCACCACCTCCCACCACGGCGGCGTCGGCTCCTTGAGCCGCTCCTGCAGCCACACCGTCGGCATGACGCCGAAGAACATCCAGCGGTCCGCGTCGGCCTGCCAGTGCCACAGCGTCGGCCGCCCGACCATGGTGGCCGCGCCGCGGCTCAGGTCATAGGCGATCAGGACCAGCGCGAACGGCAGCCAGTCCCGGATGACGTAGAGCATCCGTCGGCCCTGCCCGATGCTCGCCGCCAGCAGGCCGGTCGCAATGTAGAGCAACAGCAGTTCGCGGTTGAACGCCAGCCCGTCGGTGATGGTCCGGTGGGTGACCACCGCGGCCCACGCGATCAGCGCCGCCCAGCGCAGCAGCCGCAGCCAACGCGCGCGCCGGTCGACGAGGAGTTCGGCCTCATTGACGACGTGCGTCGGCGTGAGAGACGCCTCGTCAATGGACACCCAACGGCCTTTCGTCGTGGGAGCGGGGAGTTTCCCGGGCGTAAGCCTAATTAACCTCCCGGCCGGATTGCGTTCACGGGTGGTTTGGCTACCGAAGTGTGACCTGCCGAGGTCAGCGCACGTGCTCGCGCAGGAACGCGATGTCGTCCTTGCGGCCCTCGTCGGAGGTCTCGCAGATGACCGGTGCATCTGCTGCCTCCACTACCGCGACCAGCAGTTGCGGGTCGATCTGCCCGGAGCCGAAGTTGGCGTGCCGGTCGGCGCCGGAGCCGGCCGCGTCGCGGGAGTCGTTGCAGTGCACCAGGTCGATGCGGCCGGTGATGGCCTTGATGCGCTCGACCGCGTCGATCAGCGCCTCGCCGGCCGCCCACGCGTGGCAGGTGTCCAGGCAGAAGCCGATGCCCTTGTCGCCGATGTGGTCCCACAGCCGGGCGATGGTGTCGAAGTGGCGGGCCATGGCGTGGTCGCCGCCGGCGGTGTTCTCCAGGTACACCGGCACGTCGGTCTCCAGGTAGTCGAGTGCCTTGACCCAGCGTTCGAAGCCGGCCTCCATGTCCTTGTCGTCGGCGTGTCCGCCGTGCACGATCACCGCAGCGGCGCCCACGTCGGCCGCGGCGTCGCAGGTGTCCTGCAGGATCTTGCGGCTCGGGATGCGGACCCGGTTGTTCGCCGACGCGACGTTGATCAGGTACGGGGCGTGCACATAGATCGGGATCGGCGACGCCTTCAGTATCTCGGCGTCCTCCCGAGGCTTGGGCTTCTTCCAGCTCTGCGGGTCACCGAGGAAGAACTGCACGACGTCGGCGCCGTCGGCCTGGGCAGCGGCAAGAGGATCGTCACCGTGGACGTGGGAACCAATCAGCACGCCGCCGAGTCTAGTAAGTGCCTCCGACGCGTCAGGTCTGTGTGAGGAGCAGGAAGGTCAGGTACGCCGCGTAAGCCGAGACCATCAGACCGCCCTCCAGGCGACTGACCCGACGTCCAGTGATGAAGATCGGGATGCAGACCAGCGCTACGGCAACCATGATCGGCAGGTCGATGTCCACCAGACTGGACGGCAGCAGTAGGCCCTGCGCCGGGACCAGGCACGTGATGCCGAGGATCAGCAGGATGTTGTAGATGCTGCTGCCGATCAGGTTGCCGATCGCGATGTCGCGGTCGCCGCGGATGGTGGAGACCAACGTCGTCACCAGCTCGGGCGCGGAGGTGCCGACGGCCACCACCGTCAGACCGATCAGCGCGTCGGAGACCCCGAACTGGCGGGCCATCCCGACGGCACCGTCGACCAGCCAGTCGGCGCCGACCACCAGGACCGCGATGCCGCCGAGGGTCATCGCGACATACACCGCCGTCCGGTGCCGCCGCATGGTGACGACGCCCATCGCGTCGGTCGAGAACTCGGTCACCAGCTCAGCGGCGAACTCCTCGACCACCTCGCGTGATTCGGTGCGCGCCGACCGGATCACCGCCACGGTGTAGACGACCGCGCACACCACCAACACGGCGCCATCGAGGCGGCTGAGCACGCCGTCGGCCGCCAGCGCCCACAGCAGCAGCGCCGCGGCGGCCATTATCGGCAGTTCGAACCGGATCGTGCGCGACTGCAGCATCAGCGGTACCAGCAGCGCGCTGAGCCCCAGGATCAGCAGTACATTGACGACGTTCGTGCCGGCGATGTTGCCGACTGCCAGCGCGCCGCTGCCGTCTGCGGCAGCCACCACACCCACGGCCAGCTCGGGCATGCTGGTGCCGATCGACACCACGGTCAGGCCGATCACGATGGGGCTGATCCCGAGCCGTACCGCCACCTCGGCGCCCCCGCGAACCATGACCTCGGCGCCGGCGATCACCAGCGCCAGGCCGCCGAGGAACCACAGGAGGTCGGTCGTCATCACCGTCGAATCCTGCCGAACTCCTCCCGCGAGCAGACGCGTAGACCCCCAATTTCGGCCTCTGCAGGGGGCTTACGTGTCTGCTCACCCGGCCAGAGCTGGGCGTTCCAGGTGCCGCGCGATGCGCGCGACCAATTCCTCGGGTCGACGGCGCACGTCGTCGACGACCATCGGGACCGTCGTCCACCCGCATTCCTGGAGACGGGCGGCCTTGAGCTTGTCGTGCTTCCACCCCTCCGGTGAGGCATGCCATTCGATGCTGTCGTACTCGGCGACGACTCCGTACTCCGGCCACGCGAAGTCCACCCGCCACAACTGCTCGTGGAAGTCGACGATCTCGTATTGCAGTTCTGCCGGCGGCAGACCGCCGTCGATGAAGACCAGTCGTGCCTCGCTCTCCATCGGGGACTCTGCGCGCCCGTCGGCATGGACGAGAAGTTCACGGACGGCGACGATGCCGCGTCGCCGCTTCTGTTCGTCGACTGCCGACTGCAGGCCGTCGGCACCGCACGTACCGCTGCGCAGCGCCGCGTCGAGCACCGCCAGGATGCGTGGACGCCGTAAGGTCCGGGCGATCTCCACCGCCGTCCATGCCGGTGCGGTGGCGAGCCGACCGCCGACGACCTTCAGCCGTCCCCCGCGAGCAGACGCAAAAACCCCCAAAACCCGAAGGTTCTGGGGGCTTTCGCGGACTGTTCGCGCTGGAAAGGCGAACGCTACCGGTAGTCGCTGTAGCCGTAATCGTCCAGCGGCACCGCAGCACCGGTGGCCTGGCCGAAGTCCGGGCTGTAGTACTGATCCTCGTAGGACGGGATCGTGTACGCCGCAGCACGGGCCTCTTCGGTGGGCTGCACCTGGATGTTGCGGTAGCGGTTGATACCGGTACCAGCCGGGATCAGCTTGCCGATGATCACGTTCTCCTTCAGACCCTGCAGCTTGTCGCTGCGGCAGTTGATCGCCGCATCGGTCAGCACGCGCGTGGTCTCCTGGAACGACGCCGCCGACAGCCACGAATCGGTGGCCAACGACGCCTTGGTGATACCCATCAGTACCGGACGCCCGGCCGCGGGCTCGCCACCCTCGGCCACGACGCGACGGTTCTCGGTCTCGAACTCACCACGTTCGGTCAGCGAGCCGGGCAGGAACTCCGTCGCACCCGAGTCGATGATCGTGACGCGACGCAGCATCTGCCGGACGATGACCTCGATGTGCTTGTCGTGGATCGACACACCCTGGGCGCGGTACACCTCCTGAACCTCCTTGACGAGGTGGATCTGCACCTCGCGGGGACCCTGGACGCGCAGCACCTCGTGCGGGTCGGCCGAGCCTTCCAGCAGCTGCTGGCCCACCTCGACGTGGTCGCCGTCGGCGAGCAGACGCTCGGTGCCGTCCTCGTGCTTGTACACCTTCAGGCGCTGACGACGCGACAGCTTGTCGTACACGACCTCCTCGCCCCCGTCGTCGGGAACGATGGTGATCTTGTAGAACTTGTCGCTCTCCTCGAGGCGCACGCGCCCGGAGACGTCGGCGATCGGAGCACGGTTGCGCGGGATACGCGCCTCGAACAGCTCCTGCACACGGGGCAGACCACCGACGATGTCGGCGCCACCGGTGACACCACCCTGGTGGAACGTACGCATGGTCAGCTGCGTGCCGGGCTCACCGATGGACTGCGCGGCGACGATGCCGACGGCCTCACCGATGTCGACCAGCTTGCCGGTCGCCATCGAGCGGCCGTAGCACATGGCGCACACGCCGGTACCCGTGGTGCAGGTCAGCACGGAGCGGACCTTCACCTCGGTGATGCCGGCGGCCAGTAGCGCGTCGATCGCCGGGTCACCCAGGTCGTGGCCACGCTCGACGACGACGTTGCCGTCCGCGTCGACCGCGTCCTGCGCCAACGTCCGGGCGTAGGCCGACGTCTCGATGTGCTGATCGCGCACCAGCGTGCCGTCGTCCGCCTTCTCGGCGAGCGTGACGGTGATACCGCGCTCGGTCTCGCAGTCGGTCTCGCGGACGATGACGTCCTGCGAAACGTCCACCAGACGACGGGTCAGGTAACCCGAGTCGGCAGTACGCAGCGCGGTGTCGGCCAGACCCTTGCGGGCACCGTGGGTGTTGATGAAGTACTCCAGCACCGTCAGGCCCTCACGGAACGAGGACTTGATCGGACGCGGGATGAACTCACCCTTCGGGTTGGTCACCAGACCCTTCATGCCGGCCAGGGTGCGCGTCTGGGTGAAGTTACCCGTGGCACCGGACTTCACGATCGTGATGATCGGGTTGTCCTCCGGGTAGAAGTCCTCCAGCGCCTTGCCGACCTCTTCGGTGGCGTCCTGCCAGATCTTGACCAGGGCCTCGTTGCGCTCGTCGTGGTTGAGCGCACCGCGCTGGTACTTCTTCTCGATGCCGTCGGCCTCGGATTCGTACCGTTCCAGGATCTCCTGCTTCTGCGGCGGCACCAGCACGTCGGCCATCGACACGGTGACACCCGAGCGGGTGGCCCAGTAGAAGCCGGCGTCCTTGAGCTTGTCCACGGTCTGCGCCACGACGATCATCGGGAAGCGCTCCGCGAGATCGTTGATGATGCGGGCCTGCACCTTCTTGTGCATCTGCTCGTTGACGAACGGATACCCGTAGGGCAGCAGCTCGTTGAACATGACCCGGCCCAGCGTCGTCTCCGCCGTCCACGGCTGACCGAAGCTCCAGCCCTCCGGGAACAGTTCGGCCTCGACGTCGGCCGGCGGACGCTGCTGCGTCAGCCGGACGCGGATCTTGGCGCGCACACTCAGCGCTCCGCGGTCCATCGCCATGATGGCCTCGGCCGGCGAGCTGTACACACCGGACTCCGGGGTGTCCTTCGCAGCCGCGGTGTACTCGCCCTTGTCGCCCTCGACCATGGTGGTCAGGTAGTACAGGCCGGTCACCATGTCCAGACGCGGCATGGCCAGCGGACGGCCCGATGCCGGCGACAGGATGTTGTTCGAGGACAGCATCAGGATGCGGGCCTCGGCCTGCGCCTCCGCGGACAGCGGAAGGTGCACGGCCATCTGGTCACCGTCGAAGTCGGCGTTGAACGCCTCACACACCAGCGGGTGCAGCTGGATGGCCTTGCCCTCGACCAGCTGCGGCTCGAAGGCCTGGATGCCCAGGCGGTGCAGCGTGGGCGCACGGTTGAGCAGCACCGGGTGCTCGGCGATGACCTCTTCGAGGACGTCCCACACCTGTGGACGCTGCCGCTCCACCATGCGCTTGGCGCTCTTGATGTTCTGCGCGTGGTTCAGGTCGACCAGACGCTTCATCACGAACGGCTTGAACAGCTCCAGCGCCATCAGCTTGGGCAGGCCGCACTGGTGCAGCTTGAGCTGCGGGCCGACGACGATCACGGAACGACCCGAGTAGTCGACGCGCTTACCGAGCAGGTTCTGCCGGAAGCGGCCCTGCTTGCCCTTGAGCAGATCCGACAGCGACTTGAGCGGACGGTTGCCCGGCCCGGTGACCGGGCGGCCGCGGCGGCCGTTGTCGAACAACGCGTCCACCGACTCCTGAAGCATGCGCTTCTCGTTGTTGACGATGATCTCGGGAGCGCCGAGGTCGATCAGTCGCTTGAGGCGGTTGTTGCGGTTGATGACGCGCCGGTACAGGTCGTTCAGGTCGGAGGTGGCGAAACGGCCACCGTCGAGCTGGACCATCGGGCGCAGCTCCGGCGGGATCACCGGAACGGCGTCGAGCACCATGCCCATCGGCGAGTTCGACGACTGCTGGAACGCCGCGACGACCTTGAGTCGCTTGAGCGCGCGCAGCTTCTTCTGCCCCTTGCCGTTGCGGATGGTGTCGCGCAGCGAATCGGCCTCGGCGTCGATGTCGAAGTTCTCGATGAGCTTCTTGATCGACTCGGCACCCATGGCGCCCTCGAAGTACTCGCCGTAGCGGTCCTGCAGCTCGCGGTAGAGCAACTCGTCGACGATCAGCTGCTTGGGCGCCAGCTTGGTGAACGTCGTCCAGATCTCCTCGAGCCGGTCGAGCTCACGCTGGGCGCGGTCGCGCAGCTGACGCATCTCGCGCTCGCCGCCGTCACGCACCTTGCGCTTGACGTCGGACTTGGCGCCCTCTTCCTCGAGCTCCTTCATGTCGGCCTCGAGCTTCTGGGCCCGGGCCTCCAGGTCGGCGTCGCGCTGATCCTCGATCGCCTTGCGCTCGACGGCCATCTCGGCCTCCAGCGTGGAGAGCTCGTTGTGACGCATCTCGTCGTCGACGGCGGTGATCACGTAGGCCGCGAAGTAGATGATCTTCTCGAGATCCTTCGGGGCCAGGTCGAGCAGGTACCCCAGCCGCGACGGGACGCCCTTGAAGTACCAAATGTGGGTGACGGGTGCGGCCAGTTCGATGTGGCCCATCCGCTCACGGCGCACCTTGGCGCGAGTGACCTCGACGCCGCAGCGCTCACAGATGATGCCCTTGAAGCGGACGCGCTTGTACTTGCCGCAGTAGCACTCCCAGTCGCGAGTCGGTCCGAAGATCTTCTCGCAGAACAGGCCGTCCTTCTCCGGCTTCAGCGTGCGGTAGTTGATGGTCTCCGGCTTCTTGACCTCGCCGTAGGACCAGTTGCGGATGTCGTCCGCGGTGGCCAGGCCGATGCGGAGTTCATCGAAGAAGTTGACGTCGAGCACGTAACTCCCTTTCCCCTTGCGGGTGTTGAAACTTCAGATAGGGACGACTGTTAGGCGAGATCCTCGACGGACGCCGACTCGTTGCGCGACAGGTTGATTCCCAGGTTCGCGGCAGCGCGCTCCAGGTCCTCGTCGTCACCGTCACGCATTTCGATGGCCGCACCGTCCGAAGACAGCACCTCGACGTTGAGGCACAGCGACTGCAGCTCCTTGAGAAGCACCTTGAACGACTCCGGGATGCCCGGCTCGGGGATGTTCTCGCCCTTGACGATCGCCTCGTAGACCTTGACGCGGCCGACGGTGTCGTCGGACTTGATCGTCAAAAGCTCCTGCAGCGTGTAGGCCGCACCGTAGGCCTGCATGGCCCAGCACTCCATCTCACCGAAGCGCTGACCACCGAACTGCGCCTTACCGCCCAGCGGCTGCTGGGTGATCATCGAGTACGGGCCGGTGGAGCGGGCGTGGATCTTGTCGTCGACCAGGTGGTGCAGCTTCAGGATGTACATGTAGCCCACCGTCACCGGGTACGGGAACGGTTCACCACTGCGGCCGTCGTAGAGCACCGCCTTGCCGTCGGCGTTGACCATGGTCTCGCCGTCGCGGTTGGGCAGCGTCGACCCGAGCAGACCCTGCAGCTCACCTTCCTGCGCACCGTCGAACACCGGCGTCGCCACCAGGCTGTTCGGCTCCGCGGAGTGCAGCTCCTCGGGCAGGTTGGTCGCCCACTCGGCGCCGTCTGCGACGTTGATGTTCCAGCCGGCCTTGGCCACCCACCCGAGGTGGGTTTCCAGGATCTGACCGATGTTCATACGACGCGGCACACCGTGGGTGTTCAGGATGATGTCCACCGGGGTGCCGTCCGGCAGGAACGGCATGTCCTCGACGGGCAGGATCTTGCCGATGACGCCCTTGTTGCCATGGCGTCCGGCGAGCTTGTCACCGTCGGAGATCTTGCGCTTCTGCGCGACGTAGACGCGGACCAGCTCGTTGACGCCGGCCGGCAGCTCGTCGTCGTCCTCGCGGGAGAACACCCGGATGCCGATGACCTTGCCGGACTCACCGTGCGGCACCTTCAGCGACGTGTCGCGGACCTCGCGCGCCTTCTCACCGAAGATCGCGCGGAGCAGCCGCTCCTCCGGGGTCAGCTCGGTCTCGCCCTTCGGGGTGACCTTGCCGACCAGGATGTCGCCGTCGCGGACCTCGGCGCCGATGCGGACGATGCCGCGCTCGTCGAGGTCGGCGAGCACCTCATCGGAGACGTTCGGGATATCCCGGGTGATCTCCTCGGCGCCCAGCTTGGTGTCGCGGGCGTCGATCTCGTGCTCTTCGATGTGGATCGAGGTGAGCACGTCCTCCTCAACCAGACGGTTGGAGAGGATGATCGCGTCCTCGTAGTTGTGGCCCTCCCACGGCATGATCGCGACGAGCAGGTTCTTGCCCAGCGCCATCTCACCGTTCTCGGTGCACGGCCCGTCGGCGATGACCTGCCCCGCCTCGACCCGCTGGCCGGCGTCGACGATCGGACGCTGGTTGGCGCAGGTGCCGTGATTGGAGCGGGCGAACTTGCGCATCCGATAGGTGTGCCGGGTGCCGTCGTCGGCCATCACGGTGACGTAGTCCGCGCTGACCTCTTCGATGACGCCGGCCTTGTCGGCGACGACGACGTCACCGGCGTCGATCGCGGCGCGCAGCTCCATTCCGGTGCCGACCAGCGGGGCCTCGCTGCGAACCAGCGGAACCGCCTGACGCTGCATGTTGGCACCCATCAGGGCACGGTTGGCGTCGTCGTGCTCGAGGAAGGGGATCATCGCCGTCGCGACCGACACCATCTGGCGCGGCGAGACGTCCATGAAGTCGACCTCGGAGCTGGAGACGTACTCGACCTCGCCGCCCTTACGGCGGACCAGGACGCGCTCCTCTTCGAACCGACCGCCTGCGTCGGTCGGCGAGTTGGCCTGCGCGACGATGTAGCGGTCCTCTTCGTCGGCGGTCAGGTACTGGATCTCGTCGGTGACCACACCGTCGACGACCTTGCGGTACGGCGTCTCGATGAACCCGAACGGGTTGACCCGGGCGTACACCGACAGCGAACCGATCAGACCGATGTTCGGACCCTCGGGGGTCTCGATCGGGCACATGCGGCCGTAGTGGCTGGGGTGCACGTCGCGGACCTCGAGGCCGGCGCGCTCACGGGACAGACCGCCGGGGCCCAGCGCCGACAGACGACGCTTGTGGGTCAGACCCGACAGCGGGTTGTTCTGGTCCATGAACTGCGACAGCTGGCTGGTGCCGAAGAACTCCTTGATCGCCGCCACGACAGGACGGATGTTGATCAGGGTCTGCGGAGTGATCGCCTCGACGTCCTGGGTGGTCATGCGCTCACGCACGACGCGTTCCATGCGGGACAGGCCGACCCGGATCTGGTTCTGGATCAGCTCGCCCACGGTGCGCAGACGACGGTTGCCGAAGTGGTCGATGTCGTCGACCTCGACGGGGACCTCGACGCCGCCGGGAACCGTCATGACCGAGTCGCCCTGGTGCAGCCGCACGAGGTACTCGATGGTCGCGACGATGTCCTCTTCGGTCAGCGTGGTGGTGGCGATGGGCTGACCGGCGTTGAGGCCGAGCTTCTTGTTGACCTTGTAGCGACCCACGCGGGCGAGGTCGTAGCGCTTCTCCTTGAAGAACAGGTTCTCCAGCAGGGTCTGCGCGGACTCCTTGGTGGGCGGCTCGCCCGGACGCAGCTTGCGGTAGATGTCGAGCAGCGCCTCGTCGGTGCCGGCGGTGTTGTCCTTCTCCAGCGTGCTCATCATGATCTCGGAGAAGCCGAACCGCTCGGTGATCTGCTCGTTGGTCCAGCCCAGCGCCTTGAGCAGCACGGTGACGGGCTGGCGGCGCTTGCGGTCGATGCGCACACCGACGGTGTCGCGCTTGTCGACGTCGAACTCCAGCCACGCACCGCGGCCGGGGATCACCTTGACGCTGTGCAGGGTCTTCTCGGTGGACTTGTCGATGGACTCGTCGAAGTACACACCGGGCGAACGCACCAGCTGGGACACCACGACACGCTCGGTGCCGTTGATGATGAAGGTGCCCTTCTCGGTCATCATCGGGAAGTCACCCATGAAGACCGTCTGGCTCTTGATCTCACCGGTGTTGTTGTTGATGAACTCCGCGGTGACGAACAGCGGAGCCGCGTACGTCATGTCCTTGTCTTTGCACTCGTCGACCGGTGCCTTGACTTCGTCGAAGCGCGGATCGGAGAAGGACAACGACATCGAGCCGGAGAAGTCCTCGATCGGGCTGAGCTCCTCGAGCACCTCCTGCAGGCCACCGCGAGGCTCTACGTCACCACGGTCGACGGCGCGCTGGAACCACTCCTCCGAGCCGATCAGCCATTCGAACGATTCGGTCTGAACGTCGAGAAGCCCGGGAACCTCGAGGGGCTCACGGAGCTTCGCGAAGGAAATTCGGTTTGGCGCTCCGGGAACGGAGCTATTAGTAGTAGCAGTCTGTGACTCGATCTGGCGGGACCCTGCCAAGATGCATCCTTCCAGCACCTCATGCGACGTTCGTGAAGCCCAGGTGCCGACGTGCACCGGACCGTTCGCCGCGAATCTGCGTCGGTTCGGCCGGCTTCACCAGCCTGTCCGGACACAAGGCACGCGTCTAGATCTCTGAGAAACCCTCAGAGAACCGCGTGCGAAGCGGGTCTTGGAAAACCGGAGTGGGCAGGATGCAGCCAGCGCAACGTCCAACGATAGCGCAGGACGCGTCATTCCTCAACATCCGGATGCGTCCCGGTCTCGCTGCGGCGCGTGGCCGGTCAGGCGCTGGCTGGCCATCTCAACCCGTGCAAACATGCTGGGCAATAGATTGGCCCGGTTTCGCCCTGCCGTCAAGAGATAACGCGGTGTTTGTGCATGCATTTTCGCCGACGTGTTCGATCCGCGACGGCGTTGGGGCGACGAGACGCTCAGACCAGGACCGGACGGCCGCGGGCCACCAAGCCCGCCAGGGGGTCGGGCAGTCCCTCGCAGGCCGGCGCACCCGGGCTGAACAAGCACGCGATCACCTGGTGCAAAGCGCTCAACGGCACGGTGTCGACGGAGAGCACCTCGACCGATTGACGCCACCAGCCGATCAGGATGTCCAGCGAGGAGCCGGGCTCGCCGTAGTACTTGGCGGTGTGGGTGCCCTTGAGCATGTCGTTGATCCAGCCGGAGGCCATCAACTCGCTGGTCGCGACGGTCCACGGCCTCGAGAACCCGGTGGCCAGATAGGTCAGGAACTGCACCGTCGGGCTGGCGCTCTGCATGCCGTCGGAATGCTTGCCTCCATCGACCTGGATTCCGGTGAACGCGTCCGGCCGGGCCTGAGCCAGATAGAAGCTGGCTTCGCCGTAGATGTTCCAGTTGTCGGGTTCGGCGGCCAGGTTGTAGACGGGTATCGACGTCGGAATCTTGGCCAGCGAGGCCGCGAGGGTTCCGAAGAACGCGGCGCCGTCGAGCATCACGACGCCGGCGAGATCGTCGGCGCCGCCGCGTTCGACCAGATAGCCGGCCGCACCGACCGCCGTACCCCCGCCTGCGGAGTGGCCCGCGAACACGACGCGTTCCGGTAGCCGACCGCCGAAACCGGCGAGCTTGGCCGAGGCCTTCAGCGCGGCGCGGTCCCCGGTGAACAGGTCGGCGATGGCCCGGTAGGTGTGCGGGAGCATCAGCGGATAGTTCTCGACGTCGAGCGGATTCCAGGTCAGGGTCGGCACCACGACGATGCTGTTGGTCTTCTCGGCGAGGTAGGCCGCCGTGGCGCTGTAGAACGAACCGGTGGCCAGGAAGCCGTGCTGGAAGTAGATCAACCCGGTCGGCGCCTTGAAGCCGGGCGGGAAGTACCAGTCCGCCCGCACCTCGACGCCGTCGCCGAGGACCAGGCTCGACTTCTCAGCGCGCACCCAGCTGCCGAACGGCGCGCGCAGCGGGCCGGCGAAGAACTCCATCGTCCGGGTGTAGAGGTTGTAGGCCGCGGTGGCGATGTCGTTGAGGACGTTGAAGGCCTTGACCAGGTCGTCGGCGACGCCGAGCCAGGGGTTCTCGACTGCGGCGGCCTTCATGACCGACGCCGCCTCCTGTGCGCCCAGATCGGTCTCCATGCTCTGCACGTAGGTGCTCGCTGGCGGATGGTCCTCGGCGTCGGCACTCTGCTTGCTCGACGGGACCGGCTCGGTGGGCGAGACGGGCGCACTCGCAGGAGCGGGTTCGCCGCCCGGTGCCGGTGTCGTGTCAGTGGCTTCGTCGCCGGCGACCACGCCGGTGTCGTCAGGTGCCGGAACGTCGACCTCGACAGGTGACTGCACGTCCGGCGTGACCTCATCCTCGGCTTCGGTCTCGTCCTCGTGGTCCTCGAGGCGTACGAGCAGCGCGCGCCGTTCTTCGACGCGCTCGGCCCGAGCCGCGGCGCGCTCGGCCCGGGATTCGCTGCGGTCGGCGCGAGTGGAGGCCTCTCGGAATTCGCCGCGGTCGCTCGACCCATCGGTCTGGGCGTCGCCGGCCCGCTCCGACGACGTGCCACTGCCCGCCGTGGAGCGCGGGCCCGCATCCGTGGCCGACCGCGCACTCGAGTCGCTCGAAGACCCGTCCTCGGCCGCCGCTACGCCTGCCCCGGCGAGCACCGCTGCCGACATCCCACCGGCCAGGACTCCCGCACCGAACAGGACACGATAGCGGTCGTTCATGGGGGCTCTCCTGCATACTCGGCGGCCGAATGGTGCATGGTCGTGCGATTCTGGCAAACTTTATAACCACTGCCGTTAATTTCGCAACCCCCGGACACGGAACAGCGCAATCAGTCGCAAAACGCCATGATTGCGCAGCTAGAACAAGCGTAAGAATTGACGTTCTGGAAGGTACTTCGCCAAAGGGCTATTATCGTTTTCAAGTTGACATCCGTCAGAGCGGAATCAGCAACGTCTGCCTCTCACGCACCAGTCGTCGCACGCCGTGGTGGCCCTGAACGACGCCCCGAACACGACAAAACCGGGTCCGGACCTGGCGGTCCGAACCCGGCTTCTGGAGGGTGGATCTAGCTGGTCAGCGGTCTCCCGCCACGGGGATGCGCCCGGTCGGGGCGTCGTCCTCGGCGGACTGCTGACGTGTGGTGCTTTCGTCGGGATAGTCGCGCACCGGGTACTGCTGGGTGCCCTCGAGGTCGGCGCGGATGGCTTCCTGGGCGGCCGGCGGCAGCGTGTGCATGATCTCGCGGACGCGGGCCTGGCGGCGGCCGACAGCCTTGCGTTCCGGCATGCCCGGGGTGGCCTGGATCTGCGGGGGCACGCCCTCGATCTCCTCGACGCCACCGTCGTGGTGGCCGGCGTCGATCATGGCCTGCTCCTCGGCCATCGTCGACTCGTCCTTCTCCTCGGACATACCGATCGGGCCGATACGCCGACCGTTGAGGAACTGCTTGACCACCGGCTCATCGCTGGTCAGCAACACCTCGCGGGGACCGAACATCACCAGGTGCTTGCGGAACAACATGCCCATGTTGTCCGGCACGGTGCGCGCGATGTTGATGTTGTGCGTCACGATCAGGATCGTGCAGTCGATCTGCGCGTTGATGTCGATCAGCAGCTGCGACAGGTAGGCGGTACGGACCGGGTCCAGACCGGAGTCCGGCTCGTCGCAGAGGATGATCTGCGGATCCAGCACCAGCGACCGCGCCAGGCCGGCACGCTTGCGCATACCGCCGGAGATCTCGCCGGGGAACTTGTTCTCGTCCCCGCCCAGACCGACCAGGTCGAGCTTCTCCATGACGATCTTGCGGATCTCGCTCTCCTTCTTCTTCGTGTGCTCACGAAGAGGGAAAGCGGTGTTGTCGTACAGGCTCATCGAGCCGAACAGTGCGCCGTCCTGGAACATCACGCCGAACAGCGTGCGGATCTCGTAGAGCTCCTTGGCCGAACACTCGATGATGTTGGTGCCGTCGACGATGATCTTGCCGCGCTCCGGACGCAGCAGGCCGATCAACGACTTCAGGAAGACCGACTTACCGGTACCGGACGGCCCGAGCAGAACGCTGACCTCGCCTGCGGGGAGGTCGAACGTGACGTCCTCCCAGATTCGCTGGGCTCCGAAGGACTTGGTCAGCCCCTCAATCTGAATGCCAATGCCCACGCGGATTCCTCTCCAGTCCCGGATTCCCTGCCACAGGTTTCCCGTCTGTGGCTTGAGTCACTGTAACCTACCGCCCTTCGCCGCCACACTCGGTCCGCCGAAGACGGCTGTGGGGCCGATCCGTCACCGGACCGGCCCCACAGTTGACGATGTCTGCCTTACTTGACGGTGACCGTCGCGCCGGCAGCCTCGAGCTTGCTCTTGGCCTCGTCGGCGGCTTCCTTGTTGACCTTCTCCAGCAGCGGCTTGGGAGCGCCGTCGACCAGGTCCTTGGCCTCCTTGAGGCCCAGGCCGGAGACGATCTCGCGGACGACCTTGATGACGCCGATCTTCTTGTCGCCGGCGGACTCGAGGATGACGTCGAACTCCGACTGCTCCTCAGCGGCCTCGGCGGGGGCACCACCGGCGGCGGGGCCGGCAGCGGCCACGGCGACGGGGGCGGCGGCGGTGACCTCGAAGGTCTCCTCGAACTTCTTGACGAACTCGGACAGCTCCAGCAGCGTCAGCTCCTTGAAGGCGTCGAGCAGTTCATCGGTGGACAGCTTGGCCATGATGGTCCTTCCTGATTCTTACTTCGTAAGTTGGGGGTGTTGGGGCGAGCGACCTATGCGGCCTCTTCGCCTTCCTTCTTCTCTTGCAGCGCGGCAGCCAGACGCGCGACCTGCGACGCCGGAGCGTTGAACAGACCGGCGGCCTTGGACAGATTCGCCTTCATCGCGCCGGCCATCTTGGCCAGCAGCACCTCGCGGGACTCGAGGTCCGCGATGCGGTTGACCTCGTCGACGGACAGCGCACGGCCGTCCATGTAGCCGCCCTTGATGACCAGCGCCTTGTTGTCCTTGGCGAAGGTCTTGATCGCCTTGGCGGCGTCGACGGCCTCGCCCTTGACGAACGCGATCGCGGTGGGACCGACGAACAGGTCGTCGAGACCCTCGATGCCCGCCTCCGCCGCGGCACGCTTGACCAGCGTGTTCTTGGCGACGGTGTAGGTGGCGGAGTCACCGAGCGAACGGCGCAGGTCCTTGAGGTGAGCGACGGTCAGTCCGCGGTACTCGGTGACGAGCGTCGCCGAGGCCTCCTTGAACTGCTCGGCGATGTCGGCAACCGCGGTGGCCTTGTCAGCCTTGGCCATGCATGCCTCCTCGTGGTGGATATTCCGATGTTCCACCCGGGACCGCAGGCTGCCGAGAAGGCCGGAAAACACGAACGCCCCGACGCAGACAGGTCGGGGCGCAGACATACGTACACGTACTAGCCTCGTCCTCCTGCGTGGGCCGCCGGGTCGGAACCCGGACCTTCAACCGATCACTCGGTAACCGACGGTCTTCGGTGGAACCGACACACCATAGCGCGTCGGCCACCGGTCAGCCAAAACGTCGCGCCAGCTCCGCGGCCCCGACCAGGCCCGCGTCTCCCCCGAGTTCTGCCGAGACCACCCGCACCTCGCGGATGAAGTCCAGTCCGGCGTACTGATCCAGCGCCTCGCGCAGCGGCTCGAACAACACCGACCCGGACTGTGCGACACCGCCGCCGACGACGACGACGTCCAGGTCGGCGACCGCCGCCACCGACGCGATCATGCGGGCCAGCGCGTCGGCGCCGCGCCGGAAGGCGCGGACGGCGATGGGCTCACCGGCTCGCGCGGCCTCGGCCAGGACGCGTGCGTCGGCGTCTGCGCCGGCGCGCCAACCCTCGGCGCGGGCCCACCGGACGAGGTTCGGACCCGACGCGACGGTCTCGACACAACCCCGTCCGCCGCACGTGCACGGCGACCCGTCGGGTTCGACGACGACGTGCCCGACGTGGCCCGCGTTGCCGGTGCGCCCGAGCACGGGCCGCCCGTCGAGCACCAGCCCGCCGCCGACCCCGGTCGACACCACGAACCCGAGCACGAACCGCGCGTCGCGCGCGGCCCCGAACCGGTTCTCCCCGAACGCCATGCACACGCCGTCCCCGGCGAGGGTGACCGGCAACCCGGTGGCCTCGGCGACCCGCGCGGTCAGCGGGAAGTCGCGCCAGGCCATGTTGATCGGGCTGACCGTGCCGTGCCGGTGGTCGATCGGGCCGGGCGCGGACACCCCGACCGCGTTGGGCCGGGCCGCATCCCCGACGTCGGCGAGCAGCGCGGCGACTGCGTCCCATATCTGCTCGGCGTCACCAGCGGGCGTCGGGCAGCGTCGGGTACGGAGCAGTGCGCCGTCGGGGCCGACGAGTGCGGCCGCGAGTTTGGTGCCGCCGATGTCGAGGGCCAGCACGTCGCCGGTCATCGGGTGACCGCCGCGGCCAGCCGGTCGGACATCGCACGGACCGCCGCGACGAGTTCGGGCGGTTCGAGCACCTCGAAGGCGCAGTCGGGCAGCGCCAGCCAGGCCACCATGCGTCTGGGGTCGTCGGCGCCGGTCGTCAGGATGGCGGCGTCCGGTCCGTCCGGTTCCACGTTCACCGAGGCCCCCGGAAAACACTGTGCCACAACGTCACTCGGTGCGAAGTACCGGACTTTCGCGATGTACGGGTACGGCGAGGAGCTGATGGCGCGGCGGACGTAGGACGCCGGGTCCGGGGTCGGGCGCGGCCTGAACGTGGTGCCGTCGGCCACCACGTCGGTCATGCGGTCCAGGCGAAGGCTTCGCCAGTCGTCGCGGTCGCGGTCGTGGCACACCAGGTACCAGCGGCGTCCGGTCGTCACCAGGCGGTAGGGCTCGAGGCGGCGCGCGGTGACGGTTCCGCGCGCATCGGTGTAGGTGGTGGTGACGTGCTCGTGGTCGCGGCTGGCGCGCGCGAGCGTCATCAGCACCTCCGGCGCGACCGGGGTGTCGTTGCCGGCGTCGAGCGTGACGGTGGTCTGGTGGACCGCGGCCACCTGGGAACGCAGCCGGGCCGGCATCACCTGGTCGAGTTTGGTCAGGGCACGCAGCGCCGACTCACCCACCCCGGCGACGCTGCCACCGGCTGCGAGCCGCAGGCACACGGCCACCGCGACCGCCTCGTCGGGATCGAGCAGCAGTGGCGGCAGTGCCGCCCCCGCGCCCAGTTGATAGCCGCCACCGACTCCGGCGCTGGCGTGCACGGGATAACCCAGCTCTCGCAGCCGGTCGACGTCACGGCGGACGCTGCGCGTGGTCACCCCGAGCCGCTCGGCGAGGTCCTGGCCGCTCCACACCCGCCGTGACTGCAGCAGGCCCAGCAGATGCAATACGCGGGCGGTTGTTCCGGACACGCCACCAGTCTCCTCCTGTCGAGGACGGAAACTGTCCGCAATGGGTGCGACAGTTTCGGCATGACCCTCGTCGACCACCTGGCCGAGCAGTTGGACTTCCACTGGCGCGGCCAGCTGCGGCCGCGCCTGGACGGACTCACCGACGACGAGTACTTCTGGGCTCCGGTGTCCGACTGCTGGACCGTGCACCGTGACGGGACCGTCGACTTCGCCCATCCGGCTCCGCAGCCCGAGCCGGTCACGACGATCGCGTGGCGTCTGGCGCATGTCATCGTCGGCGTGCTCGCGGTGCGGGTGCATGCGCACTTCGGCGGTCCGCCGGCCGACTACGCGTCGTGGGCGTACGCGACCGACGCGGCGACCGCGCTGACCCAGCTCGACGACGCGTACCGCCGCTGGAACGACGGGGTGCGTGGGCTCGACGAGGCCGCGTTGTGGCGTCCTGTCGGTCCCGCCGAGGGTGAGTGGGCCGAGCACCCGATGATCGAGTTGATCCTGCACATCAACCGCGAGGTCATCCACCACGGCGCCGAGATCTCCCTGCTCCGCGACCTGTACACCCGCACCGAGAGGATCACCTGACATGGCCGCCCTACCCCCGCCGATCGCCGACGAGCGCGACGGACTCAAGCAGTATCTGGCCGCGCAGCAGTACGCGTTCCACGCGATCGCGTTCGGCTTGACCGACGAGCAGGCGCGCTCGACCCCGTCGGTCAGCGCGCTGTCCATCGGCGGCCTGATCAAGCACGTCACCGGTTGCCAGCGCAGTTGGATGGAACGGGTCGCCGCGGCGCCCGAGCTCTGCGAGGCCGATCAGCGTCCGATGGACGCCCAGGCCGCCGACTATTCCGACGAGTTCGTGATGGACCCGGACGAGACCCTCGCCGATCTGCTCGCGGCGTTCGATCGGCAGAACGCCGCGACGATGGCGCTGCTGGAGTCGACCGATCTGGGCGCGGCCGTGCCGATCCCGCAGCACGTGCCGTGGTTTCCGAAGGATGTTCCGGCGTGGTCGGTGCGCTGGGTGTTCTTCCACATGATCGAGGAACTGGCTCGGCACGCCGGCCAGGGCGACATCATCCGGGAGAGCATCGACGGCGCCACGCTCTACGAGCTGCTCGCGGGGTTGGAGGGGTGGCCGGCGACGGAATGGCTGACGCCCTGGTCTGTTCAGCAGGAGTCGCCGAAGGCGACCGTCGAATAAGGGTCCGGACATGGGAAAGGGGCACCCCCGAGGGGAGGGGTGCCCCTTTCCGGATTCAAGCCGCGCGTTCAGGCCACGTCGACGAAGTAGGTGCGGCCGGCGGGGACCAGGATGCGGTCGTCACGCTGGGCGTCCCACACCCACGTCTGGAATTCCGGGCCGGGGCGGACCGCCACGACGTTGGCTTCTGCCAGCGGGGTGTTGCCCTTGCGGTTGACGACCACCCGGTTGCCCTCGGCCTCGAGCTGGCTGATGGTGGCCTTGGCGTTGCCCGATCCCGACGGTGCGGCCACGGCCGGGGTGGCCAGGCCCAGCAGGGCGGTCGACAGTCCAGCAGCGACGGCGGTGGCGATGGTGAACTTCTTCATTTCGTGTTCCTGCTTCCCTGATCTTGTTCGTCTGCACCGTTGAACCAGCAGGTCAAGCGTTTAATTCCGGTGGCAGGAATTGGTTGACGGCTGGCAGAAATCCGTCGGTTCCAAGGGTTTTCAGCGCAGGACGAGCTGCAGCGCGTAGTCGACCACGGCGTCGAGATCGTCGCCGAGCTCACCGGTCAGCCACTGCTGCGCCAGCTCGGCCATCGCGCCCGTGTACATCGCCGCGCCGACCATGGCGGCCACGGGCGCGGTGTCGGGATGCAACCGCCATCCCTCGGAGAGGACGGCTTCGCGCAGGATGTCCTGTGTCGCGGCCCGGCGCTGCGTCAGCACCGGGTTGGCGCGGGCGTCGGTGAACAGCACCCGTCCCCGTCGCGGGTCGGCGGAACTGAAGTGCAGCACCGCGGCCATGCCGGCCCGGGTGCGGGCACGCAGGGAGTCGGGCGCGTCCCCCATCGCGCGCTCGACCTCGGTGGCCAGTTCCGCGCTGACCCGGTCGTAGACGGCGCCGAGCAACTCGTCGGTCCCGGTGAAACTCTCGTAGAAGTAGCGGGTGTTCAGCCCGGACTCGCGGCACACCGAGCGCACGGACAGCGCTGGCTCGCCGCCGTCCCCGAAGAGCCGGAACGCGGCGTCGATGAGCAGTTCGCGGCGTTCGGCGCGGCGATCGGTCATCCGAACCCCGGCCCACCTGCTCGGACTCACGGGACCAGACACCGGACCAGCGTAAGCCGGTCGAGGGGGTTCTGGTCACGATCGTCCCCAAACGCTATTCTGGGCACACCCGTGACCAACTTGGAGGATCGCATGTTCCTGCCGCACCAACTCGTCGGACAGTTCTTCGACCGGCAATTCGACCGGGACATCCGCCGGCACTTCTTCAAAGGCATGGAGTTCGCGGGCCCGGCGGCGACCCCGGCTGGTTCGGTCCGGGCAGCGCGGTCTGGCACGTGCACTCCCACATGCAGGCTCTGGTGTTCGGGCTGCAGTGCGCGGCCTTCATCGAGCGGCTCGACCCGTCGATCTACTGGATGGGCGTGCACCACTCCCGGCTGGTCAAACCCGAGAGTCGCGACGACCCGATGCCGCAGATCGACCCGAAGGGTGCTCTGGTGCGGCTGGGCCATTCGGTGGCGTTCTTCATCGGTACCGCCTACGGATCCACCGAGACCGCCGAGCGGCTCTCGCTGGCGGTGCGGTCGATGCACCACACCATCAAGGGCACCCGGCCCGACGGCGCGCGCTACGACGCCGACGATCCGGACTGGCTGCGGTGGAACTATGCGACGGTGGTGTGGGGGATCGCCACCGCCCACGAGCTGTACCATCCGAATCCCTTGCGCGGCAGGCAGATCGACCGCTACTACGGTGAGTTCGTGCGGGTGGGGCGCGCCCTCGGCGGCACCGATCTGCCCACCACCAAGGCCGAGACACTCGAGTGCCTGGAGTCCTATCTGCCCCGACTCGCCGTCACCTACGGCACCGCGATGGCCACCGGCCCCGACCTGCCGTTGCCGCAGAGCGCGCTGAACTGGGCGGTGCGCGACACCATGCCGAAGTGGGCGAAAGGGCTGATCCAACACCGCGACCCGAACATCGTCGAACGCACCGCGCGGCGCGCGATGGTCTGGTCGACCATCAACGGCATCCACCTCGCCTCGGGCCCCGTGCGTGAGTTCGAGGAGGCCAAGGCCCGCGTGGCCGGCGGCCTGGATCCCGAGCTGGCACCCCACACGCTCCCGACGTACCGACCCGGCACCGACCAGGTCCGCTCGCGTGAGGAACTCGAGGAGTCGTTCGCGCGCGCCTGACCAGCGGTCGTCGCCGGGTTTTTTCCCCGATGGCGACTTTTTGGGACACTGGCGGACTATGAGCACCACCCGGAAGACCAACCAGACACCGCAGCGCGAGGGGGCCCGGCTGGACCGGGTGCCGCTGCCCGTCGAGGTCGCCCGTGTCGGCGCCACCGGCTGGCAGGTGACCCGCACCGGTGCCCGCGTCGCGGGCACCCTGCTGCGCCGCGGCTCCCTGCAGCAGAAGATCGTCAAGCAGATCCCGCAGACGTTCGCCGATCTGGGTCCGACCTACGTCAAGTTCGGGCAGATCATCGCGTCCAGCCCGGGGGCGTTCGGCGAACCCCTGAGCCGCGAGTTCCGCAGCCTGCTCGACCGCGTCCCCCCGGCCGACCCGAAGGCCGTCCACCAGCTCTTCCGCGAGGAACTCGGCGACGAGCCGGCCAACCTGTTCAAGTCGTTCGACGAGCAGCCGTTCGCGTCGGCCTCCATCGCGCAGGTGCACTACGCGACCCTGCACTCCGGCGAGGAGGTGGTCGTCAAGATCCAGCGCCCCGGCATCCGTCGCCGCGTCGCCGCCGATCTGCAGATCCTCAAACGCGGCGCGCGGCTGGTCGAGCTGGCCAAGACGGGGCAGCGGCTGTCCGCGCAGAACGTCGTCGCCGATTTCGCCGACAACCTGGCCGAGGAGCTCGACTTCCGGCTGGAGGCGCAGTCGATGGACGCGTGGGTGGCGCACATGCACGCGTCCCCGCTCGGCCGCAACATCCGGGTCCCGCAGGTGTACTGGGACCTGACCAGCGAGCGGGTGCTGACGATGGAACGCGTCAGCGGCGTGCGTATCGACGACGTCGCCGCGCTCCGCAAGAAGGGCTTCGACGGCACCGAACTGGTCAAGGCGCTGTTGTTCAGCCTGTTCGAAGGCGGGCTGCGGCACGGCCTGTTCCACGGCGACCTGCACGCCGGCAACCTCTACGTCGACGACGACGGCAAGATCGTGTTCTTCGATTTCGGCATCATGGGCCGCATCGACCCGCGGACCCGCTGGCTGCTGCGCGAGTTGGTGTATGCGCTGCTGGTCAAGAAGGACCACGCCGCGGCGGGCAAGATCGTGGTGTTGATGGGCGCGGTCGGCACGATGAAGCCCGAAGCCGAAGCCGCCAAGGACCTCGAGAAGTTCGCCACCCCGCTGACCATGTCGACGCTGGGCGACATGAGCTACGCCGAGATCGGGCGGCAGCTCTCCGCGCTGGCCGAGGCCTACGACGTGAAGCTGCCGCGCGAGCTGGTGCTGATCGGCAAGCAGTTCCTGTACGTGGAGCGCTACATGAAACTGCTGGCACCCAAGTGGCAGATGATGAGCGACCCCGCCCTGACCGGTTACTTCGCGAACTTCATGGTGGAGGTCTCTCGGGAGCACGATAAAGAGCTCGACGCATGATCGACATCCGCGAAGGCAAGGCGCCGTCCGGGGATCTGGAGATCCACTACGAGGACATGGGCAACCCCGACGATCCCGCGGTGCTGATGATCATGGGGCTCGGTGCGCAGCTGACGTTCTGGCGTGAGGGCTTCTGCCGCAAGCTGATCGACCGTGGCCTGCGGGTGATCCGGTTCGACAACCGCGACGTGGGGCTGTCCAGCAAGTTCGACGGGCACCGCACCCGCGGCTCGCAGGTCGGCAACATGGTGCGCTCACTCGTCGGCCGCAAGAGCCCCGCGGTGTACACGCTGGAGGACATGGCCGACGACGCCGCCGCGCTGCTCGACCACCTCGGCATCGAGCGCGCGCACGTGGTCGGCGGCTCGATGGGCGGCATGATCGCCCAGATCGTCGCCGCCCGGCACGCGCAGCGCACCCGCAGCCTCGGCGTGATCTTCTCGTCGAACAACCGGGCCCTGCTGCCTCCGCCGGGACCGCGGCAGCTCCTGTCGGTCATCACCGGCCCGCCGCCGAACTCGCCGCGCGACGTGATCATCGAGAACTCGATCCGGGTCAGCCGCATCATCGGCAGCCCGGGCTTCCCGGCGTCCGAGGAGAAGCTGCGCGCCGACGCGGTCGCGTTCTACGACCGCTCCTACTATCCGCAGGGCATCGCGCGGCAGTTCAACGCGATCACCGGCAGCGGCAGTCTGCTGCCCTACAACCGCCGGACGCGCGTCCCCACGGTCGTACTGCACGGTAAGGCCGACAAGCTGATGCGCCCGTCCGGTGGGCGGTCGGTCGCCCGCGCGATCGACGGTGCCCGGTTGGTGCTGTTCGACGGCATGGGCCATGAACTGCCCGAGCCGCTGTGGGACGACATCGTCGCCGAGCTGACGGCCACATTCGCAATGGCTACCTAGTCTCACTAGGTGAGTTGGCCCACTTCGAGGGCGGACGGCTAGTCTGATCCCCGCACGACGCGTGTTTGCAGCAGCGATGAGCAGGCGTATGGGTACGGTCATCCACAGCAGGATCACGTGGGCAGCAAGAGCAGGGGAAATATGTCTGACCAATCCACCGGCACGAAGGACATGACGCCTCATTTCGAGGACATCCAGGCGCATTACGATCTGTCGGACGACTTCTTCGGCGTCTTCCAGGACCCCACCCGCAAGTACAGCTGCGGCTTCTTCACCGGGCCGTACTGCACGCTGTCGGAGGCCCAGATCGCCAACGTCGACCAGCATCTCGACAGCCTCGACCTCAAGCCCGGCATGACACTGCTGGAGGTGGGCTGCGGCTGGGGCCTGACGCTGCAGCGCGCGATGGAGAAATACGACGTCAACGTCATCGGCCTGACGCTGAGCAAGAACCAGAAGGCCTACTGCGACCAGCTGCTCGGCAAGCTCGACACCACCCGCACCTTCGACGTCCGGCTCGAGGGCTGGGAGCAGTTCCACTCCCCCGTCGACCGGATCGTGTCGATCGAGGCCATCGAGCACTTCGGCTTCGAGCGCTACGACGACTTCTTCAAGATGTGCTTCGACGTGATGCCCGACGACGGCCGGATGACGATCCAGAGCAGCGTCGGCTACCACCCGTACGACCTGGCCGAACGCGGCAAGAAGCTGACCTTCGAGCTGGCCCGCTTCATCAAGTTCATGATCACCGAGATCTTCCCCGGCGGGCGGATCCCGTCCACCCAGATGCTCGTCGAGCACGGTGAGAAGGCCGGCTTCACGGTGCCCAAGCCGCTGTCACTGCGCAACCACTACATCAAGACCCTCGGCATCTGGGCCGACCGGCTGGAGCAGAACAAAGAGGCCGCGATCGCCGCGACCGACGAGGAGAACTACCACCGCTACATGCGCTACCTCAAGGGCTGCCAGTACTACTTCATGGACGAGGCCATCGACGTCAGCCTGGTGACCTACCTCAAGCCGGGTGCCGCGGCGGCCTGACCGTGCGGTAGCCGTCAGGCCGCGGCGCGGGTGCGCTTGGTCCTGAACCCGTCCCCGGACGTCTCGGGGTTGCGCTCACGCAGCGTCGGCGTGGCGTCCTCGGTCGGCTCGGGTTCCTCTGCCGCGGTGTCGTCGTTTTCGGCGACGTCCTCGACGATGTCCTCGACGAGGACCGCCTCCTTCTCGGTGACCGTGTCCTCCGTGGTGACGGTTTCCTCCGTCGCCGCGGTCACCGCCTCCTCGGTCGCGGTCACCTCCGCACGACGCGACGGCGCTACGCGGTCCTCGACCTCTTCGGTCGTGCGGGCCTGATCGGTTTCCGCCGGCGGATCGAGGGTCTCCACCTCGGACTCACGCGGCACGAAGTTCCCGAGGAACGCCTCGACACCCTTGATCGCCGCGACCGCGAAGTCGATGCCCACCTTGATCCAGTTCTGGAACAGCTTGAACGGCAGCACACTCAGACTGCGCGGCACGCCGGGGTCGCCGGTCCAGTCGTAGCCGAGGTCCACCGCCTCACGCAGCACCGGTTCCACCAGATCGATGAACGGTTCGAGCAGCCAGCCGATCCGGGCGTCGTCGGCCCAGGACCGCACCAGGTCGGTCAGCGGCAGGCTGGTCGCCGGGATGATGATGTAGGTGTTGCCGAATTTATCTGTGCGGCAATTGCTTTGGTTGAGTGAACAATCCAGCTGCGGAGCCAGCGTCTCGGCGGTGTAGCCGTAGGGCATGGTGACGTCGGGGGCGTCGTCGCCGTCAGGTGACAGGTAGTAGCCGTGCACGGTGTCGAACGCCGCGAACGCGTTGAGCATCGCGAACGGGTTGCCCCAGAATCGGGGCGCGTAGGTCACCGGGTCGTACTCGAAACCGATTGCGGTGGTACGGATTCCGAGATCGACAGGCATCGCCGGCTCGAAGGTGAGGTCCAGGACGGGAACCGGACTGCCCAGCAGGTAGCGCAGCCACGCCAGCCTCTGCCACAGGCCGCCGTCGGGATTCTCGATGCCGCCGATCGTGACGACCTGCAACCGCTCCTTGACCTTCTCCGACAGACCCAGTTCGCCGAGGTACTGCAGGGTGTTGGCCACCACCGCGCCGCCCTGGGAGTACCCGAAGATGAAGACGTCCTCGGTGGAGCTCGGGGCCAGCAGCGGCAGCAGTGCCTCCTTGAGATGCGCCACCCCCTCCCCCACCGAGACGTCCCACTTCTCGCAGCGTCCGGGGACACACCAGTCCGGGAAGATCGACATCGGCCAGAACGACGCCGGGTACGGGATGCCGGTGAGCACCGGATCCTCGCACTCCTGCGCGTCGGTGCACGCCACGCCCTTGATGTACCGATCCCACGCGTGCTGCTTGTAGTTCTCGACCTCCGGGTCCGGGGTTCCGGTACCCGGCACGATCAGTGCCGTCGCGCCGAGCGCCACGGCCGACATGAACGCCGACGCGACACCCAGCACCATCACGACGACGACGGAAAGGACGAGCAGCACGCCTGCGCGCGCCCGACTACGCATGTGACAACGATCACATATTCGGCTGCGTGCGCGGGTGGAAAACCAGCGATTTCCGACCGGTATTGACGCGGGCGGTGTTATCTTGCTGCGGGGGTGCTTCTCGGCCACCACACGAGGTCAGTGGGGGACACGCCGACGGCCGCTGGTCACAGCGCTCGATCATCGTTCGTGGGGGACGCCGATCGGGTCGCTACCGGCGGAATTGGTGGCCGAGGAGCACTCCGAAGCTTGGAGACGAAAAGCCCGCGCCTGCATCGCAGGCGCGGGTTTTCTGTCAGTGGCCGTCAGGCCTCTGCGAAGTTGCGGGTGACCGTCGGGTCGACCGGGATGCCGGGTCCGGTGGTCGTCGAGACGACGACCTTCTTCAGGTAGCGACCCTTCGACGACGACGGCTTGGCACGCAGGATCTCGTCGAGCGCGGCGCCGTAGTTCTCGGCCAGCGCCTTCTCGTCGAACGAGGCCTTACCGATCACGAAGTGCAGGTTGGCCTGCTTGTCCACGCGGAAGTTGATCTTGCCGCCCTTGATGTCGGTGACAGCCTTGGCGACATCGGGGGTGACGGTGCCGGTCTTCGGGTTGGGCATCAGGCCGCGGGGGCCCAGGATGCGCGCGATGCGACCGACCTTCGCCATCTGGTCGGGGGTGGCGATCGCGGCGTCGAAGTCCAGCATGCCGCCCTGGATCGCCTCGATCAGGTCGTCGCTGCCGACGATGTCGGCGCCGGCGGCCTGGGCCTGCTCGGCCTTCTCGCCGACTGCGAACACCGCGACGCGCGCGGTCTTACCGGTGCCGTGGGGCAGGTTCACGGTGCCGCGGACCATCTGATCGGCCTTGCGGGGGTCCACCCCGAGCCGGATGGCGACCTCGACGGTGGCGTCCTGCTTGGCCGACGACGTCTCCTTGGCCAGCTTCACGGCCTCCAGCGGCGTGTACAGCTGGGTCCTGTCGACCTTCTCAGCAGCGGCGCGGTAGGCCTTGCTGTTCTTGCTCATTGTTGTCTCCTAGTTCTCAGAAGTTGTGGTGCGGGCCGATGCCAGCCCTCCCACGAGATCCGTCTTATTCGACTGCGGTCTGGTCGATCCGCAAGCTACTCGACGGTGATCCCCATCGAACGGGCCGTGCCCGCGATGATCTTGGCGGCCTGATCGATGTCGTTGGCGTTCAGGTCGGCCTTCTTGGTCTCGGCGATCTCACGCACCTGGTCCCAGGTCACCTTGGCGACCTTGGTCTTGTGCGGCTCGCCGGAACCCTTGGCCACGCCGGCGGCCTTGAGGAGCAGCTTGGCGGCGGGCGGGGTCTTCAGCGTGAACGTGAAGCTGCGGTCCTCGTAGACGGTGATCTCCACGGGGATGACGTTGCCGCGCTGCGACTCGGTCGCGGCGTTGTACGCCTTGCAGAACTCCATGATGTTGACGCCGTGCTGGCCGAGCGCGGGTCCGACCGGCGGGGCGGGGTTGGCCTGCCCGGCCTGGATCTGCAGCTTGATCAGCCCGACGACCTTCTTCTTCGGGGGCATGGCTGTGCTTTCCTTCTTTTCCTTGAGGTGGGCTGCGAACGGCCCGCTTAAATCTTGGCGACCTGGTTGAAGGTCAGTTCGACCGGTGTTTCACGGCCGAAGATCGACACCAGCACCTTGAGCTTCTGCTGCTCGGCGTTGACCTCGCTGATCGAGGCGGGCAGCGTCGCGAACGGGCCGTCCATGACGGTGACCGACTCGCCGACCTCGAAGTCGACCTCGATGACCGGGCGCTCGATGCCGCCGGCCTCCGATGTCCCAGCCGCGGCGGCCGACGAACCCGCTTTGCCGGCCTTCTTCGCCGGGCCCTGCGGAAGCAGGAACTTCACGACGTCGTCGAGCGACAGCGGCGAAGGACGCGAGGTGGCACCCACGAAGCCCGTCACACCGGGGGTGTTGCGCACCGCGCCCCAGGATTCGTCGTTGAGTTCCATGCGGACCAGGATGTAGCCCGGCAGCACCTTCCGGTTGACCTGCTTGCGCTGGCCGTTCTTGATCTCGGTGACCTCTTCGGTGGGCACCTCGACCTGGAAGATGTAGTCGCCGACGTCGAGGTTCTGGACGCGGGTCTCGAGGTTGGCCTTCACCTTGTTCTCGTAACCGGCGTAGGAGTGGATGACATACCACTCGCCCGGCTTGAGTCGCAGCTCCTTCTTGAGCGCGACGGCCGGGTCCTCTTCTTCCTCGGGGGCTTCCTCGGCACCAGCTGCGTCGTCGACCACCTCGGCGGGTGCGGCGTCCTCTTCGGCGCTCACGGCCTCCGTGTTGGCTTCGTCGACGTCCGTGGTGTCGACGGGCTCGCCCGAGGGCGCTTCGCCGTCGAAGCTCGTCACGTGTCAGTCCTCTCTGAAATGTCGGTTGCGGTGGGCATCAACGGTCTGATCAACCGAAGATGATGCTCACCAGCTTCGCCAGGCCCAGGTCCGCGAGACCGATCAGGGCCACCATGAACGCCAGGAACAGCAGCACGACGGTCGTGTAGGTGACCATCTGCTTGCGGTTCGGCCAGATGACCTTGCGCAGCTCGCCGATGACCTCGAGCAGGTAGTTCCACACGAAGGTGAACGGGTTGCGGGACGGCCCGTCCTTGGGCTTGCGGGCCGTCTTCTTCTTCGTCTTCGGGCCCTTGGGGCCGTCGTCGTCGGAGTCCGCTACGTCGGTGCCGGCCTCGGTGTCGGCGTCCTCGTCGGCCTCGACGACGGCCGCGCCGCGCCGCGACCGCTTGCCCGTGGGGCGCAGCGGTCGGTTCGCGACCGCGGTCTGGCTCCGGGTGTCGCCGTCGCCGTCACCGGTCTGGGCGTCACCGTCGGTGCCTGCGTCGCGCTCGTCGCTCACCGCATGCTCCCTTTTCTGGTCGTGTCGATTGCGGGTCACTCACCAGTATCCCGAACTGTCGAGCTTCCACACTTGTCGAGTATTCAATTGAGCAGGGGCGACAGGACTTGAACCTGCAACCTGCGGTTTTGGAGACCGCTGCTCTGCCAGTTGAGCTACGCCCCTTCAGGATGACCTGCGGGGCTCACACAATTTGCGCGCTCCCCGTTCGGTCGATCCATGCCGACGGACAGCGCGCTTAAACTGGGAAAACCCCGAAGCAGCAGTGTAGCGCGCTGGTGGTCGGTCTTACTAATCCGCGTTCTCGTTTCCGGTGTCGTCACCGGTGTCGTGCACGACCGGTTTCCGCACCACCTGACCGGTCTCGGGGTCCCATCCGGCCGAGATCGAATTGTCCCCTTCGTGGCCCATCAGCGTGGTGAACGACTCCATCACGACCTCGCCGGCGTCGTCGGTGAGCTCGTTGCGGGTGGTCACGATGTCGGCGCCGAAGCGCTCGGCGACCGACTCGATGTACATGGTGGCGGTGAGGCGGTCACCTTCCATGATCGGCCGGTGGAAGAGGAACTTCTGGTCGACCTGCACGATCTGCATGGTCTCGAAACCGATGTCGACGTGCTGGAAGAAGTGCCGCTGGGTCATCACCGCGAGGATGGACATGAACGTCGGCGGGGCGACCAGGCCGCTGTGGCCGAGTTCGGCGGCTGCGGCGTCGTCGTGGCTGGCCGGGTCGAACGCCTTGACCGCGGCCGCGTACTGACGGATCTGTTCGCGGCCGACGACGAAGGGGTCCGGGTACTGCCAGACCATCCCGCGGATGTCTGTCTTGAGAGCCATGTTCGATCCCGCCTACGCCAGCTTCGCCGTGGCGACCGCGCGGCCGAAGATCTTCTTGCCGCCGGAGGTCGCGGTCAGCGCGATGGTGACCGATTTGGTCTCCTCGTCGACGGACTTCACGCGGCCGTTGAAGACGATCTCGGCGCCTTTGCCGTCGTTGGGGACCGGCACCACCGCGGTGAAGCGCACGTTGTACTCGGTGACCGCGGCCGGGTCGCCCACCCAGGCGGTGACGTAGCCGCCACCGAGGCCCATGGTGAGCATGCCGTGCGCGATCGCGGTGTCGAGCCCGACCTGCTTGGCGATGTCGTCGTCCCAGTGGATGGGGTTCAGGTCGCCGCTCACGCCGGCGTAGTTGACCAGGTCCGCCCGCGTCAGCGGGATCACCCGCTCGGGCAGCTGATCGCCGACCTTGACCGAACTGAACTCACGCAGTGCCATCAGAAAAGCCACTCTTTCCGTCTTCTTCGCTACGTCCTGCCAGGGTGGTGTAGCACTCCTGCACCACATCGCCGTTGGCGTTGCTGACGATGTTCTTGGTCACAATGATGTCGGTGCCGTGGGCCTTGCGGATCGACTCGACCCAGACGTCGCAGTAGAGCTCGTCGCCGGCCTTGACGGGACGGACGAACTTCAGCACCTGGTCCACCTGCACGATCTGCGCGTCGGAGATCGCGATGTTGTTCGCCTTGAACATGGCCAGCTGCGCGGTGTAGCCGAAGATCGAGATGAACGTCAGGGGCGCCAACAGCGCGTCGTGGCCGAGCTCGGCGGCCGCCTTCTCGTGGAAGAAAGCCGGGTCGTCGTTCTTCACCGCCGTGGCGTACTCACGGATCTTCTCGCGACCCACCACGTAGCTGTCGGGATAGCGGTAGTGCGCCCCGATCAGGCCGTCAAGAAATGACACGGTTGTTGAAGAATTGCCCGACGTGTCGCCTAGCGCGACTCTTTGTGGGCCTGGTGCTTGCCGCAGTTGGGGCAGAACTTCTTGATCTCGAGCCGGTCGGGATCGTTGCGGCGGTTCTTCTTCGTGATGTAGTTGCGGTGCTTGCACACCTCGCAGGCCAGTGTGATCTTCGGCCGTACGTCAGTACTGGACGCCACGTTCGGTGCCTCGTTTCAGAGCTCGGTTCTTCTCTACTTGTAGCGGTGGGGGGGCTCGATCCCCCGACCTCACGATTATGAGTCGTGCGCTCTAACCAGCTGAGCTACACCGCCCCGACGGAGCCAGGCTGGGAGCTGTCGGGCGCTCCACCCGTTCCACCGAGCCCCCTAACGGAATCGAACCGTTGACCTTTTCCTTACCATGGAAACGCTCTGCCGACTGAGCTAAGGGGGCCTTGCCACTGCACTCTCCGCGGCACACCAGCGTCGAGCCTTAAAGAGAGTACATTCTCCCGGTTTGGTACGCCAAACCGCAGGTCAATCCCCGCGTAGAGGCTCCGGAACCGACGATCGGCGCTCGATTACCCTAGCCGCATGGCTGATTCCGACCGGCTCTACTTCCGCCAGTTGCTCTCCGGGCGCGACTTCGCCGCCGGCGATCCGATCGCCGAGCAGATGCGCAACTTCGCCTACCTGATCGGCGACCGACAGACCGGGGACACCGTCGTCGTCGACCCCGCCTACGCGGCCTCGGATCTGGTGGACGCGCTGGAGTCCGACGGGATGCACCTGTCGGGGGTGCTGGTCACCCACCACCATCCCGACCACGTCGGCGGCTCGATGATGGGTTTCACCCTCAAAGGGCTGGCCGAACTGCTCGAGCGGGTCAGCGTGCCGGTGCACGTGAACACCCACGAGGCCGATTGGGTGTCGCGGGTCACCGGGATCGCCATGTCGGAGCTGACGTCGCATCAGCACGGGGACCACGTCAGCGTCGGCGGGATCGACATCGAGCTGCTGCACACCCCCGGCCACACGCCGGGCAGCCAGTGCTTCCTGGTCGACGGACGCCTGGTGGCCGGGGACACGCTGTTCCTCGACGGGTGCGGGCGTACCGACTTCCCCGGCGGCAACTCCGACGACATGTTCCGCAGCCTGCAGGCGCTCGCCCAGTTGCCCGGCGATCCCACCGTGTTCCCCGGGCACTGGTATTCGGCCGAGCCCAGCGCCCCGCTGGATCGGGTACGCCAGACCAATTACGTCTACCGCGCCGCTGATCTCGACCAGTGGCGCATGCTGATGGGCGGCTGAGGAGGAAACGATGAGCGGTCACGTCACCTACGAGCTCGCCGACGGCGTCGCCACCGTCACGCTCGACGACGGCAAGGTCAACGTTCTGGGACCGGCGATGCAGGCCGCGATCGGTGAGGCGCTCGACCGCGCCGAGGCCGACAAGGCCAAGGCGGTGGTGCTGGCCGGCAATTCGCGCGTCTTCAGCGGCGGGTTCGATCTGACGGTGTTCCAGTCCGGGGACGCGCAGGCCGCACTGGGGATGCTGTCGGGCGGTTTCGAGCTGGCGGTGCGCACGCTCGAGTTCCCGGTGCCGGTGGTGATCGCTGCGACCGGACCGGCGATCGCGATGGGTTCGTTCCTGCTGCTGGCCGCCGATCACCGCGTCGGCGGGCCGAAGACGCGGTGCCAGGCCATCGAGGTCGCGATCGGGATGGTCATCCCGAACGCGGCGCTGGAGCTGATGCGGATGCGGTTGACGCCGGCGGCGTTCGACCGGGCGGCCAACCTGGCGGTGACGTTCGTCGGCGACACGGCGCTCTCGTCGGGCTGGCTCGACGAGGTCGTCGAGGCCGATCAGGTCCTCCCCCGCGCCCGCCAGGTGGCCACCGAGGCGGCGACCACGTTGAACGCCGGCGCCCACCACGCCACCAAACTCAAGGCCCGCCGCCGCTCGCTGGAGACCATCCGCGCCGGAATCGGCTCGCTGGCAGAAGAATTCACCCTCGGCGTCTGATCCGGCGGTGACGCTCATCCGCGGCCGCGTCTGGGTGGACGGCCAACCCCGCGACGACTTCGTGTTCACCGCGCTGTCGGATCATCTGGCCGCGCCGAAGACGTTGGTGTGGTGTGACATCGACGACCCCGACCACGACACCCTCAGAGAACTCGCCCACGAGATCGGGCTCAACGAGTGGGCCGTCGAGGACACGCTGGCCGACGCCGAACGCACCAAAGCCGTGGTCTACAAGACCCATACGTTCTTCACCGTGTACGGCGTGACCGTGGCGGCGACGCCGCCCACCGACGAGGTGGGCGAGGCCCTGTTGACCATGCACCGCATCTCGGTGTTCGTGCTTCCGCAGGGCTTGATCACCGTGCGGCTGGGCTCGGGCTTCGACATCGACGAGGTCTCGCGGCGGTTCGACGAGCTCGGCGGTCAGGAATTCGGGGTGGGTGCGCTGGTGCACGCCCTGCTCGACGTGGTGGTCGACGGGCACTTCGACGCCGTGCAGGCGCTCGACGACGGCATCGAGAGCCTCGAGGACGACCTGTTCGCCGAAAGGGCGCCTCGGAAGGGTCTGCAGCGCAAGACTTTCCAGCTCCGCAAGGAGCTGGTGGCGTTGCGCCGGGCGGTGCTGCCGATGCGCGAGGTGGTCTCGGTGATCCAGCACCGCCGGATGGACGCGACCGCTGCGACCGAACTGGACCCGAAGTACGCCGATCTGTACGACCACGTGCTGCGGGTCTCGGAGTGGACCGAATCTCTGCGCGACATGGTCACCACGGTGTTCGAGACGAATCTGAGCTTGCAGGACGCCCGGCTGAACATGGTGATGAAGAAGTTGACCGGGTGGGCGGCGATCATCGCGGTGCCCACCGCGGTGACCGGGTTCTACGGCCAGAACGTGATCTACCCGGGAGTCGACACCGTCGCCGGTTTCGTCATCAGCAGCGCGCTGATCCTGGTGGCGGTGGTGGTGCTGTACGTGATGTTCAAGAAGCGGGACTGGCTGTGACGGTCAGCGTCCCGGTGAGGCTGCGCTGCAAGGAGTACTCGGCGGTGAAACCGTCGGCGCGGTCGGTCACCACGCAGGAGTCGTATCGGCCACCCCAGCCGCGGTAGGTGAACGTGTAGCCGCCGACCACCCCGGAGTAGGCCGACACCCGGTCCCACGCGGCTGTGTGGCCGGCCGCGGTCAACCCCGCGACGCGGCCCTGCAGTGCGGCGTCGCGCCAGTGCTCGGCGATGACCCGGCGGCCGGCGGCGACGTTGTGCGCCAACGTGATGTCTCCTGCGGCGTAGACATTGGCTGCCGACGTGCGCATGTGCGTGTCGACGACGACGCGGCCGTCGCGGATGGTCAGCCCGGCCTGTTCGGCCAGGCGGACGTCGGGGCGCGCCCCGGTGGCGGCGACCACCAGCTCGCCTTTCAGCGTTTCCCCGCCGGCGAGCCGGACCCCGGTGTCGGACACCTCCGTCACCCGCGCCGAGCCCACGAACCGCACACCCACCTCGGCGAGCATCGCGGCCATCCGCTCGCCGACCTCGATGCCGAACCGCCGGTGCAACGGCACCGGCTCCGGGGCCACCAGTGTGGTGTCGACGCCGAGCGCGGTCAGACACGACGCCGCTTCGCATCCGATCAACCCGGCCCCCACGACCGCGGCGGTGGCCGAGTGCCGCGCGGCCATCTTCAGCGCGACCGCGTCGGCGAACGAACGCAGGGTCAGCGCAGCCTCGGCGCCCGGCACCCCGAGCGGTACCGCGGTGGATCCGGATGCCAGCACCAGGTGCCAGTAGGGGTACCGCGCCCCGCCGGTCGTGACGACCTGCTGGGTGGTGACATCGATGCGTTCGACGCGCACCCCCAGGACCAGCTCGATGTCGTTGCGGGCGAACCACTGGGCACTGTGCAGGTTGAGCTCGGCCTCCTCGCCGCACAGGAACCCCTTGCTCAACGGCGGCTTGGCGTATGGCAGCGCCGGATCGTCGGACAGGATCCGCACGGGAATGTCGCGGTGTTTTCCGCGAAACGTCTCGGCCGCGCTGACACCGGCAGGGCCGCTGCCGATCGCGAGGAAACCCGGCGCCGTCATGGTTGGCGGGTACCCACGCCGGAGCCTCCGGCAACCCTGCCTGACGTGCGGCGATGACCCCCCAGCACACCACTGGCTTTTATTTTTTTCTGGGGTATGGTCGATCGTGGTTGGCGGAAAGTGAAAGGGATAGCGGTGGCTAGCAAATCTCAAGGTCGCTCTCTCAAGAAACCTGCGATGACCATCAAGGAAAAGCGTGCCGCAAAGCGCGCGAAATCGTCCGAGGCGGGTGAATTCATCACTCGGCGCAAGCGTTCGGATCGCGCCTCCTAGACGATTTTCCACGTAATTCAGGACCAGGCAGCGGATTTCGCTGCCTGGTGCCGTGTGCAGCAATCGCGTGAAGGCCTTGGAGGAATGGCTTTTTCGACGCACCAATTCTGCGGACCACAACCGTAATCGGAGAATAAAACACCGCCGGCCGTACGCGGAATATATCGACCGTCGAATTTGCTGTCACTTACGCGATCGACACGGCAGAAAATTCAGAGAAATAGAGGGTGTGATGGGTTATTCGGTAAATTCGCCCTGTCCGCCGACGGCGCGGACATGACGGAGCTGGCAAGGGTTCTGGGCGATGTCCGCGACGACATCGCCGGCGGTAGCGCACCCACGGACAGCACCGCGGCGTACCGGTCCGGTCACGCGGCGGCGCTGCGGTTCGCCGGGTTGTGCGTACTGGACCAGATCGCCGCTGCCGCAGGGGGCCTGGCGCCCTCGACGGCATCGGAGGATCCGCCGTCCGAACGCGATCGCGTTCGCATCGTCGCGGCCCTGGACCGGGTCGCGACCAGGCTGACCGCGCACCGCCGGCCGTGGGTCGACGGGGACGCGGCGGCCGGATACCGGGATGGCATCGCGTATGCCCTCGGTGTCGTGTCCGCCCGGAGGGAGGACATCGGTCAGCAGTCGTGGTGCCTGGTGCACCAACGATGAGCTGAGTCCATCGACGAGGAGGTTTGGCGTGTCAGTTCAGGCAACCGGCGGTGCGTCGGTGCTCGTGCTGGGGCGGTCAGCGGAGGTTCTGGAGAGTCTCGCCGAGGCGCTGCGGCGCGACGGCGTGGCGGTCGTGCACACGGATTCGCGTTCGCAGGCAACGACTCTGGCCGACGCCAACTCCGACTCGATGGAGACGATCGTCGTCGTGGTGGACCGCCCACTGCTGGGCGCACTGCTGCGCGACGGTCCGACGGGCGCGTCGCGGCGACAACTCAGAACGTGGGGTAACGAGACAGCCGACTGGGCGATCACCACGGCGATATCGGCCGGGGTCCGACGTCTCGTTCTGGTCTGCGACGCGCGGGGATTGACGTTCGGCCAACGGATGCGCGCCATCAGTTGGCTGCGTCGACTGGCACACCGGATCGGTTACGAATGTCGCATCAATGGCGCGGACGGTTTCGCCACCGCGGAAGCGGTGATCGACACCAACGCTGACGTGGATGCGACCGCCGAGGCCGTGGTGGCCTGGCACCGTGACGAGGGGACGTCCTCCAATCCCTTCTCCGCCAGGCCCCCGGCCCGGCCCCCCGCCGCGCCGGCACCCATCTGACCTGCACACAAGCGACGCGATGAGCGCGTCCGGTGTGCAACGATCTGCGCATGGAACCGGATGCGGACCCGGAGGCGCGGATCCGCGACTTGGAGCGGCCCCTGGCCGAACGCGCCTGCGCCAGCGAATTGGGCACCCAGCCCTACCAGCCGATGCCGCCGCCCGGTCCGTCGCCGTACTTCGCACCGCCGCAACACGTGGTGCGCAAGCGCTCGCCCGCGGCGGCGTGGATTCTCCCGTTGGCCATCGGGGTGGTCGCTGTGACCGCGGCGATCGGCGCGGTCGTGTACTTCACCTCGACGTCGATCTCGGTGCCGTCATCGGAGGTCGCCGGCGGCGGCGGACCCATCGACGGCCCCGCGGTCCCCGAACTGCCCGCCCTGCCCGGCTTCCCGTCCCAGGACGAGATCGTCTCGGTCGGGCCGGGTGAGTCCACCAGCATCGCCGGTGTCCAGACGCGCCGGACGGTGCGCTGCGACGGCGGCACGGTGAGCGTCAGCGGCGTGGAGAACGTGGTCGAGGTGACCGGGGCGTGCGGGTCGATCACGGTGTCGGGCATGACCAACGTCGTGAAGGTGGAGACGGCGCGCCTGGTCGCCGCGTCGGGCTTCGACAACCGCGTCACCTACCGTGACGGCACTCCCGAGGTCATCACCTCCGGCAGCGGAAACGTGGTGGAACAGGGCTGAGGACACGCCGGGCCCGGATGTCGGCACCGCGTCGTAGTCTGACGTGCGATGCCGCTTCACCTCCATCGGGCCGACCGGACTGACCTGCTCGCCGACGGCCTGGGCGCGCTGCTGCGCACGCCGCCCGCCGACCCGTTCGCCGAAGACCTCGTCCTGGTCTCCGCGCGCGGTATGGAGCGCTGGCTCAGCCAGCGGCTGTCCCACACCCTCGGTGTCGGATCGGCCGACGACGGCGTGTGCGCGGGCATCACGTTCCGACATCCGGCGTCGCTGGTCGCCGAGCTCACCGGCACCGTCGACGACGACCCGTGGGCGCCCGAGGCGCTGGTGTGGCCGCTGCTCGGCGTCGTCGACACCTGCTTGGATCAGCCGTGGTGCCGCACCCTGGCAACACATTTGGGCCACTTCGAACAGGGTGAGGAACAGGAGCTGCGCCGGGGCCGCCGCTACGCGGTCTCCCGGCGGTTGGCCGGGTTGTTCGCGTCCTACGCGCGGCAACGTCCGCAGCTGCTGGTGGACTGGCTGGAGGGCCGCACCGACGGACTCGATGCCGACCTGGCGTGGCAGCCCGAGCTCTACCGGGCCCTGGTGGCGGCGGTCGACGCCGATCCCCCGCACGTGCGTCATGCCGACGCCGTCGCCCGGCTGAGGGCCGCCCCCGCCGACCTGCCGCAGCGGGTGTCGTTGTTCGGCCACACCCGGCTCCCGGTCACCGACATCGAGCTGCTGGAGGCGTTGTCCACCCAGCACGATCTGCACCTGTGGCTCCCCCACCCCAGCGAGACGCTGTGGACCCGCCTGAGCGCGGCGCGCGGCCCGGTCCCCCGCCGCGACGACACCACCCACCGCGACGTCGGCCACCCGTTGGCCGCGACGCTGGGTCGCGACCTGCGCGAGCTGCAGCGCTGCCTGCCTGCCGATCCGGCCACCGACGAATCCCTGGGCGCCGCAACGCGACCCGACACGCTGCTGGGATGGCTGCAGTCCGACCTGGCGGCCGACGCGGTCCGTCCCGCCGGACGCGTCCACCGCGCCGACGACCGCTCGGTGCAGGTGCACAGTTGCCACGGCCCGGCCCGACAGGTCGACGTGCTGCGCGAGGTGCTGCTCGGTCTCCTGACCGACGACCCGACGCTGGAGCCGCGCGACATCCTGGTGATGTGCCCCGACATCGAGACCTATGCGCCGCTGCTGGTGGCCGACTTCGGTCTCGGTGACGCGGTGCCGGGTGCGCATCCGGCGCACCGGCTGCGGGTGCAGCTCGCCGATCGTGCGCTCACCCAGACCAATCCGCTGCTGGGCGTCGCCGGCCAGATCCTGGCGCTGGCCGGTGGGCGCGCCACCGCCGGCGAGGTGCTCAATCTAGCCGAGACGCCGCCGGTGCGGCACCGCTTCGGATTCTCCGACGACGATCTCGACACCATCGGTGACTGGGTCCGCCAGGCCAACATCCGGTGGGGTTTCGACCGGGAGTCCCGGCTGCCCTACGGCGTGGACTTCGTGCAGAACACCTGGCGCTTCGGCGTGGACCGGGTGCTGGCGGGGGTCGCGATGTCCGACGACTCGCAGGCCTGGTTGGACACGACGCTTCCGCTCGACGATGTCGGAAGCAACCATGTGGAGCTGGCCGGCCGGTTCGCCGACTACGTCGACATCCTGCACCGCAACGTCGAATCCCTCTGCGGCCCTGCGCCGCTCGCGCAGTGGCTGACCGCACTCGGCGCGGCGGTCGAGGCGCTGACCGCGGTGCCCGACGACGACGCCTGGCAGGTCCGGCAGGTCGAGCGTGAGTTCGCCGAGATCCTGTCCGCCGCGGGCCGGCACCGCGACACCGAGCTGCGGCTGCCCGACGTCCGCGCGCTGCTGGACCGGCACCTGGCCGGACGACCTACCCGCGCGAACTTCCGGACCGGCACGCTGACCGTCTGCACGATGGTGCCGATGCGGTCGGTGCCCCACCGCGTGGTGTGCCTGGTCGGACTCGACGACGGGGTGTTCCCGCGCCTCGGCGTCGTCGACGGCGACGACGTCCTGGCCCGTCAGCCGGTCACCGGTGAGCGCGACATCCGGTCCGAGGACCGTCAGCTGCTGCTCGACGCGGTCACCGCGGCCACCGAGAAACTGGTGGTGACCTACACCGGCGCCGACGCCCACACCGGTCACCGCAGGCCGCCCGCGGTGCCGTTGGTCGAGTTGCTCGACGCGCTGGATCTCACCGTGGGTACCTCGGTGCGCAAGCAGGTGGTGGTCGAACATCCGTTGCAGCCCTTCGATGTTCGCAATGTCACGCCCGGCGAACTCGGCATGCCGCCCGGTGAGCCGTTCACGTTCGACCCGACCGCGCGCGACGCCGCGGCGGTGGCGGGCGGTCAACGCGTCCCCGAACCGCCGCTGCTGTCGGCGCCGCTGCCGCAGCCGGCGCCCGACGACGTCGCGCTCGACGACCTCATCGGCTTCTTCAGGGATCCGGTCAAGGGGTTCTTCCGCGCGCTGGACTACACGCTGCCGTGGGACGTCGACACCGTCGAGGACGCGATGCCGGTGGAGATCGACGCGCTGGCCGAGTGGAAGGTCGGCGACCGGATGCTCGACGACGTACTGCGCGGCATGGATCCCGCGACGGCACAGCAGGCCGAGTGGCGGCGCGGGTCCCTGCCACCGGGACGGCTGGGCTGGCGCAAGGCGATCGAACTGCGCGACCAGGTGAGCGCGCTGGCGTCGGCCGCGCAGCACCACCGCGCCCGGGCGCCGCGCGCCTTCGACGTCGACATCCCGCTCGGCGGCGGACGCCGCGTCACCGGCACCGTCCCGAGGGTCTACGGCGACCGTCTGGTGTCGGTCACCTACTCCAAGCTCGACGGCCGCCACCTGCTGGCCTCGTGGATCTCGTTGGTGGCGTTGACCGCCGCTCGGTCGGGAGACTGGACCGCGGTGTGCATCGGTCGTCCCAAGCGGGGTACCACGCCGCGGCAACGGATGCTGGGCTGCCCCGACCGGTCGCCGGTCGACGTGCTGGCCGATCTGGTCGCGATGTACGACGCGGGCCGACGCGAGCCGATCCCGTTGCCGCTCAAGACTTCCTATGCGTGGGCCGAGGCCCGGTTCACCCGCACCGATCCGATGCGCGAGGCCGGGTTCCGGTGGAACAGCAACCGGTATCCCGGCGAGAACGAGGAACCCGCCCATCAGCAGGTGTGGGGCAAGTACACCAACCTGCAGGTGCTGCTGACCGAGGTGCGGCCCGGCGAGGAGTACGACGGTGAGAACACCCGGCTGGGCGCGTATGCGTGCCGGCTGTGGCTGCCGATGCTGCACGCGGAGAGGGATCCGTACTGATGCAGGCCTTCGATCTCCTGGGGCCGCTGCCCACGCCCAATTCGACGACGGTGTTGGAGGCCAGCGCCGGTACCGGCAAGACGTTCGCGCTGGCGGGGCTGGTGACGCGCTACCTCGCCGAGGGTGCGGCGACGCTCGACCAGATGCTGCTGATCACCTTCGGGCGCGCAGCCAGCCAGGAGTTGCGCGAGCGGGTGCGCGGCCAGATCGTGCACGCGCTGGCCGCTTTCGCCGACCCGGCCGCGGTCGGCGACAACGCCCTGGTGGCCCAGCTCGTCGCCGGCACCGAGGAAGACCGCGACGCGCGGCGACGCCGGTTGCGCGACGCGCTGGCCGGTTTCGACGCCGCCACCATCGCGACAACCCACCAGTTCTGTCAGCTGGTGCTCAAGTCGCTGGGCGTGGCCGGTGACAGCGATGCCGGGGTGCGGTTGGTCGACAGCCTCGACGACCTCACCACCGAGATCGTCGACGACCTGTACCTCGCGCACTTCGGCAACCAGGCCGACAACCCCGTGCTCACCCGCGATCAGGCCCTGTCGCTGGCGCGCGAGGTCGTCAACAACGCGGGCACCGAGTTGCGTCCGCGGGACCCGGAGCAGGGCACCGAACCCGAGGTGCGCGTCACCTTCGCCACCGAGGTCTGCGCCGAGCTCGAGCGGCGCAAGCGGCGTCTGGGCATCCTGCACTACGACGACCTGCTGTCGCGACTGGCCAATGCGTTGCGCGACAACGACTCTCCTGCGCGGGACCGGATGCACCGCCGGTGGCCGATCGTGATGGTCGACGAGTTCCAGGACACCGATCCGGTGCAGTGGCAGGTCATCGACCGCGCGTTCTCGGGCCGCTCGACGGTGATCCTGATCGGCGACCCGAAACAGGCCATCTATGCGTTTCGCGGCGGCGACATCGTCACCTACCTGCACGCCGCCGAACGCGCGGGTGACCGCCGCACCCTGGCGACCAACTGGCGCAGCGACAGCGCGCTCGTCGACGCGCTGCAGGTGGTGCTGCGCGACGCCGAACTGGGCGACCCCCGCATCGTGGTGCGTCCGATCGAGGCGCACCACCGCGGTCACCGGCTGCAGGGCGCGCCGCGCAACGACCCGTTCAGGCTGCGGGTGGTCACCCGCGAGGCCCTGAGGACGCGTCCCGAACAGGTGATCCCGATCGATCGGTTGCGCCGCCACATCGGTGCCGACCTGGCCGCCGACATCGCCGCGCTGCTGGCCGGCGGCGCCACGTTCGGCGCGGATCCGTTGCAGGCGCGTCACATCGCCGTCATCGTCGAAACCCACAAGGACGCGCGGGCCTGCTTCGACGCGCTGGCCGACGCCGGGATCCCCGCCGTCTACACCGGGGACTCCGACGTGTTCGACTCGAAGGCCGCCGACGACTGGCTGTGCCTGCTCGAGGCGTTCGACCAACCGCACCGGTCCGGGTTGGTGCGGGCGGCGGCCACCACGATGTTCTTCGGCGAGACCGCCGAAACCCTTGCTGCGCAGGGCGATGCATTGACCGACCGGATCACCCAGCGGTTGCGGGAGTGGGCCGATCATGCGCGGGAACGTGGCGTGGCCGCGGTGTTCGAGGCCGCGCAGCTGGCCGGGATGAGCCGCCGGGTGTTGTCGTGGCACGACGGCGACCGGCACATGACCGACCTGGCGCACATCACCCAGGTCCTGCACGACGTCGCGCACCGTGAGCATCTCGGGCTGTCCGCGCTGCGCGACTGGTTGCGCACGCAGCGTGACGAGGGCACCGCCGCCCCCGAACGCAGGCGCCGTCTGGACAGCGACGCCGCGGCCGTGCAGATCATGACGGTGTGGGCGGCCAAGGGGCTGCAGTTCCCGGTGGTCTATCTGCCGTTCGCGTTCAACCGCAACATCCAGACGCGCGACGTGGTGCTCTACCACGAGGACGACATCCGCTGTCTGCACATCGGTGGTCAGGACAGCCCGGACTTCAATGCCGTTGCCGCTCTGGGCCGCCGGGAGGCGGCCTCCGATGACGTCCGGTTGACCTACGTGGCGCTGACCCGCGCGCAGTCGCAGGTGGTCGCCTGGTGGGCGCCGTCGTTCGACGAACCCAACGGCGGGTTGTCGCGACTGCTGCGCGGCCGCCGTCCCGGCGAGACGCTGGTCCCCGACCGGTGTGTCCCCCCGAAGATCGACGACGCCGACGCCATGGCGGCGCTGCGGGCGTGGGCCGATCTCGGTGGTCCGGTGCTGGAGGAGTCGGTGATCGCGCCGCCGGCCGCGGTGGACCCGCCCGCCCTGCCGGACGGGTTGCGTACCAGACACTTTCACCGTCACATCGACACCACCTGGCGGCGCACGTCGTATTCGGGCCTGCTGCGCGCCTCCGAGGCCTCGGCCCAGCCCGGCGTGTCCAGTGAACCCGAGATCGTCGAGCTCGACGACGAGACCGTCGACGTGCCGCTGACCGAGCTCGCCGGCGCCGACGCGACGGTGCCCTCGCCGATGGCCGACCTGCCGATGGGCGCGAAGTTCGGCACACTGGTGCACGCGGTGCTCGAGACGACCGACCCGACCGCCGCCGACCTGGCCGCCGAACTCGAGACCCAGGTGCGTGAGCACTCGGTGTGGTGGCCGGTCGACGTGCCGGCCGAGCAGCTGGCGGCCGCGCTGGTGCCGCTGCACGACACCCCGTTGGGGCCGCTGGCGCCCGGGTCCACGTTGCGTCAGATCGGTCTGCCGGATCGGTTGCGGGAGTTGGACTTCGAGTTCCCGCTCGCCGGCGGGGACCGCCGGGACCGGGCGACGCGGGTGACCGTCGCCGACATCGGGCGGTTGTTCGCCGAACATGTGCCCGCCGACGACGTCCTGGCCGGCTACGCGGCGCGGTTGCGCAGCGGCGCGCTGGCCGAGCAGTCGCTGCGGGGTTATCTGACCGGGTCGGTGGATGCCGTGCTGCGGCTGCCCGACCGCCGGTTCGTGGTGGTGGACTTCAAGACCAACTGGCTCGGCGAACCCGGTGGCGCGCTCACCGCCGCCGACTACACCATGCCGCGGATGGTCGAGGCCATGATGCATTCGGACTATCCGCTGCAGGCGCTGCTGTATTCGGTGGTGCTGCACCGGTTCCTGCGCTGGCGGCTGCCCGGTTACCGGCCCGACGATCATCTGGGCGGCGTGCTGTACCTGTTCCTGCGCGGGATGTGTGGTCCTGACACCCCGGTGGTCGACGGGCATCCCTGCGGCGTGTTCAGTTGGCGCCCGCCGGTGTCGCTGGTGACCGCGGTGTCCGACACGCTGGCAGGAGGTTCGGCGTGACCTCCACGGAACTCCTGGACCCGTTCGTCGCCGCCGAGGTGTTCGAACCCGCCGACGTGCACGTCGCGACCCGGTTGTCGACCTTGGCCGGTGACCACGATCCAGCGGTACCGCTGGCGGTGGCGTTCGTGGTGCGGGCGCTGCGCTCCGGGTCGGTGTGTGTGGACCTGGGGTCGGTCGCCGAGCAGGTGGGGCTTCCCGAGCTGCCGTGGCCGGACCCGCAGGCCTGGCCGCGCGCCGTGCGCGACAGCGCGCTGGCCGCAGAGAAGGTGCTGCGGTTCGTCGACGAGCTGTTGTACTTCGACCGCTACTGGCGCGAGGAGCAACAGGTCTGCGACGACGTGCTGGCGTTGTCGGCCACGCCGCTGCCCGCGGAGGCGCCCGGACTGGACCGGCTGTTCCCGGCAGGCTGGGAGGAGCAGCGCCGCGCCGCCGAGGTGGCGTTGGCGCAGTCGCTGACGGTGCTCACCGGCGGCCCGGGCACCGGCAAGACCACCACGGTGGCGCGGCTGCTGGCACTGCTGGCCGAGCAGAGCACGCGGTCGGGGTCACCGCCGTTGCGGATCGCGTTGGCCGCGCCCACCGGTAAGGCCGCCGCCCGGCTGGCCGAGGCGGTACACCACCAGATCGGTGCGCTCGACGCCGAGGACCGCGACCGACTCGGCGAGCTCACGGCTTCGACGCTGCACCGGCTGCTGCAACCGCGGCCCGGCAGCTCGTCGCGGTTCCGCCACCACCGCGAGAACCGTCTGCCCCACGACGTCGTCGTCGTCGACGAGACGTCGATGGTGTCGTTGACGTTGATGGCGCGCCTGCTGGAAGCCGTCCGCCCGGACAGCCGGCTGGTGCTGGTCGGCGACGCCGATCAGCTCGCGTCGGTCGAGGCCGGGGCCGTGCTGGCCGATCTGGTGGAGGGACTGGGCGGGCGCACCGATGTGCGCGTGGCGGCCCTGCAGACGTCGCACCGGTTCGGCGCGGACATCGGCGCGCTGGCCGCCGCCATCCGGCTCGGTGACGCGGACGAGGTACTCGAGCTGCTCCGGGCCGGCGGCGAGCACCTGGAGTGGCTGGACACCGAGGAGCCCGCCGAACCGCTGCGCGGGCCGCTGCTGGCGCAGGCAACGCTGCTGCGTCAGGCGGCGCTGCTCGGTGACGCCGACGCGGCGGTGTGCGCGCTCGACGCGCACCGCCTGCTGTGCGCGCACCGCCGCGGCCCCCACGGCGTCGCGTACTGGAACCAGCAGGTGCAGCGCTGGCTGGCCGAGACCACCGGCGAGCCGTCGTGGTCGCAGTGGTACCCGGGCCGGCCCGTGCTGATCACCGCCAACGACTACGGGTTGCGCCTGTTCAACGGCGACACCGGCGTCACCGTGGTGCACGACGACGCCCTGGAGGTGGTCATCGGCGCCGCCCGGCTGAAGCCCAGCCGGCTCGCCGACATCGAGACCATGCACGCGATGACCATCCACAAGAGCCAGGGCAGCCAGGCCGACGAGGTCACCGTGCTGATGCCGCCGGAGGATTCCCGGCTGCTCACCCGCGAGCTGTTCTACACCGCGGTCACGCGGGCCAAGGCGCGGGTGCGGGTGGTCGGACCCGAGTCGGCGATCCGCGCCGCGTTGCAGCGGCGGGCGCTGCGGGCCTCGGGTCTGGCTCGCCGCCTGCGCCGATAACGCGCCGGTCTTCGCTAAGTTGTCGGTGAGCCGATGACGGTTCACCGGCCGATTTGAGAGATCGTGATGCATGCGAGTTGACGGGCGTGACATTGCTGTCACCGGCAGCTTGCTGCAACCCCTGACGCGACGCACCAACGACATCCTGCGCCTCGCGCTCGCCGGCGTCTTCCTGGCCGTGGTGGTGACCAGCTCGTTGATCACCCGCTACGAGTGGGAGGTGCTGGAGCGCTCCATCTCCGAGATCGTCGGGGTGCTCAGCCCGGCGCAGTCCAACGCGGTGTACCTGATCTACGGCGTGGCGATCCTGGCGTTGCCGTTCGCGATCCTGATCGGGCTGATCGTGCAGCAGCAGTGGAAGCTGCTCGGAGCCTACGCCGCAGCCGGGGTGATCGCGATCCTGTCGCTGTCGATCACCGGGAACGGGATCTCGGCGCCCAGCTGGCATTTCGACCTGAACGGCCGGTTGGACACCGTGCTGTCGCAGTTCCTCGACGACCCCCGCTGGATCGCGATGCTGGCCGCGGTGCTGACGGTGTCAGGTCCGTGGCTACCGGCACGTCCGCGGCACTGGTGGTGGGCGCTGCTGCTGGCGTTCGTGCCGATCCATCTGGTGGTCAGCGCGGTGGTGCCGGCCCGGTCCCTGCTCGGTCTGGCGGTGGGGTGGTTCGTCGGCGCGCTGGTGGTGCTGGTGGTCGGCACTCCGGCGCTGGAGGTGCCGCTCGACGACGCGGTGCGCGCGCTGGCCCGCCGCGGGTTCCGGGCCTCGGCGCTGACGGTGGTGCGGCCCGCCGGGCGCGGTCCGCTGATGTTGTCCGCGCGCCGGGACCCCACCGACGAGGTGTGCGACTCCGAGACCGACACCGCGGTCGTGGAGTTGTACGGCCCGCATCAGCGCGGCGGCGGTTTCGTGGCGCAGTTCTGGAAGAAGCTTCGGCTGCGCGACGACGAGACGGCACCGATGCAGACGTCGATGCGGCGCCGCGTCGAGCACCGCGCGCTGATGGCGATCGCCGTCGGCGAGCTGGGTCTGGCCAACACCACGCCGATCGCGGTGGCGCCGCTGGACCGCGGCTGGACGTTGTACTCGCACAAGCCGGCCCGCGGGGTCCCGATCGACCGCTGTCACGAGACCACCCCGGTCGCGCGGGTGTGGGATGCGCTGGGCATCCTGCACAGCCAGCAGATCTCCCACGGCGACCTGCGCGCCGACCAGATCACCATCTCCGACGGCAACGCGTTGTTCGGCGGGTTCAACGCCGCCGAGTACGGCGCGTCGCAGGCCCAGCTGGACGCCGACATCGCGCAGCTGCTGGTCACCACCAACGACATGTACGGCCCGGAACCCGCGGTCCGGGCGGCCATCACGGTGTTCGGCAACGAACAGGTGCTGGGGGCGTCGCGGCGGCTGACCAAGGCGGCGGTGCCCAAGCGGGTGCGGGAGTCGGTGCGTGACGCTGGTGCCGCGATGTCGGCGCTGCGCGACGAGGTCAAGCGGCAGACCGGCGCCGACCAGATCCAGACCGCGACGATCACCCGGTTCACCCGCAACCAGCTGATCCAGTTGGTGCTGCTGGTGGCGCTGGTCTATGTGGCGTATCCGTTCATCAGCTCGGTGCCGGTGTTCTTCTCGGAGCTGCGGTCGGCGAACTGGTGGTGGGCGCTGGCCGGGCTCGCGGTGTCGGTGCTGAAATACCTGGGTGCCGGCGCGGCGCTGTGGGCGTGCGCCGACGGCCTGGTCAGCTTCCGCAACCTGAGCATCATGCAGGTCGCCAACACCTTCGCCGCGACCACCACGCCCGCGGGGGTCGGGGGGCTGGCGTTGAGCACCCGGTTCCTGCAGAAGGGTGGCCTCGGTGCGCTGCGTGCCACCACCGCGGTGGCGCTGCAGCAGTCGGTGCAGGTCATCACCCACCTGACACTGCTGGTGATCTTCAGCTTCGCGGCCGGCGCGTCGGCCGACCTGTCGCGGTTCGTGCCCAACTCCACGGTGATCTATCTGGTCGCCGGTGTGGTGTTGGGCGCGGTGGGCATCTCGCTGTTCGTGCCCAAGCTGCGGCATTGGCTGGGCACCGCGGTTCGGCCGCGGCTGGAGGAGGTGCTCGACGACCTCAAGTTGCTCGCCCGCGAGCCCAAACGACTGGCTCTGATCATCTTCGGTTGCGCCACAACGACTCTCGGTGCCGCGCTGGCATTGTGGGCCAGCATCGAGGCGTTCGGCGGGGACGCCAGCTTCGTGACGGTCACCATCGTGACGATGGTCGGCGGCACGCTGGCCTCGGCGGCCCCGACGCCCGGCGGGGTCGGCGCGGTGGAGGCCGCGCTGATCGGTGGTCTGGCCGCGTTCGGCGTGGCGGCCGCGGTCGCGGTGCCCGCGGTGCTGCTCTACCGGATCCTGACCTGCTGGCTGCCGGTGTTCATCGGCTGGCCGATCATGCGCTGGCTCACCCGCAACGACATGATCTAACTCCCCTCGTTTCGGCGAGCTCCCTTGTCGTGGCGAGCTCCCCTTGTTGTGGCGAGCTCCCCTTGTTGTGGCGAGCGCGCGTGTTTGCCACTCGCCACGCCGCGATCCATGCGCATTTTGCGCACCCTCGCAGCCCGCGACCGTTTCAATCGCGCTGACACAAACCCATGACGGGCCGGCTGCGTCCAGGCACGATTTCGCGGTGACTCGTTTGCACTGGTTCCTGCCCACCTACGGCGACAGCCGGCTGATCGTCGGCGGCGGGCACGGCCAGCCCGCCGGTGCGGCCAGCGGCGACCGCGACGCCTCGATCGACTACCTGGCCTCGATCGTGCGCGCCGCCGAAAGCTTCGGTTTCACCGGCGCGCTCATCCCGACCGGGGCGTGGTGCGAGGACGCGTTCATCACCGCGGCGATGCTGGCCCGCGAGACGACGTCGTTGGCGTTCCTGGTGGCGTTCCGCCCCGGTCTGGTGAGTCCGACGTTGTCGGCGCAGATGGCGGCGACGTTCGCCCGGCACGCACCGGGACGCATCCTCCTCAACGTCGTGGTCGGCGGCGAGTCCCACGAGCAGCGCGCGTTCGGCGATCATCTGGACAAGGACGCCCGCTACGCGCGGTGCGACGAGTTCCTCGACGTGGTGCGCCGGCTGTGGGACGGGCGGAGCGTGACGGTGGACGGCGAGCACATCCAGGTGGAGAACGCCACCTTGCCGACGCTGCCGGATCCGGTGCCGCCGTTGTATTTCGGTGGCAGTTCGGCCGCGGCGGGACCGGTGGCGGCACGGCACGCCGACGTGTATCTGACGTGGGGTGAGCCGCCCGAGGCGGTGCGCGACAAGGTCGACTGGATCCGCAAGCTGGCCGCCGAGCAGGGTCGCGAGGTGCGGTTCGGAATCCGGCTGCACACAATTTCCCGGGACACCGCCGACGAGGCGTGGACGCAGGCCGACCGACTCGTCGCCGCCCCCTGGACGAGGACACGGTGCGCAACGCGCAGAACAGCCTGCACCGCAGCGAGTCCGAGGGCCAGAAGCGCATGCTGGCCCTGCATGAGGCGCACCGCCGCGACGGTCGTTGGCACGACGCCCGGTCCCTGGAGGTGGCGCCCAACCTGTGGGCCGGCATCGGATTGGTGCGTGGTGGTGCCGGCACCGCCCTGGTGGGCAGCCACCGCGAGGTGGCCGACCGCATCACCGAGTACGCCGACATCGGGATCGACGAGTTCATCTTCTCCGGCTATCCGCACCTGGAGGAGTTGTTCTGGTTCGGCGAGGGTGTGGTGCCGATCCTGCGTGAGCGGGGCCTGTTCCACAACAAAATCGCCACGGCCGCAACGGCGTCGATCCCGTTCGTCGGCGCCCACCGATGACTTTCCTCGCGTCCGCGACCGAGGCGCTCGAGACGGCAGCCAAGCTGGCCGCCGAGTTCGAGGCCGGGGCCTCCGACCGCGACGCACAGCGCCTGCTGCCCCACCAACAGGTGGAATCACTGAAACAATCAGGGCTGCTGGGCATCTCGGTGCCGCGGGCACACGGCGGGATCGACGCGCCGGCAGAGGTCCTGGCCGAGGTGTTCCGACTGATCGCCCACGCCGATCCGTCGCTGGCGCAGATCCCGCACTCGCACTTCGTGTTCCTCGAAGCCGTGCGCCTGCAGGGCACCGGTGATCAGCAGGCGTACTTCTCCCGACTGGTGCTCGACGGTGCGCTGCTGGCCAATGCGCAGTCCGAACGCGGTCCGCACCCCATCGACGTCGACACCACCACGCTGACCCGCGATGCGCATGGCGATTTCGTGCTGTCGGGGCGCAAGTTCTATTCGACCGGTGCGTTGTTCGCCGATTGGGTGGTGGTGCGGGCCTCAGTCGACGACGGGCAGGTGCCCACGGCGACGACGCCGAAAGCGTTGGCGTTCGTGCCGCGAGACGCAGCCGGTGTCGAGGTCGTCGACGACTGGGACGGCATGGGCCAGCGCACCACGGCCTCGGGGACGGTGACGCTGACCGAGGTGGCGGTGCCGGCCGAGCACATGGTGCCGTTCTCGCCGATCTTCGCCGCCCCGACCACCTATGGTGCGCGGGCGCAGTTGTGGCACGCCGCGATCGACGTCGGCATCGCGACGGGCGCGCTGGCGGCGGGAGTGCGGCAGGCGCAGCGGGCCCGGCCCCACTTCGAGGCGTCGGTGCCGACCGCGGCGGAGGACCCGACACTGATCGCGGCGGCCGGTGAACTGACCGTCAGCGTGCGGGCCGCGCAGGCTCTGCTGGGCGACGCGGCACGGGCGGTGGACGCGGCGACCGCGCACCTCACCGAGGAGTCCGCGGCGACTGCGTCGGTGGCTGTCGCGGTTGCCAAGGTGGCGGCGGTGCGCGCCTCGCTGGAGGCGTCGAGCGCGCTGTTCGAGCTGGGCGGAACCCGGAGTGCGTCGGCGTCGGGCAACTTGTCGCGCTACTGGCGGGACGCCCGCACCCACACGCTGCACGACCCCACACGCTGGAAGCTGCAGCACATCGGCCGCCACACGCTGACGGGCACCCACCCGCCGCGTCACGGCCAGCTCTGACTCAAGACGTCAGCAGAGCACCCCGGCGAACACCGCGCCCGACACCAACGCGATGACGATCGCGACGGTCGGCAGACCGCTGGACAACGCCACTACCACGCCGGCTATCGCCGCGACGAGCAACGTCATCATCAAGATGACGACCATCCAGTTCACCGAACTGGACTGGTGCACGCCGCGCCGCGACTGCCCCTCGGGGGGGACTACCGCGCCTTCGCCGATTCCCATATGCGCCGCCTTTCTGTGATCGCGCACACACTATAGCCCGGGAATGGGCTGTGTCACATCGAACGCCACATCGTCGTTACCTGCGCGTCAATTCCAAAGGTCAACTAACAGAACTGATTAGAGCAACTAAGCGGGGTAGGTTGGGTGTCGGTGACTGTTCTGCGGGCTGTTCTGTGCACCGCCGCTGCGGCGGTTCTTGTGGGCTGTGCAGGTGCACAGCCACCGCAGCCCGCGCCGCCGGAGCCGACCGTCGGACAGCAACCGCGGTCGCTGCCTCCGGAGACCGTGCGTACCGTGACACCGCCCCCACGCCCGCGTCCCGCGACGGTGCAGCCGGTGACCGCGGCCGACCTGGCCTCGACCTGGCGGCCCGGGTGCCCCGTCCCGCCGGAGCAACTGCGGCGCGTCGAACTCGAGCATGTCGGTTTCGACGGCCGGACTCACCGCGGGGTCCTGGTGGTGCACCAGGACGTCGTCGACGAGGTCGTCGACGTGTTCGGCGACCTTCTCGCGCAGGGTTTCCCGATCGAGCGGATGCGCACGCCCGACCACTACCCGAACGCCGACGACGAACTGTCGATGCGCGACAACAACACCTCCGCGTTCAACTGCCGCGACATCCCCGGCACCGGGAGCTGGTCGCTGCACGCCTACGGTCGCGCCGTCGACATCAACCCGAAGCTCAACCCATACATCGACCGGCGCGGGGACATCCAGCCGGCCAACAGCGGTCCGTGGGTGGACCGCACCCGCACCGATCCCGGCATGGTGCACGACGGCGACGGCGTGGTCCGCGCGTTCGCCGACCGCGGGTGGCGCTGGGGTGGGCACTGGCGCACCCCGAAGGATTATCAGCATTATGAGAGGAAATAACCCTCTCGTCTTCGGTGCACGGCGGCGTAAATTCAGGATCGCCCTCATACGGAGGTCCCGCTGCTACATCAACTCGCGCTCTGGACCGTCACTGCACCGCGTCGCATCTTGGCCGCCGCGGCGTTGCTGACCATCGGGCTCGCGGTCTTCGGAGTTCCTGTCGCCAAACACCTGTCCCCCAGTGGGTTCGCCGATCCCGACGCGCAGTCGTCGCGCGCGGCAGCGCTCCTGGCCGAGACGTTCGGGCAGGGTGATGTGCAGATGGTGATCCTGGTGTCCAGCGACGACGGGATCGACAGTCCCGAGGCGCGCGAGACAGCCGCCGACATCGTCACGCTGCTGCGCAACCACCCGCACGTCGCCGCGGTCAGCTCGGCGTGGACCACACCGGCGGCGGGTCTGGTCAGCTCCGACCGCCGCGCGGGTCTGATCGTGGTCGGCATCACCGGCGCCGAAGCCGACCAGCAGACCTACGCCCGGGAGATCTCCGAGGTCGTCACCCGCGACGACGACGGCGTGACGGTACGCACCGGTGGGACAGCGATGGTCAACGTCCAGATCACCGAGCAGTCGGAACGCGATCTGCTCCTGATGGAGTCCATCGCGATCCCGCTGAGCTTCCTGGTGCTGGTGTGGGTGTTCGGCGGACTGGTCGCCGCGGCGCTGCCGGTGGCCATCGGCGGCATCGCGATCGTCGGCGCGCTGGCCGTGCTGCGGGTGTTCACCTTCGCCACCGACGTGTCGATCTTCGCGCTGAACCTCGCTACCGCGATGGGTTTGGCCCTGGCCATCGACTACACGCTGCTGATCCTGTCGCGCTACCGCGACGAGGTCGCGGCAGGCGTCGGCCGTCACGACGCGATCATGACCACAATGGTGACCGCCGGGCGCACCGTCGTTTTCTCGGCGACGACGGTCGCGCTGTCGATGTCGGCGATGGTGCTGTTCCCGATGCACTTCCTCAAGTCGTTCGCTTATGCCGGCGTGGCCACTGTCGCCTTCGCAGCGACCGCGGCGATCGTGGTGACCCCGGCAGCGTTGGTCGTGCTCGGGGACCGGATCGAGGCATTGGATCTGCGCCGGGCGGCGCGGCGGCTGTTCGGCCGTCCCGAGCCGACGCCGAGGCCGCTCACACAACGGTTCTGGTATCGCTGCGCCCACGCCGTGATGCGCCACGCGGTGCCTTGCGGGCTTGCCGTGGTGGTGCTGTTGCTGGTGTTGGGGACGCCGTTTCTCGGTGTGCAATGGGGGTTTCCCGACGACCGGGTACTGCCTTCGTCGGCGTCGGCACATCAGGTCGGCGACGCGCTTCGGGCGAACTTCACCGACAGCACCGACACGGCGGTCACAGTGGTGCTGCCCGACGCCGCAGGACTGAGTCCCGCCGATTTGTCGGCCTATGCCGCCGCCCTGTCTGAAATACCGGACGTGGCAGCGGTGTCGGCACCTGCGGGAACCTTCGTCGGCGGAACGCCGACCGGCCCGCCGACGGCACCGACCGGTCAGCGTGACGGCAGCGCTTTCCTGACCGTTGTCTCCACCGCCCCGCTGTTCTCCGACGCCTCCGAGGCGCAGCTGGATCGCCTGCATGCGGTCCCGACCCCAGACGGTCGAGACGTACAGATGACCGGCACCGCCCAGGCCAATCGGGACAGCGTCGACGCGATCACCTCCACGTTGCCGACCGTTTTGATCTTGATCGCGGTCATCATGGTCGTGTTGTTGTTCGCCATGACCGGCAGCGTCGTCGTGCCTGTGAAAGCCGTACTCTGCAATGTTCTTTCGCTCACCGCAGCGTTCGGTGCGCTGGTGTGGATCTTCCAGGACGGCCACCTCTCGGGTCTGGGCACCACACCGACCGGCACGCTGGTGGCCAATATGCCGGTGCTGTTGTTCTGCATCGCGTTCGGCCTGTCGATGGACTACGAAGTGTTCCTCGTCGCTCGCATTCGCGAGTTCTGGCTGGCTTCAGCACAATCCGAGGACAGTCACTCAGCCAACAACGAGGCCGTCGCGTTGGGCATCGCCCACACCGGCCGGGTCATCACCGCGGCCGCATTGATCATGTCGATCTCGTTCGCGGCACTGATCATGGCCAATGTGTCGTTCATGCGGATGTTCGGACTGGGACTGACACTGGCGGTGCTCGTCGACGCCACCCTGGTGCGCATGGTGCTGGTTCCGTCGGCGATGCATCTGATGGGTCGATTCAACTGGTGGGCGCCTGCCTGGCTGAGGCGCATCCACCAGCGCATCGATATCCTCGAAACCCCTTCTCCAGAACGAGTTTCATCGCGAGCACGATGACCCGCGTCGTCGTGCCGGGTGCCCGGCGCTACCGACCGCTGCGGTCACTCATCGTGCCGGCCGGCGGCCGCTTCCCAGGCGGGTTCGCCCGGGCCGTGGATCTGCTTGCTCAGTGACAGCACCGCCCGCGGTGCCACCGCGATGCGGTCGCGGCCCTCGGACTTGGCCCGGTACAGGGCGCGGTCGGCGCGATCGAGCAGGACGGCGACCGCGTCGTCGGGGTCGACGCTGTCGAACCGGACCTCGTCGCGCGGGTGCACGGTGGCTACGCCGATGCTGACCGTGACCACGCCGCGCGGTGTGGACGGGTGCGCGATCGCCAGGCCGCGGATCGCCGAGGCCAGCCCGGCGGCGAAGGTGTAGGGACTGTCGCAGCCGGCCAGCACGACCGCGAACTCCTCGCCCCCGTAGCGGGCCGACACACAGGACTCGGGCGCGGCGAGATTCTGCAGCACGTCGGCGACCTCGCGCAGGCAGATGTCGCCGGCAGCGTGACCGAACCGGTCGTTGTAGGACTTGAAGTGGTCGACGTCGATGAACAGCGCGGTCAGCGGTTCGTCTGCCTCCACGGCCCGCAGCCAGATCTCGCGCGCGCGTTGATTCAGACCTCGCCGGTTCGCCAGCCCGGTCAGCGGGTCGGTGTGCGCCATGTCGGTCAGCGACTCCTGCACCTCTCGTTCCAGGGTCACGTCGCGCAGCACCGCGGCAGCCAGGCCCTTGGTCGAGCGACGGCTGTGCATGACGAACCAGCACCAGGAGCCGTCGCTGGATCGGATGCGGAACGGCGCGGATGGTCCGGTGCGCGGCGAGTTCCAGTGTTCGGCGATGATGGGCAGGTCGTCGGGATGGACCTCACCCTGCCACTGGTCGCGGGTGATCAGCCCGCTGGGCAGGTTCAGGTTGCTGTGGCCGGTGAACGCGTGGTGGAGCACGTCGCCGCGGGCATCGACGACGATCACGAGATCGCCGGTCAGGTCGGCGACCAGGTCGTACACGTCGTGGCTGGCGTCGTCGAGCGCGGTGAGGCGGTTCCGTTCCTCCATGGCCGCGGCGACCAGCACCACCATCACGTAGCCCGCCAACAGGAACACCTGGGCCCGCACCATCGCCACGGTCAGGCTGTCGCCCACGACGAACGGACCCATGCCCATCGTCGTCGCCCCGAGGATGACGATCGCGCCGACCGCCATCTGCCAGAACGCTGCGACGATCCCGAACTCGATCAACACCAGCAGGGCGGGCACCCCGGTCAGGAACATCAACACGAAGCTGGATTCGACGGCGGCCAGCACTCCCAGCGCGACCATCAGCATCGAGAAGCCGAACCCGGTGGCCAACTGGCGGCCGGTGTAGCGGCGCCAATACCGTCGCCACCGCAGCAGTACCGGCGCGAGGAACGCGACGCCCACAGCCTCGGTGAGGTACCACATCAGCACCGGCATGACGATCGACGGATGCTCGGGCCAGCCCTGACCGTGGATCAGCAGGCTGGCCGTCCCGACCACGGCGCCCAGCAGGGGCCCGATGACCACGCCGTAGACGACGAAACGTCGCCAGCTGCGTACCGCGTCGCTGCGTCCCACCACCCAGTCGCGGTCTTTGTGCAGGACAGCGGCGGCGAAGACGACCGAGGTGAACGTCGACAGTGCGGCGAGGTCGGGTGGCTGGCCGAGCAGCAGCCAGGCGGGAACGTACTGGCACAGCGCGAACGCCACCAGGTACGCCGGCCAGTGCCGGCGCCGCGACGTCAACAGCGCGACGAGTTGGGGTGCCGCGGCCACCCAGGCCACCGTGAGGGTGCGACCGTCGTAGAGGGCCAGCCACCGCAGCGCGAAAGAGGTGGCGCCGACGCCGGCGGTCCAGCCGAGCAGATGCCACATCGGCGGCAGGATGTCGAGCGCGTGCAGGCGTGCGCGCACCCGCTCCCGACGGCCGGCGAAACCGGCCGCCGGCCACCCCACGCCCGACGACATGTACCTAGTCAACCCCGTCAATTAACGTTCCGGCAATCCCTGGCGCCATGCGTTGCCGCGTGTCGTGCCGGCAGAGACGCCCGCCGCCGCCCCACTCTGACCCCGCGGGGTCCCGTCTCGGGGCGGTCATGAGTCGGTAACGACCCGGTCACCACGCCGCGCGGCGATCGCCCGCGGGCACGGCAGCCCACCTACCGTCACGCGCGTGGCGTTCCTTCGACCTCGGATCCGCCGCGCGGGCGCACGGCTGGCCGCCGCGGTGCTACTGGCGGCTGCCCTGCTGACCGTGGCACCGTCGACTCCGGCGCACGCGTTCTCCCCCGAGGGCCTGCCGATCGAGCAGCTCGACGTGCCATCGCCGTCGATGGGGCGCACTATCCGTGTCGAGTACCAGCACGGCGGGCCGCATTCGGTGCTGCTGCTCGACGGGCTGCGCGCCCAGGACGATCACAACGGCTGGAACATCAACACCGCGGCGTTCGAATGGTTTCACCAGTCCGGGGTGTCGGTCGTCATGCCCGTCGGGGGCCAGGCCAGCTTCTATGCCGACTGGTACCGCCCCGCGAAAGGCAATGCGGGCACCGTCACCTACAAGTGGGAGACGTTTCTGACCCGCGAGCTGCCGACCTGGCTCGCGCAGCACCGCGGGCAGGATCCGTTCGGCAACGCGGTGGTCGGGCTGTCGATGTCGGGCAGCGCCGCGCTGACGCTCGCGGCGTGGCATCCCCGGATGTTCAAGTTCGCGTCCTCGCTGTCGGGCTACCTGGCGCCGTCGCGCGGTCTGTGGCCGACACTGATCGACATCGCGATGGAAGATGCCGGCGGTTACGACGTCTACGACATGTGGGGCAAGCCCGGTTCGCCGGCGTGGCAGCGTGCCGACCCGACCGTCAACATCAGCCGATTGGTCGCCAACCGCACCGCGCTGTGGATCTACTGCGGGAACGGCGCGACGTCGGACCTGGACACCGGCTCGGACCTGGCGGCGAGCTTCAGCGCCGGTTATCTGGAGAACATCACGCTGAGCACCAATACGGAGTTCCGCGACAAGTACCGCGCGGCGGGTGGCCGCAACGCGGTGTTCAACTTCCCGCCCAACGGAACCCACAGCTGGGGCTACTGGGGTGCGCAGCTGCAGGCGATGAAAGCCGACATCGTCCGGTTGCTGACACCACCGCCGCCGCCTCCCCCGCCTGCGCCGCTGCCGACACCCCCGGCGCCCGCGGGCTAGCGCTACTTGAAGTGCGGCTCGAGCAGCGTCGACCACGCGTTGTCGAGTTGCAGCCACTCGTCCTCACACCCCTCGGCGCGGGCTTGCGGCAACCCGTCGTCGCCGACGAGGTCACCGTTGGCTTCGGGGTCGGCACCGTAGATCCAGCACTGCAGGTTGTAGGTCCGCGCCTCGTCGAGTGAGTGCGTGTCGGCGAGCTCGGTGATGTCCAGTTCGCTGCGCTGCTCGCCCAACGCCTGGAACGTCCGCGCGAAATCCTTGACCGCTTGCACGGATTCGGGGTCGGGCTTGCCGTCGTCACCGGGCTGGAGCAGCAGGTACGCGGCGAGCTGGTCGGCCACGTCCTCTTCGCGTCCGGTGATCGGCAGCTCGTAGAGGCTGATCACCATGTGCCCGAGCTCGTGGTAGAACGTGGCGACTTCGGAGTTCAGCGTCGCCACCACGGGATCCGGCGCACCGTCGGCGGTGAACGTCGCCAATGCGGTGTCCGCGTCCTCGTAGCAGATGGTGATGCTGTTCTCCGAGGGATCCCAGTACGCGTTGGCCTCACCGCATTCCGAGCCGACCAACGCGACGTCGTGGGGCAGCAACAACCCTTCGTTGACGTCGGCCGCGAGGTATTCGAGCAGTGTGTTGTCCTGCAGGAGTGTCCGGCCGTTGACCGCCTCGGGGCTCTGCGCGTCCTCGTAGGTCACGGTCATGGTGCCGCCATCGTCGGTGACGTCCGCGGCCGGCTGGGCGGCCGACGTCGCCGGACTCGTCGCCGGATCCTCTTGCTGCGCACCACTGCATCCGGCCAACGCCAGTGCCAGCACCACACCCGACACCATGCACCGACGCATGTTTCCCCCTCCGACGTCCCGACGAATTGACACGCTCGCAGATTCTGCCGCAGGACGAGTCGACTTCAGGGGATTTCGTCGCCGACGGCCACCGGTCGCGCCTCGGCGCTCCACTGCGACCACGATCCCGGGAACAGCGCCGCCTCCACACCGGTGGCCCTCAGTGCGGCCACCACGAGTGACGCCGTGACGCCCGATCCGCAGTACGCGGCGACCTCGCCGTCGACCGGTCCGAGCAGCTGCCGTAGTTCGTCGGTGGGCCGCAGCGTCCCGTCGGCCAACAGCGCGGTGGCGGGCACGTTCCGGGCGCCCGGGATGTGGCCGGCGACCGGGTCGACGGGCTCGGTCTCGCCGCGGTAGCGTTCCGGCGCCCGCGCGTCGAGCAGCGTCGCGGCGGTGCTCGCCTCGTCGGCGGTGACGGTCGGCAGCGCGCCGGCATACAGATCGTCGTGGACGACGGTGACGTCGCCGGGTTCGGAATGCACTGCCCCCGTGTGCAATTCGCCGCGCCAGGCGGCCAGACCGCCGTCGAGGATGCGGACGCCGGGGATGCCGGCGGCGGTCAGCACCCACCACGCGCGTGCCGAGCCGGCCCGGTTCCAGTCGTCGTAGACGACGACGGGCACGCCGGTGCGCACACCCCATCGCCGTGCCGCGGCTTGCAGTGCGGCTCCGGACGGCAGCGGATGGCGTCCTCGGCCGGTCACCGAGTGGTCGCTGAGTTCGTCGTCGAGCGAGACGTACACCGCGCCCGGCAGGTGCCCCTGCCGGTACGCCTCGGAGCCGTCGGGGCGGCCGAGTTCCCAGCGCACATCCAACAGCGTCATCGGTGCACCGGCGTCCAGATGGCGGGCCAACTCGTCGGCGGTGATGAAGACGTCGTCACGGTTACGCATGGATCAGCATGCCTTCCAGCTCGGCGGCGCTGAACTTCCCTGGCGCCCAGCTGTTTCGGGCGGCTTCGCGCGCCAGCCGCGCCAAGCCCGCGTTGACCGGGGCGGTCTGACCGCAGCGATGCGCGATGCGTACGATCTCGCCGTTGAGGTAGTCGGTCTCCACGCCGCCGGTGTTGCGGGCCAACGACTGCCAGGTCGAGTTCGGGACCACGCCGTCGGTGCCGGGCACGGGCCGCATGCTCAGGTGCTCGCCGCGGGCGGCGTCGGCGTCGGCCTGCGCGACGTAGTCGATGCCGGCGCGGTCGAGCACGGCGCGGCCCTCGGCGAGCACCGCGTCTGCGACGGTACCGACCCCCTCGTACGAACCGGTCAGCGCCACAACGGAGTTGGTGAGGTTGCTCAGCAGCTTGTTGTACTTCCACGGTGCCACGTCGTCGGGCCGGAAGATCTGGATTCCCGCGGCCGTCCACTGCTCGGCGATGACGTCGAGCAGCTTGGTATCCGTCGCGCTCCGCAGCGGTGCCGGCCACCGCGCGATGTGGAACTGTCCGGCCACCGGCCACGACCGCACGATCACCTCCCCGGGGGTGACGTGGGCGGCGGGCATCCAGACGCACACCCCGAAGACGCGGGCGAACAACCGCAGCGCCATCTCTTCGGCCGCCACCCCGTTCAGCGCGGTCAGCACCGGCAACTGCTCACCGGCGGTGCCGACCACCTGGTCGCCGTCGTGGACAGGCCGGTCGGCCCACTCGTGCAGCGCGGCCTCGAGTTGGTGGGTCTTGGTCGCGAACACCAGCACGTCGCGCGGGCTCAGCCGCACCTCGTCGGCCCCGGTGGCGGCGGCGACGTCGATGTCGAACGCGCCGTCGGGGGTGCGCAGCAGCAGTCCCCGCTCGACCAGCGCGGCGCCGTGCGCACCGCGTCCGACGAGTAGCGCGTCGTGTCCCGAGCGGGCCAGCAGACCGCCGACGGCCCCGCCGACCGCACCCGCGCCGATGATGACGTAGCGGTGGTCGTTCACCCGTTCCACCGTAGTCGGGCAGGATTGCCTCTGACATGAACGAGGCAGACGACATCGACCCGTCCCCCAGACGACGGCACATCATCCGGTTGGTCGTATTCGTCGCCTTCCTCGGTGTGCTGTTCTACCTGGTCACCGTGCGGCGGGTGATCGACGTCGAGGAGGTCCGGTCCCTGGTGCAGGCCGCGGGCCCGTTGGCTCCGGTGGCCTATGTGGTGGTGTCGGCGACGCTGGGCGCGGTCCTGGTGCCCGGCCCGGTGCTGGCCGCGGCCAGCGGTTTCCTGTTCGGTCCGCTGCTCGGCACGTTCGTGACGCTCGGCGCGACGGTGGGTACCGCGATGATCGCGAGCCTGGGCGGACGACGGGCCGGCCGCGACAGCGCCCGCGCCCTGCTGGGTCCCGCCCGGTCGGCGCGCATCGACGCGCTGATCGACAAGGGCGGTCTGTGGGCGGTGGTCGGGCAGCGTTTCGTCCCCGGGGTGTCAGATGCGTTGGCGTCCTATGCCTTCGGAGCGTTCGGGGTGCCGTTGTGGCAGATGGCGGTCGGTGCGTTCATCGGATCAGCGCCGCGGGCGTTCGTCTATACCGCGCTCGGGGCGTCGATCGGCGAGTTCTCGGCGCCGCTTGCCTACACCGCGATCGCGGTGTGGTGCGCGATGGCGGTGATCGGTGCGTTCGCCGCCCACCGTGGCTGGCGCCGCTGGCGTGGCAGCCCCGCCCCCTCCGCGGAATAGCATCCCCGGCGGCGACTCCTGGAATCATGGAGCGGGTGTCTGTGTCCTACGCCTTCGCTTCCGACAACGCTGCGCCCGCGCACCCGGTGGCGATGCAGGCACTCGACCGGGCCAACGACGGTGCCGCCGCCGCCTACGGCGCCGATCCGATCTCTGCGCACGCCGCCGACGTGCTCCGCGCGACGTTCGGATGCCCCGACGCCGAGGTGCTGTTCCCGTTCACCGGCACTGGCGCCAACATCATCGCGCTGGCGTCGGCGGTACAGCCGTGGCACGAGATCCTGTGCAGCGACATCGCGCATGTCCTGGTCGACGAGGCCGGCGGGCCGGTCCGGCTGTCCGGGGCGCAGTTGACCCGCCTGCCCAGCACCGACGGGCTGATCGACCCGGACCATCTCGACCGTCGTGCCGTCCGGCGCGGCCCGGTGCATCACTCTCAGCCCCGGATCGTCAGCATCACCCAGTCCACCGAGAACGGCCGCGTGTGGAGTCCGGCGGCGATCGCCGCGTTCGTCGACCGGGCCCACGAGCTCGACCTGCTCGTCCACGTCGACGGCTCCCGGATCGCCAACGCCGTTGCGGCGCTCGATGTTCCGGCGGCCGAGGTCATCGGCGACGCCGATGTGGTGACCATCGGCGGCACCAAGAACGGCATGCTGTTCGGCGATGCCATCCTGGTGCGTCACCCCGAACACTTCGCGGGAATCCGGTTCACGCAGAAGCAGATCGGTCATCTGGCCAGCAAACAGCGCTACATCGCCGCGCAGTTCGCGGCGTTCTTCGCCGACCACACCTGGGTACGCAACGCCGCGCACGCCAACGCGATGGCGGCGCGGCTGGCGCTGGGCTTGGAACGACTGTACCTGCGGGTGACCGCGCCGGTGGAGGCCAACGAGGTGTTCGTGGAGTTGCCCGACGACCTGCACCGTCGCTTCGGGGCGCACTATGCCGTGCACCGACCGGATCCACACACCCCGGTGGTCCGGTTCGTGTGCGCGTGGTCGACCACCGAACGGGAGGTCGACGACGTCCTGGACCTTTTGGGTGAGATCGTTCGTCACTAGCGAAATCGGTTGCCGTACAGTCTGATAGCGTACCGGTCCGGCTCTGACACCGTCGGCGGCTTGCGCAGCTGGGGTACGATGGACGGGGACGCACACACGACAGAAGGAGTGAGTGTTGACCCGTTATCAACTTCCCGATATCACCGATTTGCGCCGGTTGGGCGAGCCCCACAAGATCGCGATCACCGTCTACGCCGAGACCCAGCCCGGGCCGGACCACCGCGACACCAACTTGCTGACCGCCAAGAGCGCCGTCGACGCCGCATTGCGCACGGCCCGCGACCGCGGGCTGGGCAACGACGTCGAGAAGCGGCTGCGCGACCGCTGGGAGCAGATCGCCGGCTCCGACCTCTGGCGCCGTCCGTCGCGCTCGCTGGCCATCTTCATCGCCGACGACTTCCACGAGGTCTACGTTCTGCCCAACGCACTGCTGACCCAGTTGCAGGTGGGCGCGTACTTCGACATCGGCCAACTGGTCCGCGCGGTGACCACGCCGCAGGAGGCGTTCGCGCTCACGCTCTCAGCCAACGGCTGGAACCTGTGGAACGCCACGGCCGACACCCGCGCCGAGGAGCTTCCCCTGTCCGGTGAGTACGCCGCCGACGCCGCCGAAGCGACCAACCGCGCCACGGTCCGCGACCGCGACCACGTCCGGCTCGGCGACGAGGACAAGAAGGCGCTGTTGGAGACCTACGCCAAGAGGGTTTCCGATGCCGTGGAATCCGAACTCGCGCAGCTGGATCCGGCCATGACCAAGCCGCTGTTCCTGTTCGCCACCGACCCGCTGCTCAACCTGTACCGAGCGCTCGACCACAAGCGCGATGTCGTGCCGGTGCCCGGCGCACCGGACGCGTTGCGTCCCGACCAGATCGACGAGGTGATCCGCACGCAGCTGTCGGCGCGCAACGCCGAACGCACCACGGCGCTGGCCGATGAGATCGCCGACGGGGTCAGTCGCGGCCTGGTGGTCACCGACCTCGCCGACCTCGGCCGCGCAGCGGTGGCCGGCGCCGTGTCGACGCTGATCTACAACTTCACCGTCGACATCCTCGGCCGTCTGGACGACAGCACCGGCCAGGTCACCTACGGCGACGACGGCTACGACCTGCTGTCCCGCCTCGCGGTGACCGTGCTGGACAAGGGCGGCCAGGTGATCGCGGTGCGGCCCGAGGAGATCGGCGCCGACATCTGGAACGGGACCGCGGTGGCGGGCCTACGCTTCGCCTTGAGCTGAGCCCCAGCGCTTCGCGCACAAGTGAAGGGGTACCCGGGGTACATGACTGCACCCACTGAACCCCCGGAACGGCTGACTCCGACCGAGGTGCCGGAGCGACTGACGCCTGACGACATTCCCGACACCCCCGCCGCGCCCGAAACGGCTCCGGACCCCGGACCACCGCAGAGGCGGTAGCTCCGGGGTCGCGCGCTAGCCTCGTTGTGGCGACAGCGCGTGTCTGTTGGTCTGTACGCGGCGTGTCGCCATCCATTTGCGCGCTCTCACCAGCCGCGACCGTGACGAAACAGCCGTCAGGAGGGGCCATGACCACCTGGTCGACGGCGATGGGTCTCGAGGTGCCGATCGTCAACGCCCCGATGGGCGGTGTCGCGGGCGGTCGGTTGGCTGCCGCGGTGTCCAACGCGGGTGGTCTCGGCATGATCGGAATGGGCAGCAGCGCAACCGCATCCAAGCTCACCGAGCAGCTCGATCACCTCGGCACCCTCAGCCGGCCGTTCGGGATCGGCCTCGTCGGCTGGGTGGTCGACAACGAACCTGCTCTGCTGGAGACCGCGCTGGCCGCACAACCGGCCCTGCTGTCGGTCAGTTTCGGTGAGGACTGGTCCTGGGTGGACCAAGCTCATCAAGCCGGCGTCACCCCGGCCGCGCAGGTCGCCGATCTGCAGGAAGCCAGACGCGCGGTGGATGCGGGTGTCGACGTGCTGGTCGCGCGCGGCGCCGAAGGCGGCGGTCACGGCCGACCCACGGTCGCCACGTTGCCGTTGCTGGCCGAAATCCTCGACGTAGTGAACGTGCCGGTGCTCGCTGCCGGCGGAATCGGTTCGGCGCGTGCGGTTTCGGCTGTCCTGCGCGCGGGTGCGTCAGGCGTCTGGATAGGGACGGCGCTGGCGGCGTGCACCGAGTCGCTGCTGACGGACGCGGCGCGCGCGGCGATGTTCCGGGCGCAGAACACCGACACCGTCACGTCCCGAGTCTTCGACGCCGTACTGGGTTATCCGTGGCCGTCCGATCTGCCGGAACGGGTGCTGCGCAACAGTTTCACGGACCGGTGGCATGACCACGAGGACGCCATCGACGAGGCCGCCAAAGCCGAACTACAAAAGGCCATCACCAACGACGACTATTCCATCGCCCCGATCAACGCTGGCCAGGCCGTCGGGCATGTCACCGCGAAAGAGCCTGCCGCAGCGGTCATCACCCGCCTGACGGCGGGCATCTAATCCAACGAGTCCCAGAACGCGGTCAGTACCGCTGCGCCGCGCGCCGGGTCCTCCACCATCCACCAGTGCCCCAGGCCCTCGAGAACCTCGGTACGCGCACCCGCGCGCTCGGCGGCACGGTGGCGGTTGTCGTTCTCTCCGATGTACGGGTCCTCGGTGGCCAGCAGTGACAAACCCGGCCTCGCCGCCGCGTTCTCCAGCGATTTACCTGCCTCGGCCATCGCGGGTTGAGCCGCCGACCGGTACAGCGCCAGGATCGCCCGGCCCATGTCGTCGTTCTGCTCGGCCGCCAAAGCCGCCGCGATGTCTGCTGTGATGCCCAGCGACTGCATCAGCTCGGTGCGCGCCTCGACCCCGCCGCCCATCATCGACGCGATCGACTCTTCTCCCGCTCCAGACGTCTGCCACACCTGGGCCATGTCGTGCCAGACGTAGTCGGGATCGAACAGCCCGACGACGTCACTAACCCAGCTGCGGACCAGCTCGGGACGGTGCATGACGACGTTGAGAACATGCCCGCCGCCCCAATCGTGCCCGACCAGGTCGATCGGCCCGTCGATCGCCGTCAGCTCGTCCTCCAGCCAGTCGCGGTACTCCAAGAAGGTCGCGCCGAAGCCGTCCGGCAGCGGCGCCCCGAACCCGGGCGGCGACAGGAGCACGACGTCGTCTCTACCCAGCGCCTCGACGAGCGGTCCCCAGATCGCCGAGGTTTCCGGATTGCCGTGCACGAACACCACCGTCATGAGGTGATCCTGGCACGCCGCAATTAGTCGGCGGCGCCGACCGGTCGGCTGTAGATGAACCCCGGCGCGGAGAACTCGAGCGATCCACAGGCCCGGACGACGACGCGCATCTCGGTCACCTCGTCGTCGTCCCGCACGCGTTCCATGTAGCGCGTGAGGTGCGCGAGATCGTCGCCTTCGACCCACGTTTCCATCACGACGCGGCTGCGTACGGCATTGCCGCACACCGGCGGGAAGTCCGGCGCAGCTTCGCCGCACACACTGCACACCGGCCGATCAGTCAACACAACCCCCCACCCCGACGTCATTTTCATCGATTCTAGTCGCCAGCACCGACATATTCGCTGCTCAGCAGCAGTTTCAGCGGTGGTAACGACGCCCCGTGGCTATCCCATGAGCCACATCAGCCTCACGAGCGACAGCGGCGCGGCGACACAACCCACCGCGTCCCGTGCCCAGTCCGTGTCGTGTCCTATCTTGGACCGTCCGTACCCGACGCGAAGCAGAAGGAGGTTCGGTGGACGACCACGCCGTGACGTCGGCCGCCGAGCTGTTCGAGCTCAATCGCGACCTGCAGGGTTCGCACACCCTTCGGCTGCTGGCCACCACGAACCTGAGCCTGTACGCGACGCTGATGGAACGCCACCTTCTCGACGGGTTGGTCGGCGAGACCGAGCTCGTCGTCGCCATCGAGCGCGACCTGACCGACCTGGATGCCGCCGACGGGCAGTCGGCGCTGGGGTTGATCAAGTCGTGGGCCAGCCAGGGCTGGCTGCACCGCGTGGTCGACGAGCGCAGCGACCGCAACGTCTGCTACCTCACCCAGGACGCGCGCCGCGCGCTGGACTTCCTGCGCGGCATGCGTCGGCAGGACACCATCGCCACCGGCGGCTCGATCAACGGCATCGCGGCGCGGCTCAAGCAGGTCGCCGTGAAGGTCGACGGTGACCCGGTCCGGGTCCGCAAACACATCGAAGCCGAAATCGCTTCGCTGCAAGCCGAACTCGACAATCTCGAAGCGGGCCGCCGCCCGGAGCCCGATGTCACCGACTGCTACGACGAGGCGCGCGCGATCGCCTTACAGATGGAACGGTTGATCACCGACATCGGCCAGTACGGCACCATGATCGAGCAGGCCACCGCCGCGCTGGACGAGCCGATCGACAGCAATGTCGCCTACCGCGACCGTCAGCGTCAGATGTACGCCGACTACCAGGCGGCCTGGGATTCTCAGGGCCGTGACAGCCACCGCGCGTTCCTGCGGATGATCAATGACCCCGACCAACGCGCCGAGTTCGAGGCTGACGTCGCCGCGGTCGCCGAGGGGCTGCCGGCGCTGGACCCGGCGCTGCGCAAGGTGATGGCCGGCTTCTTCGAACTGGTCGGCCACCAGATCGACGAGGTCGAACGGATCCAGCAGCGCTGTGCGCAGCGCGTCAAACGGTTCACGGCGTTCGGCACCCTCGAGCAGAGCCGCGGCGTGGCCCGTCAGCTCAACGACGCCATCGGCGCGGCCCGCAACCTGCTCAAGACCAGCCTCATCGACTCCCGCCTCGACATCGAGCTGCCCCTGGCCCGCCACACGATCAGCTCCGTCGGCGCGCTCAGCTTCAAGATCGGCGACCTGTCCGCCCCGAAACCCGCCAAGCCCGCCGAGGGCGAACTGGACCTGGCCAGCTTCGCCGCGCTGACCACCCAGGTCGACGCGCCCGCGATGACCGACATGCTCAACGCCGCGATCAGCCGCGGGCCGGTGACCCTGCCCCAGGCCGTCGAGCTGGTCGACAACGCCTACCTCGGTCACGTCATCGTGCTGTGGTCCTGGGCGCTCAAGCAGCCCAATCCCGAACCCGCAGAGTCGACCACCGTCCGATTCCGCTCTCTCGACGGTCGGGACCGCGAAATCGCCGTCCCCGCACTGCAATTCACCGAACCGATCAGCACTCTCGCCGGAGCCACCGCATGACCACCGACCAGGCGGCCGACTTCGCCGCGTTCTCCGCCCTGCCGCAGGTCGACCAGAACGCCCGTCCCCCGCACCAGCGCCGCCCCCGTTTCGACGGCGACGTCTCCGAGCTGCCCGACCGGGCGTGTTGGGCGCTGCAGCACCTGCTGACGCGGCGCTACATCAGCGCCGAAGCCGACAGCGACCTCTACGCCTGGGTGCTCGAGTACCGCGACCAGCTGGCCGTTCGGCTCTCCGAACTCGACCTGCTGCTGCGGGTGGTCGACGGCACCGACGTCGCCTTCGTCGAGCAGGCGCGCTACGAATCCGCCAGGGGCGTCAAGCTTCTCCGCCGCGAGCCGCTGGGCACCTATGACTCGATCCTCGCGCTGCATCTGGCGCAGATGATGCGCGCCTCCGGCGGCCAGAGCGTGCTGATCAGCCGCGAAGAGATGCACGGTCTGTTCGCCGGGGTGCTCAACGACACCGACCGCGACGCCGTGACGTTCACCGCGCGCATCGACGGCGCGATCGCCCGCCTGGCCGGCCTAGAGATCCTGCGCAAGACCCGCGACGACGAGGACAGCTACACCGTCAGCCCGGTGATCACCGCGGTGATGACGGCCAGCGTCATCTCCGAGTTGCAGCAGCAGTTCGAGCAGTTGACGGGCGCCGGCGCGCCCACCGAGGAGGCCGACGGTGACTGAGCAGTTCCACCTGTCGCGTCTGCAGGTCATCAACTGGGGTGTGTTCGACGGCTACCATTCGATTCCGTTCAGTCCCGGCGGCGCCCTGATCGCCGGCGCCTCCGGCAGCGGCAAATCGTCACTGCTGGATGCGATCTCGCTGGGTTTCCTGCCGTTCAACCGGCGTAACTTCAACGCCTCGGGCGACAACACCGCCGCCGGATCGAGCGCCGGCCGACGCACCGTCGACAAGTACGTGCGCGGCGCGTGGGGACAGCGCAGCGACGGCGGCACCAGCCGGGTGATGTATCTGCGTGGCGAGGGCACCGCCTGGTCGGCGGTCGCGGTCACCTACGCCGGTGACTCGGGACGCACCGTGACGGGCCTGGTGCTCAAGTGGCTGACCGGGGAGTCGCGCAACGATTCCTCGAGCCGCTTCGTCATCGGCGACGGCGACCTCGACATCGAGGACGTCTGTAACCGTTGGGCCGCAGGGCGTTTCGACACGGGCGTGTTCAAAGAGCAGTGGCGCTTCACCACGAAGGTGGAGTCGCAGTATCTGGCGCAGCTGTACGCCACCATCGGCATCCGCGCCTCCGACGCCGCCCAGCAGCTGCTCGGCAAGGCCAAGTCGCTCAAGAGCGTCGGTGGGCTCGAGCAGTTCGTGCGCGAGTTCATGCTCGACGAGCCCGACAGCCTGGCCCGACTGCCCGAGGCGCTCAAGCAGATCGACCCACTGGTCGAGGCCCGCGAGCTGCTCGCGGTGGCGCAACGCAAACGCAAGATCCTCGGCGACATCGAGAAGATCCAGCAGCGCTACGCCTCCGAGTCCTCGGATCTGGGCATCATCGACCTGGTCGACGCGCCGATGGTGCGCGCGTACACCGACCACGTGCGGGTGGCGCAGTGCCCCACCCAGATCGCGCAGCTCGACGCCACCATCGACCAGCTCGACAACGAGCATGAGGACATCACGCGAAGCCTCAATCTTGCCAAGGCCGAAGCGGATTCGCTCAACGCGCAGATCAGCGGCAACAGTGCCAGCCTCGGTCCGCTGCAGTCCCAGGTCACCGCCGCGGAGACCGAGGCCGAGCAGGTGTCGCGGCGGCGCGCCGCCTACGAGGACATGCTCACCGCCCAGGGTCTGGACATCCCCGACACCGCCGAAGAGTTCTGGAACCTGCGCGAGGAACTGCTCACCGAAGCCACCGAACTCCTCGCCAAGGTCGAACGCAACCGCGAAGCCTCCACCGACGCGGAGTATGCGCAGAAGGCCGCCCGCATCGCCCGCGATGACGCCGCCAAGGAGCTCAAACGCGTCGAGCACGTGGGTTCGGCGTTGCCGGAGTTCGCGCTGATGATGCGCGAACAGATCTGCGCCGCAGTCGATGTCGACACTTCCGAGCTGCCGTATGTGGCCGAGCTGATGGACCTGCGCGCCGACCAGACGCGGTGGCGCACGGCGGTGGAGAAGGTGCTGCGCGGCCCGGGTCTGCGGCTGTTGGTGCCCGACCAGCACTGGACGAAGGTGCTGCGCTTCGTCAACGAGACCAACATGCGGGGCCGCCTGGCCCTGCACCATGTGCGCACCAAGAACTACGGCACCGAGCCGGTTGACCCCGAGCCGAACACATTGGCCGGCAAGCTGTTCCCAGTCGATCCCCAACATCCGTGCGCGGCCGAGGCGGTCGACATCGTCGCCACCTCCGGCGACCACGTCTGCGTCGACACCCCCGACGTGTTCGCGCGGTTCCGGCGCGCTGTCACCGACACCGGGCTCTACAAGGACTCCGACCGGGTCGCCATCAAGGACGACCGTCGGCCGCTCAAACAGTCCGAATACCTGTACCAGGGCGACGTGTCGGCGAAGATCAACGCGCTGACCATCGATCTGGCCGCGGCCGAGGAGGCCTACCAGAAAGCGCGGCGCACCGCCGACGAGATCGCCGCGCAACGCCAGCAGTGGCGCGACCGCGCCGCGGCGTGCAAGGCGATCTGCGAGCAGTTCGGCCAGTGGAACCAGATCGACGTCGAGACCGCCGACGGGCACGCCGACCGCCTCCGTGAACAGTACGAGCTGTTGTTGGCCGACAATCCCGACATCGAAGCGCTCAACGCCCGCGCTGACGAATGCTGGTCGCAGATCCAGAAACTCATGACGCGCCGCGGCGCCATCCAGACCCGCCGTGACGATCTCGACGAGCGCCGTACCCGGCTGCTGGAGCTTCAGGACCGTCTGCAGCCGGCATTCGTGTCCGACCCGCTGACGGAGTTGCTGCAGCGCTACGCCAACCAGGTTCCGGTGACACTCGAGCTGCTCGAGCCCGAACCGCACCGCGACGCGCTGTTCACCGCGATCAAGAAGGAACGCGAACAGCTGCGGGAGAGCCGCCGACGCTCCTACGACGAGTTGGCGCGCATCCTCAACACATTCGACACCACATTCCCCGACGCGATCCCGAACGATTCCGAGAACTTCGACGAGCGTGTGCACGACTATGTCGCGCTGTGCCGCCACATCGACGAGCGCGAGCTGCCCGAGGCCTACGAGCGGATGATGCGGCTGGTCACCGAGCAGGCGCCGGATGCGATCTTGACGCTGCACCGGGTCGCCGAGCAGGAGGCCCGACGCATCGCCGAGCAGATCGACCGTGTCAACACCGGTCTGGGGGCGGTCGAGTTCAACCGCGGCACCCGATTGACGTTGCGCGCGACGCCGCGGGTGCTGACCGCGGTGTCCGAGCTGACCGAGATCGTGCGCGCGATCAGCCGCCGGATCGCCGAGGTCGGGCTCGGGGACAAGCAGGCGATCCTCGACCAGTACGCCGACATCCTGCGGCTGCGTAACCGGTTGGCGTCCACGGCGCCGGAAGACAAGGCGTGGACGCGCGACGCGCTGGACGTGCGCAACCGGTTCACGTTCGACTGCGCGGAGTGGGACGTCAGCACCGGCGAGCTGATCCGCACGCACAGCAATGCCGGCGACAACTCCGGCGGTGAGCAGGAGAAGCTGATGGCGTTCTGTCTGGCCGGAGCGTTGAGCTTCAACCTCGCCGCGCCCGGGGACAGCGATAACCGCCCGGTGTTCGCACAGCTCATGCTCGACGAGGCGTTCTCCAAGTCCGACCCGCAGTTCGCGCAGCAGGCGCTGCAGGCGTTTCGCAAGTTCGGCTTCCAGTTGGTGATCGTGGCGACAGTGCAGAACGCCACCACCATCCAGCCCTACATCGACAGCGTGGTGATGGTGTCCAAGACCGAGGCCACCGGCCGCAACGCGCGCCCGGTGGCCACGGTGGCGACGCGGACGATCTCGGAGTTCACCGACCTGCGCCGAAAGATGCGTACCGACGCCAAGGTGCCAACTCCCGTCTAGCGCCGAAATCGCATTCCACGCGCGTCAAGTGCCGAAAACACCGCGCCAGAAGCAATCTCGGCGAGACCTAGCTCAGCGCTTCTCCGGCCGGTCCGAGGTCGAGGAACACCGTCTCGCCGTTGGCGTCGTCGAGGCCGTCGTTGTCGGTGACGACGTAGAGCCGGCCGTTGCCGGCGACCGCGAAGCCCTCGACCTTCTCCTGCGTGTACCCGCGCCCGGCCTGCAGATCGGGAAGAAGGTCACGCGCCAACGTCTTCGGCAGCACCTGCATGGTGCCGGGCTCGGCCGGTAGCGCCACGCGATAGATCGCTTTCACCCGGGCGTCGGGCCCGTTGAGCTTGTCCCGCTCCAGGATCAGCAGTGACCCGTCGTGCACCTGGATCTCGGACAGCCCGATCCAGTCGCCGCCGACGTCGGTCGATTCGAGCGGGTAGCCGAACCACTCCCACGTGTCGTCGGCGTATCGGCCCAGCCGGGCCGCACCTGAAGGATCGCCCTTGACCTCCCGTTGCAGGGCCACCCACACCGCATCGCCGTCGACCGCGACGCCTTCGAGACCCTGGCCACCCAGTCCGGCCGCAACGTCAGAAGGCAGCGACACCCACTTCTCGATCGTCCCGTCGGCGGCGACGAACACCAGTTGATTGCCGGGTCCTTCCTCGCCTTCGACGGCCAGGACAAAACCGCCGGGCCGGGCCGCGAGGCCTTCGACGTCGAGCGTGACCGGCTCGCCGTCGGCGGTGATCGGCAGTTCGGTGTCGATCAGGGCCGGTGTCTGGGTCAGGTCGATGCCGAGGATGCGCGCCGGCCCGTACGCGATGTCGGTGGCGGTGTAGAGCCGGTTCTCGTCGGCCGGGTCGGCAGACAGCGCTCCGAGCGCGCCCCACGGGATCGGCGCACCGTCGATGTCCCCCGACACCAGCGACGGGAACGCCGGCCCGGTGTGGGCAGAACCGTGTCCGTAGATGTTCACCGAGGCGCGCACACGGGCTTCGGCGTCGTCGGATTCCGACGAGACGACCAGCAGGTTCCGCGCGGGGATCGGCAGGATGCCCTCGGGTCCCGGTGTGGTGGGCAGGATCTGGCGGAACTGCGGGGAGGTGACGTCGCTGACGTCGTAGACCGCGACGAAGTTGCTGCGCTCGGACGCGACGAGCGCAACCGGGCGGCCGTCGATCTCGGTGATCGCGAGTCCCTCGGGTTCGGGCCCCTTGGCGTCGGCGCGGCTCTCGATGTGCAGCCCGGTGCGCACGGCCAACTGCTCGAAGCTGTTGCCGGCGTCCCAGATGACGTCGCCGGTGGCGGCGTCGAAGATGGTCCAGCCGCGGGTGCCGCCCTTCCAGTCGCCCTCGTTGGCGGTGGCCACGTGGCCGTCTCCGATCCAGCCGACGGCGTCGGGTTCGCGGGGGATGTCGCTGATGGAGCCGGTCTGGTCCACGCTGCCGTCGTCGGCGGTGTCGATTCCGCTGACCGACTGGGTGCCTGCGCTGAACAGCTTCTGGACCTCGCCGGTGCGGCCGTCGATGATCGCGACGCCGTTGTTCTCCTGCAGTGTCACGGCGACCTGGCCACGGGAGTTGATGCTGACGTATTCCGGCTCGAGATCCTCGGGCGTGTCCAGGCCCGCCGCGCGCGCGGCCTCGACGTCGAAGTCCACGCGGCGCGTCGTCCACGCTTCCGGTGTGCCCTCGAGGTCGATCAAGGCGACGAAGCCGGTCGGGGGTTGGGGCAGGTCACCTTCGGCGAAGCCCGGCGGGGTGTACTCCTCGTCGCGTTGGTTCTCCATGGCGACGGCAGCGAAGGACCCGTCGGCGGCGATCGCGATCGAGTCGGGTTGACCGCCGAGGTCGATGCTGTGTACGCGGGAACGGTCCGCGATGCGGACGACGTCGACGCGTCCGGAGGGATTGGAGAAGTCGCCGCCGGTGGTGTCGACGACGACGAGCACGAAGTCACCGACCGCGACCACCGAGGTGGGCTGGTCATCGGCGTGACCCAGCTCCGACAACGAAAGGGTGCCCATACCAACGGGATCGGCGGGATCGCGGATGTCGAGGAAACCGATGCGTTTACCGGCCGCGTCGGTGTAGATGACGGTGTTGCCGTCCGGGGTGACCGTCGAGATCTCGGCGACGGTCTCGGCGTCGCGTTGGTCAGCCGGCGCGTTGAGGTACACCGGATAGGTCGCCGTGCGGTGGTACCGCTCGGCGTCGGAAAGGTTGAAATCCACAGCCGATGTGGCCCGCGGAAGCTCCGGGGCTGAAGCCTTATCGTCGGACGCGCCCGAGCACGCTCCCAGCAAGAGGACAAAGGTGGTCGCAGCCGCCGTCGCGCGGGCCAGTGGCGTGGCCGTCATCAGTCACCCTTTTCAGTTGTGCTCGTGGGACGGCTGGAGCCTGGCGCGCGTATATGAGCTCACCGGGAGCACGACGTGAACGGACGGTGACAAGTCGGCGACGTCCGGGGTGTCGCCACTCCCCCGCTGTGGCGACGCCGGCGACCGCTCGACCTACCGATCGGCCCGCTCCACCCCTCGATGAGCGTGCCCGGCTTCCCGAACGAGCGGAGCCGGGATGATCGTACATAAACACCGGTGTTTCTCAGAAACGCCGCAGTTTTTGAATTGACAACTATTTACCGGTGTGGCTATTTCTTTCGACAACCCGATGTACCAGCCGTTGTCGCATTCGAGCCGCACCGGATGACACGAGGAGGCGGGCACATGGCCGATCGGCTCACCTCGGGCCGTCATGGCCTGACGCGCGAGCAGGTCGCCGCCCACCAGAAGCAGCGGTTGTACAAGGCTCTGGCCACGGTGATGCCCGACAAGGGCTACAGCAACACAACGGTCGAAGACCTGATCTCGGCTGCCGGGGTATCTCGGGCGACGTTCTACCAGCACTTCACGTCGAAACTGGACTGCTTCATGTCCGCGTACGCGCGGATGCAGCAGCATCTCGGCGCCGCCATCCAGACGGCACCTGTCGCCGGCCCCCCGATGCAGCGCTTCGCCGTGATGCTGGAGCGGTACCTGCATTTCATGGCGATGGACCCGTCGACCGCGCGATTGTTCCTTGTCGAGGTCTACGCGGCCGGGCCCGAGGCCATGCGGCGGCGGACGGAGTTGCAGCAGGACTTCGTCGACGGGATCGCCGCGATTCTCGGCGTCGACACCCCGCAGGACCGCTTCGCGTGCCAGATGCTCGTGGCGGCTATTTCCAGCCAGGTCACCAATGCCCTCGTCGACGACGATCCCGATGCCGTCACCGCGCTGGCCCAGCCGATCCTCGGCTTCGCAGAAAAGGTCATGAAAGGGTAATGGCAGGTCGTATTGGCGACATGACCGGATCGGGGGAGGCTGAGGATGTGATCGTGCCCGAGGGTCACCCCGGCGGCCTGCGCGCGCGCAAGAAGGCGCAGACGCGCTTGGCGATCCGCCGGGAGGCGTTCCGCCTGTTCGAGGACCAGGGTTACGCGACCACCACGATCGAGCAGATCGCCGAAGCGGCGCAGGTCTCGCCACGCACCTTCTACCGGTATTTCGGGAACAAGGAAGCTCTGCTGATCTCCGACGACCACAGCTCTCCGATCGTGGAGGCGTTCGTCGACGCTCCCGCCGACCTGCCGATCGCTGCGGCCTACCGGCACGCAGTCCAGACGGTGTTCGGCAGCCTCTCCCCCGAGGAACGCGAGAACGCCATCGTCGGACAGCGGATCCTGTACCAGGTGCCCGAGGCGCGCGGGTTGATCTACGCCGAGTACGTCCGGTTGATCGATCTGCTCACCGACGCGCTGCGACACCGTTTGCCCGACGACACCGACGAGTCCTCCCAGCGGCGGGTCATCGCCGGCGCGATCGTCGGTGTCCTGATCGCCACGTCGCACGACAACCCGCTTCCGCAGGATGATCTGACCGTGGCGTTGACGTACCTGGATGAGCTTCTGTCGTAGGTCAGCTCGCCACCGCCTCGTCGGCCATCTTCTCGACCTCGACAAGGTTGTCCCCGTAGACACCGGCGTTGCCGAGTCCGCAGTGCCGGTCGGCGGTGATCGCGTTGACGGTGGTCGCCGACGTCTTTCCTTGCCAGTGACCGACATTGGCCATCACCAGCCCGGGCATCAGCCCGTCGTCGTAGGCGGCCGGACCCTCGAACGAGCCGCGGTCGTTGAACACCCGAACCGGATCGCCTTCGGCGATCCCGCGTTCGGCGGCGTCGACCGGGTGGATGAACACCCGTTGTCCGCCCTGAACCTTCTGCTTGTCCGCGGCGTTGCCGTACTGACTGTTGAGGAACGCGTGGGGCTTGGGTGAGATGATCGACAGCGGATACCGCTGCGCCAGTTCCGGATTGGAATGCGGGGATTCGAACGGCGGGACGTAGTCGGGTACCGGGTCGACGTGTCCGCCGGGCTGCATGGCCTCGTACATCGAGCGCCAGACAGGGACGACGAAGTTACCTCCTTCCGCGAGACTGGATTTGAACTCGCACTTACCCGACGGGGTCGGGAAGTTGCCTTCCGCGTGCGGCGCTCGGGTGTCGGGGGTGCCGACGTTCAGCCGCATCCAGCCGACCTCCTCGAGCTTCTCGTAGGTGATACCCGCCAGCGCGGGAGCGTCCCAGTCGTGGAAGTCGATGAGCATCTCGCGGTCGGTACGGTTCCAGTAGGCCATCGACTCATCGTCGAACTCCATGGTTGCGGCCAACCGGCGGAACAGTTCGACGTTGGGGACACACTCACCGGGCGGCTCGATCGCGGGCTGATTCAGCGTGATGTACAGGTGCCCCCAGGTCACCATGATGTCGAGCTGCTCGGCCTGCATCGTCGCGGGCAGCAACAGATCGGCGAATTTCGCTGTGTCGGTGATGAAGTGCTCGCTGACGACGGTGAACAGGTCCTCGCGCAGCAGACCCCGCATCGTCTTCTGCTGCGCGGGACCCTGCGACACCGGGTTGGAGTTGTACACGAACAGCGACATGATCGGCGGGTCCAGGTCGAGTTCACCGGTCAAGGCCATCCCGAGGTCGAGTTCGTTGACCACGCGGGTGCCCTCGGGGATCCACTCGGGTTTGCAGATCGCGTCGAACTTCGTGGGGAACTCCCAGATCGGCATCTCCATGGTGCCGCCGCCGACGTGGCGCCAGGCGCCGACGAGTGCCGGCAGGCAGGTGATGGCGCGGATGGCCTGGCCGCCGCCGCGGCTGCGTTCCAGCGCGACGCCTTGCCGGATCGCGGCGGGCTGGCTGGTGGCGTACTCGTAAGCCAGGGTGCGCACGTCTTCGGCGGGGATCCCGGTGATCTCCTCGACACGTTCGGGTGGGTATGCCGCTGCGCGACCGGCGAGTTCGTCGTAGCCGACGGTGTAGCGCCCCACGTAGTCGGTGTCGACCAGGCCCTGTTCGATGATCTGCTGGATCATGCCCATCGCCAGAGCGCCGTCGGTACCGGGACGGATCGGAATGTGCCAATCCGCCTGTCGCGCGGTGCGATTGCGCACCGGGTCGATGACGACGATCTTGGCGCCGTTGTTCTTGCGCGCTTCGAGCAGGAACGGCCAGCCGTGCAGGTTCGTGCTGGTCATGTTCATGCCCCAGACGATGATGTATTTCGAGTGCGCCATCGATTCGACGTCGAGGCCGCCGGATCCGCCGACGGTCATGTGCCAGGCCGTTGAGGACCCCGATTCGCAGTAGGTCTTCTCGGCCACCGTCGAGCCCAGCCGGTTGAAGAACGCGTCGCCGGAGGTCAGCCCGTTAAGCACGCCCTGGTGGCCGAGGTAGGCGTGCGGCATGATCGCCTGGCTGCCGTAGGTGTCGATGATCGCCGTCCAGCGGGCTTTAATCTCGGCGAGCGCCTCGTCCCAGGTGATGCGCTCGAACTCCCCACTGCCCTTCACCCCGGTCCGGCGCATCGGGTACAGCAGCCGGTCGGGCTGGTAGTGGTGTTCGTGGAAGTTCTTGACCTTCACGCACAACGCCCCGCGCGTCATCGGGTGGTCCGGATCTCCCTTGACATCAACGAGTTTGCCGTCGTCGACGTGGTAGAGCATGGCGCAGGTATCGGGACAGTCGTGCGGGCAGGCACCCCGGACGATGGTCAGCTGTTTGGATGTGGCGTCGATGGTCATGGGGCGGTCCTTGAGACGGCGACGAAGATGCGCCCAGTCAACGACGCACGTGTGGCAGGGCAATTTCACCGCGATTAACAGGCTGTGACGTTCCGGCCGGCCGAGGCTGCCGCTACAAAGAGGAACTGCGAGAAGAGACCTGCCGGAATGCGATTCCGGTAGGACTCGAGGGGCTAGGGTGCGACTCGTGCACGTCGATGTGATGACCCTCCCCCAGCCCCTGCAGACCATCGGCGAACTGGCGCGCCGCACCCAGCACGCCGGCTTCGACGGGGTGTTGTTCACCGAGGCCGGCCGCACGCCGTACATGAACGCCGCGCTGGCCGCCCAGGCCGCGCCGGGCCTGCAGCTCTCGACCGGCGTGGCCGTCGCGTTTCCGCGCAGCCCGTTCGTCACCGCTGCCACGGCGTGGGAGCTGCAGGAGGCGACCGGCGGTAATTTCCGGTTGGGCCTGGGCACGCAGGTGCGCACCCACGTGGTGCGCCGCTACGGCGTGGAGTTCGAGCGCCCGGGCCCGCGGTTGCGTGACTACGTGCTGGCGGTGAAGGCGTGTTTCGCGGCGTTCCGCTCGGGCAGGCTCGACCACCACGGCGATTTCTACAGCCTGGACTTCATCACGCCGCAGTGGAGCGCAGGGCCCATCGACGCGCCGGACCCCAAGGTCGACATCGCCGCGGTGAACCCGTGGATGCTGCGCATGGCCGGTGAGGTCGCCGACGGTGTCCATGTCCATCCGCTCGGTGAACCCGGCTACATCGCGCGTCATGTGCTGCCCAATGTCGCTGCCGGAGTCCAGAAGTCGGGACGTTCCATGGACGACGTCTCACTCATCGTTCCGGTGATGACCGTCGTCGGTGACTCCGACGAGGAACGCCACCGGGAACGCGAACTGGTCCGCGCCAGCTTGAGTTTCTACGGCAGCACCCCGAACTACGCGTTCATCTGGGACGAAGCCGGGTTCGAGGGCACCACCGCACGCATCCGGGAGAAGCAGAAAGCCGGTGACATCGCCGGCATGGCCGCGCAGATCAGCGACGACCATCTCGCGACGTTCGTCACCGAGGCGACGTGGGACGGGCTGGCCGACGCGCTGTCTGCCCGGTACGGCCAGACCGCGGCCCGGCTGGTGCTCTACAACGCGTTGTCGGACCCGGACCGGTTCGAGCGCTACGGTGCTGTGGCACAGCAGCTCTCTGCCGGCTGATCCGCCCGGCGACCACATGTCGGTGGCCGTGGCTATCGTGCGCCCATGGGGGGACGTTCGAGCTCGGGCGGTGGCATGGCCGCCGCGTTCGGGTTGGTGTTGTTGCTCGGTTTCGTGATCGAGTACTTCTGGTGGATCCTGGGCGCCATCGCTGTGACCGCTGCGCTCTATGGGCTCGCCCAATGGTTGCAGCGGCTGGAACGCGAGCGCGACGAGGCGCAGCAGCTGGCCCGCCAGCGGGAGAAGGATCTGCGGATCCGGGCGGATCGGCAGCTGCGCTGGGAACTCATCGGGGACGATCGCGGGGTCTATGGCGCCGACGGTGCGGCCCCCATGCGTCGGGTCGCCGCAGACTCCCGCCTCGAAGGCGGCGACGACCGCCCGATCGCGACGCTGGCCCGGACTCCGGAGGAGATCGTCGCGCTGCGCACCGAGAAGCCTCGGGAGTGGCATTGGGCGTTGTTCGCCTCGATCCTGGTGCAGCGCAGGCAGTCGGTAGCCTCGCGGTTGCGGGACAGCGCGTTGGGCTACGTTCCGCCGGATGCGATTCGGGTGCGTAACGGCGACCTTCTGGTCGATCGGCTCTACAGCGTGGTGGACCGGATGCTCGAGACGCTGCGCCAGATCGACGCGTTCCTCTCCGCACCCGAGTTCATGGGCGCGTTCGGCGACACCACCACCGACGCCGACGCCGACGCGGTCGAGCACGTCGCGAATCGCCTGATGGATTACCACCTGCGGCTGCTCGAACTGTCCGAGGAATGCCGCAGCCTGTCCACGCTGTCGGCGTACTCCGTTGCGGTGCGCGACTGCGCCCGGCTGGTGCATCAACCGTTGGACGGCTTCAAAACCTTCATCGACGAGTTCGTGGCCTTGGTCGAGGCGTTCCCCCGGATCCTGGAGCACGCCACGGGCAACGTCGATCTCGGCGGCATCGCACTGGAACTCGATGTCGACTACCAGTTGCTCTCCCGGTTGACCGACCGAATGCTCGAGATCAGCCCGCGGTGACGAGCAACCATCGATTCCCGGTTCAGCAGCCCAATCAGCGGGTATCTTCGACACGATCAGGCAAATTCCGGGGGACCTGTCATGCGCCACAGAAAGCGATCTAGCTGCAGCGACTGCACGAACATCAACAGGCAGCAACTTGGCGCTGCGGCTCAACCGGGGTGGTTGCGGTGAGCGCGTCGGCCACCGAACCAGGCTCCGGCTTCGGCCACTACGAGCTTCGCGAGCTCCTCGGTCGCGGCGGGATGGGAGAGGTGTACCGCGCCTTCGACACCGTCAAGGGCCGGATGGTCGCCTTGAAGATTCTCCGGGAGGAGTTCGCGCAAGACGAACGGTTTCGGATGCGCTTCCTTCGGGAGTCGCACGCTGCCGCGATGCTGCAGGAGCCTCACGTCATCCCGATCCACGACTGGGGCGAGATCGACGGCAACCTGTACATCGACATGCGACTGGTGCAGGGACAGACGCTCCATGACCTCGCGAAGAACTCGCCACTGGAACCTGCCCGCGCGGTAGGCATCGTCCAGCAGGTCGCAGCGGCACTGGACGCCGCCCATGCTCAGGGCCTCATCCACCGCGATGTGAAGCCGCAGAACATCATCGTCACCGACGCCGACTTCGCTTACCTCGTCGACTTCGGTATCGCCGAGGCCGAAGGCGACGCACGGTTGACGATGGCCGGAACTCAGATCGGTTCGTTTGCGTATATGGCACCTGAGCGCTTCAGCGACGACCCGTGCTCACCGGCGACGGACACCTACGCGTTGGCCTGTGTCCTCTACGAGGCACTGACCGGAAGTAGCCCGTTCCCGGGCAACAGCTATGAAAGCCAGATCGCCGGGCACATCTCGTCCCCGCCTCCGAGCGCAACCGCGAAGAATCCGAGGGTGCCGGCCGCGCTGGATGCCGTGATCGCACGCGGAATGGCGAAGGAACCGGATGACCGATACGGCAGCGCAGGAGCGCTGGCGCGGGCAGCCGTTCGAGCTATCTCCACCGACGGGCACGTCGACCAGTCCGCCAGCACACAGGCCGCGCCGATCCACGTCCCCGTCAGGTCTCCGTCGGTGACCCATGAGGGCGTGGCCCACACCACCGGTCCCACGGTGGTTCTGGACTCCACCGAGGGACGCGGTCGCAATTGGATGATCGTGACCACGCTCATCGGCATTGCGCTGCTCTTGGGCGCGATCGGAGTGGTGATCGGGCTACTGATCTCGCAGAGCGACCGTTCCACGGAGCCCACGCCGACCGCCGCACCCCCGGTACCGACCCACACCGTCTCCGGACCCACGGTGATCCAGACCGTTCCCGCGCCATCGTCTTCCCCAACCTCCGCGTCGCCGTCTCCGACCCAGATGCGCCCCGATCCTGAGGCGGTCAGCTTGGAGAGGTTGCGGGCCATCGCCGCCGACGACCGCGCATTCGTCGCTTACCGGCTCACCGACGTGTGGGTGCCGCAGCTGAGTTCGAAACGGCCCGGGGTGGTAGATGACGGGGTGGAGTGGGACAACGCGCTGACCCTTCAAGAGCACCTGGCGTTGCGTGAGCGTTACAACGCCAAGCTGCTGTGGTCGGGTGACTGGTCGACGTTCGACGCCTCCAACTTCTGGGTCACCGTCGCGCCGGTCACCTTCACGACCGCCGACGGTGCGCTGGCCTGGTGTACGTATGAGGGATTCGACCGTAATCATTGTTTCGCCAAGCTGGTGAGCACAACCCACCCCGTCCGTGGCAGTACGAAGCTCAATTGAGCCAGGAGCACCCTTGAGGCACCGCCGGTTCGCATCATGCACCGGGCTGGTGGCGTTCGTCGTCCTGATGTTCGTTTCCGCGTGCGCGCAGCCGACGTCGGCACCGTTGCCGATTGCCGGCAACGCAATATCGATGCGCTATGACCCCTTCCGCGTTGCGGGCTTACCGACATCGGACTTTCCGAGCGGCCCCAAGGTCGCGCTGCCGACAGACCTCCAACGCGTCGACGGCAGTGACGCAGGTGAAATCGATCGTCTCGCGCTATTGGCGATCGAGGACATCGAGGATTACTGGTCGCAGCATCATCGAGGACCGTTGTCCGGGCGCTTCTCTCCGGTCTCCGGACTGGTGTCGATCGACCCCACGAATCCCCTAGGCCCGAGCATTTGCGGCGCCGAGCCGAGTGTCTTCGAACTGAACGCCGCCTACTGCCGAACGCGTGACACCATTGCGTGGGATCGAGTACGGCTGTTGCCGATTGCGCGAGGTTACTTCGGTGATATGTCAGTCACCGCCATCATGGCCCACGAGTACGGCCACGCCGTGCAGTGGCAGGCGCAGCTGGTGGACGACGACACGCCGACGCTGGTGCAAGAACAACAGGCTGATTGCCTGACCGGTGTGTACCTGCGCTGGGTAGCAGAGGGACAGTCTCCCCGGTTTTCCCTCAACACCACTGATGCACTCGACCGGGTCATCGCCGGCGCGATCGCGATGCGTGATCCGCTCTCCACATTCTCATTGTTCAGTGACGCTGAGGATGGTCACGGCACCGCGTTGGACAGAGTCAGCGCGTTCCAGCAAGGTTTCGATGTGGGTGCAGAAGCATGCGCGGCGATGACCATGGGCGAGATCGAGTCTCGACGCGGGGAACTTCCCGCCGAACTGTTCGACCCGGCCAGCCCTCAGAGCGACATGGTCGTCACCGAAGCCACGCTCGGGACCGTCTTCGACGAACTGCAACAGATTCTCGAACCGGATGATCCCCCGGCGTTTTCCACGCGAGCAGCGGAATGCCAGACGACCGAAGCCCAACCTGTCGTGTACTGCGCCGAGACGAACACCGTGGTCGTAGATGTCGCGACCTTGGCGCGCATCGGCACCCCGGCTGATGAGAATCAGCAGGTGCTGTTGCAGGGCGACAACACCGCGATATCGATGGTTACTTCTCGCTATGTTCTTGCAGTGCAACGCGAAAAGGGTGTCTCGCTGAACTCACCCACAGCGGCCATGCGCACCGCGTGCCTCACCGGCGCCGTGCAGCGTGAGATGGCACTGGCCGACGGGACTGCGGGGCGTTTGGTCTTGGGCGCGGGAGATCTCGATGAAGCCATCTCCGGTTTACTCACCAGTGGGCTTGCCGCCAGTGATATCGACGGGTCCGTGGTCCCCTCGGGGTTCACGCGGATCACCGCTTTCCGTGCAGGTCTGCTCGGCGACCCGGACAGCTGCTTCCGGAAGTTTCCGTCATGACTGACGGGCCGTCGGATCCGCGTCCCTACCGTCGGCCTCGTCGGCCGGATTCGACTGAACCGGTCCGCAGAAGCGCTCCGCTTCCTCCGGGGACGCCACGAGGCGGGCCAGAACCATGGTGGCGCAACGTCAATCGCCAACCCGCACCATTACCGCGCATCACACGTCAACCACCTCCGCCTCCACCGACGCGGCTCATTCCACAGCCCCCGGCCCCAGCCGCCAAACGCACACCCTCTCCGAGCCCACGCCCACCGAGAAGACGGATGGCACCGCTCCTGATCGGGTTGTCGATACCGATAGTTCTTGCGCTGGGTGTTGCTGTCGGGCTGGTTATTTCAGACGTCGAACCGGTACCGACGCGGGTCCTGGATCTCGACCACGTGGAACGGGAAGTCACCCGGATACTGATCGACCCGGTGGATGGCTATGGCGTCAACGAGGTGGCAGACATTGTCTGCAACGGGGACGAGCCGCCCGTCGTCCAGCCGGGGACCGAACTGACGTGCCAGACAAACGTCGACGGCACCCGGAAGACCGTATTGGTCGTGATCCTGGATGACGCCGGCACGTATTCGGTCGACAGGCCGCGGTGACGATCAGCGCGTCCCCGCCCACACGTCAGCAGCATGCACCGGCAGGCCGTGGCCGGGCAGAAGGTGCTCGACCGGCAGGGCGCGCAGACGCCGTTCGCTGCGTGCGGCGGCCTCGTCATCGACGGTCTCAGGGGTGAACCATGCCTGCCCGCCCGCGCTGAGCACTGCGTCCCCGGAGATCAGGGTCTTGCTGCCGGCATGCCAGAACGCGGTCGAGTCGTCGGTGTGGCCGGGTACGTGCAGCACCTCCCAGCCGGCCAGGCCGGGCAGCGGCGCGCCGTCGGCGAGGGGCCGGGCGGTGCCGAGCTTGTCGCCGACCATGCCGCGGCGCCCGCCGTAGCCGGCGATGCGGGCGCCGTCGCCGAAGCCCCGCACACCCGTCAGGTCGAGCGGCTGGCTGAGCAGCGTCGGCCAGATCCGGGCGACCTTGCTCAGCGCCGGCGTGCGGGGCCGGCGCGTCCCGTCGAGGTAGCCCAGCGTGACTTCCGGGAGGTGCAACGGCGCGCGGTGCTCGGCGGCCAGGCGGGGCGCGCCGGCGACATGGTCGTGGTGGCCGTGGGTCGCGACCACCGCGTCGACGGCGCCGCCGAAGACCGCCAGCACACCGGCGACGTCGTCGGCGCTGCCGGGCATACCGGCGTCCACGGCGACATAGGAGCCGGCGCCGCGGATCAGGTAGCAGTTGAAGATCCACCGCGAGACACGGATGACTCCGATGTCGTCGAGACGTTCCACGACCAACGCCATCGCGCTCTCCCCTCCCGGCGGAACTCTGGCAGCAGTGTGCGGCCGGGAGCTCGGGTTCGGCAACCTTTGCACCTTCAAGCGTCAGGCGGGGTACCCACGCCTACTGTGACGACAGGCACCGAGCCCGGGAGCAGCGGATGACAGCGACAGACATCACGCAATCGACATCCACGTGGGCTCCGCTGCGCTCTCCGGTCTACCGGGCGCTGTGGATCGCGCAGCTGGTGTCCAACCTGGGCACCTGGATGCAGACGGTCGGCGCGCAGTGGATGCTCGTCGAGGACCCCGGCGCCGCGGTGCTGGTTCCGCTGGTGCAGACGGCGACCACGCTGCCGGTGATGCTCCTGGCGCTGCCGTCGGGCGTGCTGGCCGATCTGATCGACCGGCGCCGGCTGCTGATCGCCACCCAGGGCGCGATGGCCGCCGGCGTCGGGTTGCTGGCGACGCTGACCGGATTCGGGTTGACCACCCCGGCGCTGTTGCTGATGTTGTTGTTCCTGATCGGTTGCGGCCAGGCCCTCACCGCACCGGCGTGGCAGGCGATTCAACCCGAACTGGTTCCGGCACATCAGATTCCGGCCGCCGCCGCGCTGGGCAGCATGAGTATGAACGGCGCGCGGGCGATCGGTCCCGCGATCGCCGGGGTGCTGGTCGCGCTGGCCGGCCCGACCCTGGTGTTCGGGCTGAATGCGATCTCCTTCATCGGCATCGTGTTCGTGCTGATCTGGTGGCGCCGCCCGGTGGTGGAGAACAACGCCCCGCCCGAGCGCGCGCTGGCGGCGCTGACCGCGGGTGGCCGCTACATCCGCAGTTCGCCGGTGGTGCGGCGCATCCTGCTGCGCACCGCGTTGTTCATCGCGCCCGCGAGCGCGCTGTGGGGGTTGCTGCCGGTGATCGCGGCCAACCAGCTCGGTCTGTCGTCGGCGGGATACGGGGTGCTGCTCGGCTCACTCGGCGCCGGCGCCGTCACCGGAGCCTTCCTGTTGGGGCGGCTGAGAATGTGGTTCGACCAGAACACCCTGCTGCTCGTCGGGGCGGCGGGGTTCGCGGCCGCCACCGCGGTACTGGCGCTGGTGCCCGTGGTCGGGGCGGTGATCGCGGGTCTGGTGCTGGGCGGCGCGTCCTGGCTGTTGTCGCTCTCGACGCTCAACGCATCGATGCAGCTGAGCCGGCCCGCCTGGGTGCGAGCGCGCGGGTTGTCGATGTACATGCTGATCTTCATGGGCGGCCAGGCGCTCGGATCTCTGGCGTGGGGTCTACTCGCGGGCGCCACCAGCGCTGTGGTGAGCCTGCTGACGAGTGTGGCGCTGCTGCTGGCGTGTGCGTTGTCGGCGCTGTGGTGGCCGCTGCACGCCAAGACCGGCAACCTGGACCTGACACCGTCGGCGCATTGGCCCGAGCCGACGCTGGTGTTCGAACCCGAGCCGCTCGACGGGCCGGTGATGGTGCTGATCTCCTACCGGGTGTCGCCCGACAACGAGCCGGGTTTCCTGGCCGCGATGCAGGTCCAGGGCCGCTCCCGGCAGCGGACGGGGGCGTCCCAGTGGCAGCTCTACCGCGACGTTGAGCGCGACGGCATGTTCGTCGAGACGTTCGTGGTGCGGTCGTGGGGTGAGCACATGCATCAGCACTACACGCGGTTGACCGGACAAGATCTACTGACCGAGCAGGCGGTCCGTCGATACGTCGACGGGGAACCCGAATCGCATCACTATCTGGCGGTGCGGTAAACCTTATGCAGCTCCCACTCACTGCGACGTAGGCGAGCGCAGTCGCACCAAGTGATCGAGAATGGGGACATGGACCGTACCGAGTTGGGCGATGTGGCGTGGGAGTTGGTCGAACACTGCCGCGATGCGCTCCCCGAAGCCGAGCGGAACAGGGTGTTCATCCTGCTCGGTATCGGAGACTACGGCGACGCGATGGTCGTCGCGCTCAGAGCGGTTGCGCGCGAACCGAACCCGGCCCTTCCGGACAAACTGCTGCGACGACTGACGCTGCTGCCGAACACGCACTTCGTCGACGCCGAGTTCGTCGCGCTGCTGTCGCAACTGAGCGGAGACTATTCGCAAGCGGGGTGACTCAGACCCATTCGTGGTCGCACACCCCGCAGTGCCATTGCTGTTCACGCACACAGCACCCCGCCGCATACACGAAAGGCGGAATCGATTCGGGATCGTTCGGCATGCCGTACATGATGCGATGACTGCGCCGACTGCCACACCGCGGACACACGGGGTGTTCGCGGAAGCGAAAGTCCATGAACGAGGCGAACTCTCCGAGCCGGATCCGGTCCCGACAGTCCCGACAGACCACGGCGGGCCAGTCACCCGTCGTGGAGCGCACCGCCGCCCACCCCCGTGACACAGCGGCCTCGCGGGTGGTGACCGGCGACGGCGGCGCCGGCCGCGGGAGCGGGTCGACGGTGTGGACGAAGATGTTGTCGCGGGCATCGCTGCCCCGAAGATCGATGAGGTCGTCACAGCCGTCACACCGACCGGAGAACCGCAGCAGGTTCCGGGCGGCCACCATCGTCGAGTGGCCGAACCGGCCGAACGGTTCACCGGGTAGCCGACAATCGGTCAGCCGCAACACGATCGACTCGGCGTCCTCCCCGTCGATGCGCCAATCGGTGAACACGTCGTCGCCGAGGTCGAGCAGCCCGGCCAGCGTCGCGAGGTCCACGACGTCGGCGCCGCGCCAGCCCATGCTGAACTTCGCGCCGTGCGGCCGGACGTCGTCACCGATGTCGGCCAACCGCGTCACCACCGACACCGGGTCGGTGCCGAGCACCAGCAGCACCCGGTCACGCTCGTGGGCTTCGCCGAAGCCGTAGCGCCACGGCTGGTACGGCGACTCCGGTTCGAGCAGCGTGATGATCGCGTCTTTCCAGTCAGGTGCTTCGACGATGTGGAGACGGTGCTGAACAGGTTGCTGCATGGGTCCATTGTCCCAGCAGGGTATGACAATTCCTGCTTACGAGCTGTTGCTGTCGATGTTGAGACGACGCGCCAGATCCGGGCCGCCGACCGCGCGGATGAAGTCCGGGTCCCCGCACACGACGAGTTGGTCGCGCGCCCGGGACAGCCCGACGTAGAGGCGTTCACGGGAGCGCTCGAACGCCGAGGCCTCGTTGACGACGAGCACCACCGCGCGCCGTTCGAGGCCTTTGAAACCCAGGACGTGGCCGTAGAACACCTGCTCGGCGTCCCAAAAGCTGTCCCAGTAGGCCGCGTTGCCGGCCTCCTGGCGTTCACGTTGCTCGGGGTGGCGGGTGCCGGTGGTCAACAGGGCGACGTCTTCGGGGCGCCAGCCCTGTTCCAGCAGCGCCTCGACTTCGTCGTCGCCGGCTTCCATCGCCTCGGCGGCCGAGCAGGCCACGTACTTCACGGCCGGACCCTCGCCGCCGAGGAACCGCATCGGATGGTCGACCAGCGGCTGGAACGCGTTGGCGATCTGGCGGGTGTTGCGCAGGTTGTGGTCGAGTACCAGCGGGACCAGCGGCACCGGCGGGGAGCCGAATCGGTTGAACACCCGCTGGCCTTCGTCGGTGAACACGTAGAGCCCGCCGGTCTCCTCGTCTTTGAGGGCGGCCAGCAGCGGGTCCCACCACGCGTCGGCGAAGTCCTGTGCCTCGTCGACGACGATCGCGTCGAACCGCTGCCCGGGGTCCAGTTGTGCTGCCAGGTCGGTCATCTGGGCGGGTAGGTCGTGTTCCCAGAACTGCACGGTCTGCTCGGTGCGAAGCGCCTCGTCGGGGCCCTCGGGGGCGCCCCACTTCTTGCCGAGGTCGTGAAATTCGCCGACGTAGGCCGGACGTTGACGCCGGTTCCACGCCTCGGTGATCCGTTCCAGGTAGGACGCCAGGCCGTGCGAGTAGCACACCAGCGCAACGCGTTTCCCATCGCGGGCCAGGCGGCGGGCCTGCTCCATGGCGAGGAAGGTCTTGCCGCTGCCGGCCCCGCCGCGCACCTCCACGCGGTGCAGCAGCCGGATCGCGTCGAGGATCACCGACTGGTGTTCGGTAAGGATGTCGGCGGCGTCCTCGTTCTCCAGGGCGCGGGCGACGACGCTGCGTTGCGGCAGGCCGCGACCGGACAGCGCCTCACCGAGTTCGGCGAGACCGTCTTTGGTCAGGAAGGGCCGCTCGAGTTCCTGGCTGTGCAGGATGTGGCGCAACTTCGCGGCGATGTCGGGCAGGTCGGTGCGGTCGATGACCTTCCAGCGCGGACAGTCGGGCAGGGCGAAGCCCTCAGGCAGGTCGGTGTTGGGCAGCACCACCACGTGGTCCCAGCGCAGCCGGCCCTGGGTCCAGGCCGGGTCGGTCTCGATGAAGTTGCGGATCGCGTAGCAGGCTTCGCGGGCCTGCCGGACCGGTTCGATCCGGCGTTCGGTCCCGCGCCCGCGTTGCCACCAGGAGTCGCCGTCGTGCCAGACCTCACCACCCTTGACCTCGACGCAGACGATGCCCGCGCCCTCGATGGCCACGAAGAAGTCGATCTCGTGGTCTTTGAGGTGATCGGTGACCCGCTTGCCGGGGATCACCAGGTCTCCCGGTTCGAGTTGGTCGATCAAGGCCTGCCACACCCGGCGTTCGGCGCCGTTGGCCAGCCGTGGTGTCTCGGCGACGGTGATGGTCACTGCTGTTCTCCCCCTCTGTCAGGGGGATGGTAACCAGGGGCACCGACGCGGCGCGGGACCTCGCTACACGTCGATTCCGCCGACGAGCGTCGGAATCCGGTTGGGCGGGTAGGGCAGCTCGATGCCGTTCTGGTCGTAGGCCTTGAGGATCTCGCGGCGCAGTCGGCGCTGCACCGACCATTGCGCGCTGGGCTTGGTCTTGACCAGCATGCGCAGCGTGACCTGATCAGCCAGGAGTTCCTGCACGCCCAGCATTTCGGGTTCGCCGATGACCTTCGCGGCCAGGGTGGCGTCGGCGGCGATGGCCTGTTCGGCGGCTTCGACGGCGACTTCCTCGGCCTGGGCGACGTCGGCGCTCAAGGCGACGGGCACCTCGATGCGGGCGACGGCGTAGTCCTGGCTCATGTTGCCGACGCGGGCGATCTCGCCGTTGCGGACATACCAGAGGGTGCCGTCGATGTCGCGCACGGTGGTGACGCGCAGCCCGACGGTTTCAACCTCGCCGATCGCTTCGCCGAGGTCGACGATGTCGCCGACGCCGTACTGGTCTTCGAGCAACATGAACACTCCGGTGACGAAGTCGCGCACCAGGTTCTGCGCGCCGAAGCCGATGGCCAGGCCGACCACACCCGCGGACGCGATGAACGGGGCGATGTTCACGCCGAGCACGTTGAGGATGGCCAGCACCACCCAGACCAGCAGCACGATCGACACCGTGGATTTGAGCACCGAGGCGATGGTCTGTGCGCGCTGCTGGCGCCGTTCGGCGGTCTTGACGCCGCCGGCACCCGACGGGGTGCGGTCGCGCAGGTGCCGCAGGAGCGGCGGTCGTTTCGCGGGCTGATCGCCGTCCTTGCGACGTTTACGGGTCCTGCCGGTGGCGGCCCGGTCGATCATCCGGTGCAGCACATACCGCGCCAGGAGCACGACGAGGATGTACGCAACGATCCGGATGGGAACTTCGATCAGCCAGTGGCGGTTTGTCGCTGTCCATTCGAAAGCCAAGTTGTAAACATCCATGATCGCCCGTTTATGTACCCACTTCGCTGAGGGGCAATCGGCGCGGAACGTCTACTGCCGGGTCGTGGGCACGTCGGTCTCGGGGTCGGAATCCCAGGCGGCGCTGCCGTGTTTGCGTCGTTGCTCGTACATCGACTGGTCAGCGTGGTCGAGGACGGCGTCGATGCCGCGTCCGTCGCCGGGTCGATGGGCGCCACATCCGATGGTCAGTGTGACGGAGATCGTCGTCTCGTCCGGCAGCGTCACCGGCGAGTGGTCGAACCGGCCGACGATCCGCTCGGCCAGCTGCGCCAGGTCGTCGTCGTCGACGGTGTCGGTGATCACCAGGAATTCGTCGCCTCCCCACCGCACGACGAGGTCATCGTCGTCGACCGCGGAGCGCAACCGGGAGGCGACCTCGACGAGAAGTTGGTCACCGGCGTGGTGTCCGGACCGGTCGTTGATCGACTTGAATCGTTCGATGTCGCAGAACAACACGCCGTAGCCGGCGTTGTCGGCGTCGAGTTGTTCGAGACGGCTCCAGCCGGCCGATCGGTTGGCCAGCCCGGTGAGCGGATCGGTGGCGGCCTGGCGGGCCAGTTCGGCTTCCCGGATCCGTTCGGTGGTGACGTCGACGATCTGCGCGACGAAGCACAGCGGCCGCTCCCGCGGGGCGTGGACGAGGACCACGGTCAGGGCGCACCAGACCACGCGCCCGTCGGAGGCGACGTAGCGCTTGTCCATCCGGTACGAGCGACGCCGCCCCTCCAGGCATTCGGCGACCAGGTTCAGGTCGGCGTCGAGGTCGTCGGGGTGGGTGATCTCCTGGAACGTCATGCCCGACAGCACGCGCTGGTTGTAGCCGAGCATCGCGCGCAGGGCGCGGTTGGTGCGCAGGAACCGGCCGTCCAGCCCGACCACGGCCATGCCGATGGGCGAGTGCGCCAGCGCCAGCTCGAAGGGGCGTTCGCCGAGCAGGTCGACGGCCGGCGGCGCTTCCTCGGTCGACCGGGCGACCGGTGCGACCGGGAAGCCGTGGCCGTAGGGCCGCGGGCGGCCCAGGTGGTAGCCCTGTGCGATGGCGATCCCGACGGCGGCGACGGTGTCGAGTTCGCCCTGACTCTCGATGCCTTCGGCGATCACGGTGGCGCCGATCTGGCCGGCGAATTCCGCGATGGCCTGCGCGAGGCGGCGGCGGGCGTCGTCGGCGTCGATGTGCCGGGTGATGGACTGGTCGATCTTGACGAAGTCCGGACCCAGTTCCAGGACGTGGGAGAACGAGGCGAAACCGGCGCCGACGTCGTCGATGGCCAGCCGCATGCCCCGGGTCCGGCAGGGCTCGAGCACCTCGTCGAGCGCGGCGTAGTCGGGAACGGCGTCGTGCTCGGTGATCTCCAGCACGATGCGCGACGGGTCGATGTCGGCGAACATCTCCTCCCACGGCACCTCCAGCGCCGCGGCCGGGGAGATGTTCATCGTGACGAAGACGTCCTCGGGCAGGAACGGGATCAGCGACAGCACCCGCCGCACGATCGCGGTTTCCAGTTCGATGTCCAGTCCGAGCAGCGCGGCCTGTTCGAAGAACGCGTCGGGGCGGAACGGCTCACACGGGAACCGCGACAGCGCCTCGACGCCGACCACCTTGCCGGTGGCGACCTCGTGGATTCCTTGGAAGACCACCTCGAAGTTGCGTTCGGCGACGACGCGCCGAATCGCCTTGCGTTGGGCCAGAGTCGGGTCGGTGCCGGAGAGCGGGGAGTCGATCAGCGTGCCGATCAGGTCGGCGACCTGTTCGACGATGCGCAGGTCGTCGTCGTTCATGTTCGGCTTCGGGTCCTGGCTGACCACGCAAACCATGCCGAACATCGCGCCGTTCCGGCCCCGGACCGGGACGCCGACGTAGGCGCCGATGCCCGACTCCTCGGTGATCGGCAGCGCGGTGGCGATCTGGTTGGCCGAGATATTGGGGATGACGGCCGGCAGTCGGCCGTCGATCACCCGCACGCAGTAGGACTCCGAGAGCTGGGAACGTTGGCCGGAGGCGAGGCCGAAGGCCTCGCCGTCGCCGTCGAGGACCTCGATGATCTGCATGCCGTCGCGGAACGACGACAGCCACGCGGTCTCCAGCCCCAGGCGCTGCCGTAATACACCCAGCAGGGTGCGAGCCAGGTCCACGGGGAACTCCGGCTGGTCGGCGATTCGGTGCGCGAGCACCAGATCGGACGGCATGGCAAAAAATGATAAGCGCGACAAATAGCCGACATCGGGATTCCCTGAATTTCGGTACGGCCGCACCGTTGTGCGCAGATCCCCCAGCTAAACCGGCATATCGAGAACACCTTTGTTTGTGGAGTAAGCACTTGGGGCGGGTCCCGACTTCTACACCCGCAGCGTATGGAGGCAAACATAACTCGTCCTGGGCGGCAAAAATCGCTTCACGGGGTAGCGATACGGGTGGCTCCGGCGAACACATGGCAGAAACTGCGAGTTCCACAGGGCCCTGTCCGCAGGGGGCATCGCAAGGCCGCTCCGCCGAGGCCGAACGCACCCGTTTCCGCTGCGTGCAGCGGTGAAATGGGCTCTGAACCGGCCGGGCGAACACGACCTCCCCGCGCACGTCGCTGCAGTGCGTCGCGCTCGCCCGGCAATCGGCACGCGCCCGTCGGCGCGTTCTCACACCCCCGCGCTCTCCAACGCGTATTGGCGCACGGTTTCGCTGAGCCGGTACCGCGGCCGGCCGCTTCGGTGCTCGCAGATCACCAGAGATTTGTCGACCAGCGCGGCAACATCGTCGTCGGTCGCCGAAGCTCCGAGATCGAATTCGGCGTGTCGGGCCAGTCTGGCCAGTCTGGCTAGCAGAGCTTTCTCCGTGTCGTCGAGCAGCAGATAGGACCAGTCCATGCAGGCCCGCAGGGTCCGGTGCCGTGGCGCGACCGTCCGTCGCCCCGGGTTGGGCAGGTGCAGACGCGCGTGCAGGCTGTCGCGGATGTCGGCCAGTGACTGGGTCTGCGTGCGCGCGGCGGTGATCTCGATGGCCAGCGGCAGACCGTCGAGCCGTCGGCAGATCTCGTTCACCGCCGCGCCGTCCTGCGCGGTGAAGGTTGCGTTCGCGCGCGCGGCACATTCGGCGAACAGGGCGCTCGCGTCGTGCGGTGACAACGGCGGCACGCGGTAGATCTGCTCGCCGGCGACCGCGAGCGGTTCGCGGCTGGTGGCCAGCACGGTGACGTTCGGGCAGGCGGCGAGCACCGCGTCGATCAGGTGGGCGGCAGCGTCGAGCAGGTGTTCGCAGTTGTCGACGACCAGCAGTGCGCGGCGGTCGCTCAACTGCTGGGACAGCGCGACCGCATCCGGTAGCTGCGCCGGGTCGGTCAGCGGGGCCAGATCCAGGAACCGGGCACCGTCGTCGAACCGGGAGTGGACGCGGTCAGCGGTGGCCACGGCCAGTCGGGTCTTGCCGGCGCCGCCCGGTCCGCACAGGGTGATCACGCGGCGGTGATCGAGCAGCCGGCTCAGGTGGTCGAGTTCTTCGGCGCGCCCGATGAACTCGGTGCGGTAGGCGGGTCGCTGGTGGAACCGGCTCTCGGGTTGGGCGCGCAGGGGCGGGAACTCGTTGATCAGGTCCGGATGGCACAGCTGAGCGACGTGTTCGGGCCGGGCCAGTCCGCGAAGACGGTAGGTGCCGGCGTCTTGCAGCCAGCTCTGCGGGGGTAGCGCGTCGGCGACGAGCAGCGCGGTCGCCGAGGACAGCAGGGTCTGCCCGCCGTGGCCGAGGTCGCGCACCCGCGCGGTGCGGTTGATCAGCGGGCCCACATAGTTGTCCGGGTCCCGCAGACAGGCATCACCGGAGTGAATGCCGATACGTAACCGGATGGGCCACAGGTTGATTCGCTGCAGATCCAGGGCGCAGGCCACGGCGTCGGCGACGCGGGTGAACGCGACGACGAAGCTGTCGCCCTCGCCCTGCTGGACGGGGCAGAGCCCATGGTGGCGGTCGACGAGTTCGGCCACCACGCGGTCCAGATCGGTCAGCGCGAGCGCGATGGCGTCTGGTTGGGTGTCCCAGAGCCGGGTGGAGCCTTCGATGTCGGCCAGAAGCAGGGTCACCGTCCCGGTGGGGACGTGGGCGGAGGTAGCGGTGGCGGACATGGCATTCATCGTGTCGCAGAGGATGTTCGGCGGCGACCGTGTGGGCCACCCGATGTGCGGTGGTGTACGCACCACTGCAGTGTCAGGTCGGAACGGTGGCGGTGACGCGGGTGCCCCGTCCCGGTGCGCTGTCGACGACGAGATGCCCGCCGACCGCCGACAGACGGTCGGTCATGTTGGTCAGCCCGGCGCCGACCGTTCCCGGCCGGAAGCCGCGGCCGGTGTCGGCGATCGTGAGAGTCAGCGTGCCGCTGTCGAGGCGCGCGATGATGTGCACGGTGGTGTCGGGACCGCCGTGTTTGGTCGCGTTCTGGAGGGCTTCGCTGCAGCAGTAATACAGCGCCGCTTCGGTTGTCGGCGGGAAGCGGCCGACAGCGTCCAGGTCGAGGTGCACCGGCACTACCGAGCGGGCAGCCAGCGCGGGGAGTGCCTGGGCCAGGCCTCCGCTGACCAGCAGTGGCGGGTAGATGCCGTGGGCGAGGTTGCGGATTTCGGTGATGGCGCTGTCGACCAGTGTCGAGGCCTCGGCGAGGAGTTCGGCGCGTTTGTCGCCGTCGGTGTTGCGGGCCAGGCCGATCAGCACCGACAGCGCGACGAGGTGTTGTTGGGCGCCGTCGTGCAGGTCGCGTTCGAGCCGTCGCCGTTCTTCGTCGGCGGCGGTGATCAGGCGGGTGCGGGAGGCGGCGAGTTCGGCGGCGTGGTCGGCGAGTTGGGCTTCGGAGATACGCAGCGCTGCGGCGTTGTTCCACACGATGACCATCAGGTGCAGCGCGTTGAGCGGTAACGCGATCAGGACGAAAGCGGTCGCCATCCACGGCGGTGCCTGTTCGACGTGGGCGGTGAACGGGGTGAATTCTGCGATGGCCGCTGCGGCAAGCACGCAGACGGCGGTGACCACGGTGAAGATCAGGCCGCGCCGCAGGCTGATGTAGGGCTCAGCGAACACGACGGGCACCAGCGCCAGCAAGGCCATCACCGGAAGCAGCGGTGGGGACACGAAGGTGACGCCGAGCACCGCGACCCAGTTGCCGATGCACACGAGCGTGACCGACTGTTCGAACATGTTGTGACGGGCCAGGTTCAGCGCGATGGCCAGGACGACGCATTGCACGCCGGCGACCGCGACGAAACCGAGCATCCAGGGTGACCGGAAGACGAAGAGGTACTCCCAGAGCGGCAACACGATGCCGGCAGCGAGCCACAGACCGAAGTGTCCGGAGAGGAAGACCTCGAAGCGTTCGGAGCGGAAGCGGTGGATCAGGTTGTGGCCGAACCACGCCGACGAGCGGAAGGCCGATGTGAGAAGAACTTTCGGGATCCGCCAGTCGGGGACGGATCCGGGTGGGGCCAGCAGTTTCAGCTTGCCACTGCCCATATGCGGCTCAGCACTTCCGGGCACAGGCGTTGCTTGTGGATGTAGGTGGCGGCACCACAGGCGGTGGCGTCGCCGGGCAGTTCGTCGGCGTCGTAGGTGGACATCAGCACGATGACGAGGTGCGGGTGGCGGGCGTGGATGCGGCGTGCGGCTTCGATGCCGCCGATGCCGGGCATGTGGATGTCCATGAGGACGAGGTCGACGTCGGCCTGGTCGAGACTGTGCAGTGCGGCTTCTCCGCTGGCGCTCTGCCCGGCGAGGACGAATCCGGCGGTGGCGTCCAGGGTCGCGGCGCTGGCCATCCGGAAGCTGGCCTGGTCGTCGACGACCCATACCCGGACCTGCTTGCTCGCCACCGTCACAGCGTGGTCGGTTCGGGGTGGGCGCACGAGGGTGTACACACCACTGTTTGCGGTCACGAGGGCCCGCCGCCGTCGAGGAACATCAGCACGGCTTTGACCCGCCGGTCTACGGAGTCGTCGACGGTGAGGTCGAGCTTGGCGAAGATCGAGTTGATGTGCTTCTCCACCGCGCGCTGCGTCAGCACCAGGCGCTGGGCGACGGTGCGGTTGCTGAAGCCGGTGGCCAGCTCGCTGAGTACCTCGCGTTCGCGGGGTGTCAGGCGGCTCAGCGCCGCGGCTTGCCGAGGCTGGGCCAGCAGGGCCTCGACGACGAGCGGATCGAGCACGGTGCCGCCCGCGGCGACCTGGCGGACGGCGTCGCCGAGCTCGTCGAAGTGCGCGACCCGTTCCTTGAGCAAGTATCCGCGGCCGGCCGATCCGCCCTCCAGCAACGCCGAAGCGTAGGACTGGTCAACGTACTGCGAGAGCACGATCACGCCCACCTCCGGGTGCGCGGTGCGCAGCCAGTTGGCCAGCCGGATGCCCTCGTCGGTGGACGTCGGGGGCATCCGCACATCGGTGACCAGCATGGTCGGCCGGTGGGCGGCGACGAGCTCAGCGGCGGAGTCGTAGTCCTCGGCGACCCCGACGACGGTGGTGTCCGGCGCGGTCGACAGTGCGCGAGCAACGCTGTCGCGCACCAGCAGGCAATCCTCGGCGACGACGATCGAGATCTGCTCGGCCATCCGGACGGCACCCCCTCTCGCGTACCGGTCGATTATCCGCTCACGGAAGGGTTTTGGGAGGTAAAGGTGGGTTTGGTGCGGTATTCGCTGCCGGGACGCCTCGCGCGCAGCCGGAGATGTCAGACCCTCGCCATACAGTGCCGTCATCGCTATCCACCTGGGGAGGAGACGGAATGGCACCGAAGCCCGCGGCCGTGAAGCGGCCCGTCGATATTGTTCCGGCGCGGCCGCGTCCGATGCTGTCGATCGCGATCGCGCTGGCCCAGCGCGGATCGCTGTTCCGGTATTCGGCGCAATCCGACCAGAACCGCTGGACGGGATCAGTGGAGGCCGATTGCGCCGACACCGCGGCCCTCGATGTCATTCGTCGTATCCGCGACGAGGCCGACGTGGAGCGGATCCGGTTCCTGGTGAAGATGCCGCCGCGCAGCATGCTGTGGGCGCTGCGTGACGAGGTTGCCCTGCTCATGCCGGGTGTGTGGATCGAGCGGCCGAGATTGTCCGATGAGCAGCTGGTGCGTCAGGCGTTCGCGGGTCTGCGGGAGGCGACGCCGGCGCCGACGGGCCCGGTGTGGGTGGCCACGGACGGCTCGGTGCGCGGCAAGATCACCGGCTACGGATGGCTGGCATCGACCGGTGAGTATGGGCTGCAGGGCTTTCGGCATTCGACGAAGCTGATCGGCCCGCAGGTTGTGCTGGTCGCCGAGCTGCGCGCGATCGGGATGGCGGTGCAGAAGCTGCGGGGCCGCGACATCACGGTGCTCAGCGACAGCCGGCTCGCGGTGGCGATGGTGCAGCGCTGGATGGCCGGTGAGGACGTGCTGCCCGACGGCTACGCGGTCTACCGCGAGAGCGGTAAGACTCCGGGACTCGTTCGTGCACAACGGATGATCCACGAAGAACGGGATCGCATCAAAGCCGTCTGGGTCAAGGGTCATCGCGGTGAGCCGTTGAATGAGGGCGCCGATGCGCTGGCCCGCCTCGCGTCGCGCTATGCGGTGGGCGACAGCGGCCTCACTGGCGCCGAGTACCACCATCGGGCAGAGGACCTGGCGCGGACGTTCTCGCGGGAATTTGAACAGGCACGAACGGCGTAAGCGGGACCGCTGGCCAAGCGGTGCCCCACCTGGTAACGATGAAACCTCGACCGAAATGACGAGCGGGGGGCACGTGTGAAGACTCGGGGACACCTGCGGCTGGTGACCGACTTGGAACCGCGCCCCGACCTCCGCCACCCGCAACGCACCGAGCCCGTGGTGTATCGCATTCGGGTCGACCTCGATGATGCGCAACCCGCGATCTGGCGGCTGATCGATCTACGTTCTGATCTGACGCTCGACGTCGTTCATCAGGCATTGCAGGCCGCGTTCGACTGGACCGACTCGCATCTGCACTGTTTCTCGTTGGGCGGCAGCCCTTTTGATGCCGGGAGTCAGTCGTTTCTATGCTCTTTCGACCTCGAAGAGGAAGAAGGTGTGGCCGCCGAAGTGACGCGGCTGGACGAAACCCTGACCGAGCCGGGGGACGTCCTGCATTACGTCTACGACTACGGCGACAACTGGAAGCTGACGCTGCGCCTGGAGGAGGTGCTGCCGGCCGACGGCGGTGGCCGATCTGCGGTCGTCGTCGACGGAGAACGCGCCGCGCCCCCGGAAGACTGCGGCCACCGGGTCGACGCGGAGAGCCTCGCCGAGGTCCTGCCGAACCCTGCATTGTTCGAACTCGAACGGATCAACACCGCGCTGCGCGGCCCGTACTTCGTTCTGTGGGAAGCAGGTATCGATGCCCGTCTGATCGACCTGGTGTATCGGCTCACCTACAGTCCGCTCGGCGACGAGCTGTCCCAGACGGCGCTGTCACTCGCCTCGGAATCTGAACCGCCGGATACCGCAACCATGGCGTCCAATCTGCGCGCGTTCCAGTGGTATCTCGACCGGGCAGCCGACGGTGGCATCGCGCTGACGTCGGCCGGCTACCTCAAGCCCGCCGATGTGGAGGAGGCAGCCAAAGTCGTCCCCACGATGCGTGATTGGCTCAGCTATGGCAAGAACAACCGGGAGGCAAGCAGCCTGCCGCTTCTGGAGTTCCGCCAGCAGCTGCAGAGCCTCGGGCTCCTCCGCAAGTCCAAGGGCACCCTGCTGCTCACCAAAGCCGGTCAGGCCGCCCGGCGCGACATCACTGTGCTGTGGCGGCACCTGGCCAGTCGGCTCGTTCCCCAGTCCGGTGACGACTTCAACGTGCAGGCGATCCTGCTGACGCTGGCTTACGCAGCGGCGAACCCGAACGCGAACCTACCGTGGGACAAGGTGACGGGACTGCTGTACGAACTCGGCTGGCGCCATCCGGATGGCCGGTCCGTCGCCGCAGCAGAACTGCGTCACCTCCCGCTGTTCACCATTCTGGTCAATGTCACCGACCAGCCGGTCACGTGGCGCCGACGCGACGTGGTCAGCCCGGTCGCAGCCGCGCTGGCGCGTGCGGCGCTGCGCGGTTGAAGACGAACAGAGAACCATGTGAAGAACCGGCACCAGTCAGGCGAATTTACCAAGGCCGTCTCGCCAGTCGAGCGCGCTCAGTGTCTGTGCGGTCAATTCCTCGCGGATGCCGCTCCGCGCGTGGGCGAACGAGATGAATGCCCGTAACAGGTCGGGCACATTGAGAAGGACTATCAGCGGGTAGTCGCCCTCCTCCAGCCGTGAGTCGAGGATCCGTTCAACGCGCGCCGCACTCCACCGCGTGGGATCTCCGGTTCCCGATTCCATGAGTTCCCGCAGTAGGCAGCGGTGGTCGCGATCACCGAAGGCTGCGCCGGCCTTGGTCGCGAAGAACTCTTCGAGCAGCTCTTCGGTCCTCTCGTCACCCCAGGCGGCGGGCGCAGAGCTGTCACCGCCGCTGGGCAGCCGACGAATCAGCCACTGCATCAGCGGCCGACAACCTGGCCACGACGCGGTATCCCGAATGATGAAATTCTGCCGCAACCTGGGTTCCACCCACGCGCGCGTCTCCGCGAGACTCATCTCGACGACAGTGACATCGGGACCGGACAGGGTGTCCACGGCCTCGTCGAGTGAACCGACAAAGACTGCACCATCAGTGATCTCGGAGTCGTCGAGGTGGTCGATCAGCACGGCACACGTCGCCTCGTGCCCGTCGTGCGACCGGACGCCGATCAGGAGTTGATCGGAGTCCCCGAGTACATGCGGAATGCGTACAGCTCGATACACCTCGACGTCGGGTAACGCGGCGATCCACCGCGGCAGCGGTCCGTTGTATGCGGTGAGCGCGTCGCGATAACGCAGCTGCAAGTCGCCCTCCAACAGTTCGCCGAACAGGGCGACTATCGCAGCCCCTCCCGGGGAGGGGTCATCGACGAATCTGTCGAGGAAGTAATCGAGATCCATCGGATCGTGCTGGTGTGAACGGTATTTCGCCAGCGGATCATCCTTCACGGCTTCGACTTGCGCGCTGACGAACATCAGAAGGCTCCAAGGGTCCAGGAGGTTCTGCACATCCTCAGCTACCGGTTCGACGGCGCCGGCACCGGCGCTGCGCTTCCTTGCTCGCCGTTGGTTTCGCCGCGCCTGCTTGGCCTTACGTCGTTGTCGCCCGTGGGTCATAGCGCGGACGCTACTCGCGAGCGGGGACATTTCAGATGCGCGTCAGCCGCCGCACACCACTTTCGGAATCGGGTCGTAGCGCACGGTGTGCGACTCGGTGCGCGTCTCCCCGGTGGTGATGTCGCGCAGGGTGCGGGTGTCGGTGATGGTGAATCCCGGTGCGCCACCGCTGGCACTGCATGACTCCCCGGCGGGGATGGTGATGGTGCGTGGGCTGGTCGGTTTCGAGCGCGGGCTCTGGGCCGACGTCACCTCGTAACGCTTGATCCCGACCAACCGCACGGAGATCGTCGATGACGTCCAGGTCGTCTGGACCTGCACCGGTGTCGGGCCGTCGTTGCGGAACTTGACGTCGATCTGGTCGCCGAACACGGTGGCCTCGCGGCCCGCCGGGTATCGGCTGATGTAGTAGCTGTGCTCCTGGTGCTCGACGAGCTCCACACCGGCGAAATAGGCGGCGTTGAACAACGTCGTGGCCACCTGGGAGACGCCGCCGCCCACCCCGCTGTCGGGGCGGCCGTTGAGAATGATGCCCGCTTCGACATAGCCGTTGGCGGCGTTGCGCGGGTTGGTGGCGCCGTTGAGGCTGAAAACCTCGCCGGGTGCCACCACGATGCCGTCGATCGCCTGGGCGGCACGCCGAATGTTCCGGCCGGAGTCACTGGAGAAGCCGGACGTCTGGAATTCACCAATCACTTCGACCGGACCCAGCGCATCGATGTCTGCGGTGGTGAACGTCGCCGGATCGTCGACGTAGATCGCCGAGATCTCGCGGTCAGAGCTCGTGAGTACGTCGAGCAGGTCGGTCAGGGTTTCGTCGTAGTCGATGCGGCGACCGTCCTGCGACGGCACCTTGGCAGGCGGGGACGCCGCGAAGTCGATGGTCGCATCGCGGCGGGGCGTCTCGGATTCGGCGAGCTGGGGCCGGGCCGCCTCGGCGATGACGTTCTCGTCGACGCTCGCCACCAGGTCGCCGTCTTCGACATCGAAACTCAGTGCGGCGGCGATGATGTCCTCGTCGATGCGGGCGCGCGCAGTGTCGTCACCGGTGATCACCAATGGCGCGGAGACCGCCGGTGCGGCGATGTCGTCGATGGCTGCCTGGACGTCGGAAGCGGTTGTGCTGGGCTGGAGTTCGATGACTGGAAGGTCGATGACCGCGCCGTCGGCCCAGTTGCGTTTGACCAGATTGGCGGACGCGTCGACGTCGAGTCGGCGGCCGTTCTCCGGATCGACAGCGACGGGTTCGGCACCCTCGAAGCGGACGGCGCCCTCGACGGGCTCCTGGGCGACGGCTGCGTCGAGTTGTTCGAGGGCTGCGGTGAGGGCGTCGTCGTCGGCGGTGGAGACCACGCCGATCTCGCGGGCGGTGAACAGCGACGCGATGCGGGTGACCGGGTTCAGCGGCTGGGCGCCGGCCTGCGCCACCGTGGCAGGCCAGTCGACGGCGAGCCCCGCCGCCGTCGGGTCGATCTCCCTGCGTTCGGGTCCGGCGGCGACGGGGATCGGCCGAGTTGCGCGCGGGGTGATCTCGGCGCGCAGCCGGGCCTCGGCATCGGTCAGGGTCAGTCCGCCGATCGGGACGCCGGCAGCCGTGACGCCTCGCGGCACCCTGTCCGAGCTGAGGATCAGATCACCGAGGTAGATCGCCAGAAGTGCGAGCGGGGCCGCGAGGAGGACCCATAGGCCTACGCGACGCGAAGGTCTTGCGGGTGGCGCTCCGGGGATGGCTCGCGGTTGGGCCCTGCCGCCCGGCATCCCGGGGGTGCGGCTTTCGACCGGCATTGACTTCGTTCCTCGCACATCACGGGCTCATTGCCCAGAATTTTCTCGCGCGTCAGCAAACACGCCGCGATCCAGCGTATCGATTGGTCGGCAGTGTCGCGCGTCACGGTTTGCCAGTCCACCGTGAATACGCCCACCGTAGCATTTCAGTCGAGTGTCTGGCCGGCCGTCTAATTAGCGGAGCGGCTCGTGACCCCTGGGACCGCGCCCGGTCATCAACACTGGTGGCTCAGAGCACAGCCTCCATGAACAACGGCAGATTACTGACACTCGGGTGCCCGATCCACAAATATGCTCGGCCTACTGCGGCCAGGACACCCTTGGGGGCGCCGAGGAGAGGGGGAACGCGTGGATCCGAACTTCGGGTTTCTCGGCGACAGCCAGTTACCCCTCCTCCTCGACATACTGTCGCGGCGCAATCCTCGTCTATACGAGCACCTACGGCATGGGGGCACGGTGTCGCGGTCGGACGCGGACGAACTCGTCAATGCGCTCGGCGACGAATTGGCCACCAACATGGATGATGACTGGGAGCCCACCGAGGGCGGCCAGACGGTGAGCGCGCTTCCCGCGCATCTGAACGCGGTCAAGGTTGCCGAATGGCCGTGACGGAGCTGGGAATCAACGGCCGGCAGGTGGAGTCGGTGCTCGTCGAGTACACGGTGAGGTTCAAGCTGTCGGACGGCTACGTCCTCCTGATCGAGTCACCGTTCACCTTCAGCAGCCATGACCGGACTACGACATTGTCACCTGATGAAGATCCCGAGCAGTCCTTCCTGCCGCTGCGGCGACTGGCAGGGTTGACCATCGACGAGGCCTCCGTGGCCAGTACGGGATCGCTGCTCGTTCGGTTTCGTGACGGCACGCGGATTGAGATGCCGCCCGACGAGGCGTACGAGGCGTGGAACGTGTCGGGCCCGGATGGAGCGCTCGTGGTGTGCACGCCGGGAGGCGAATTGGCGATCTGGAGCGCAGGTTCCAGGTAATGATCGACTACGCGAAGTTCCCCGGTCTCGCCGGCGTCTACCTCGAAGACAGCTATGTTCTCGAGATCTCCGAGGCTCCCGGGCGGGTTGTCTTCTCTCTCGACGCAGTTCTGACACCTGAGAGTCCGGCGTACCGGGCGCCACGGCTGGGCGAGCAGTACTGCTATGCGGGTGCTCGTCTGGTCTTTCCGGACGTCGATCGGGTCGAATGGATCGACAGAACCGAGAACCATCTCAGCGACGCCGCAGGCGACAAGGATCTCGGCAATATCGATGTGCTGAACTTCGCCGGCGATTCGATTGTTGTGGAGGGTGATTGGGGTCGTGTCCGCATCCACGGGTCGACGCCGTACGTTGAACTGGAGGGTGGACGGTGACGTCCCGGCAGTGGCGACTGATACGCGCAGACGAGGCTGACCTGGTGCGAATGATCGTCGGTGCGTCCAACGTTCCCGACGGACATGCGCTACTCGAAGATATCGACGGTGCGCTCGTCTCTTCGTCGACGCCTTGGGTTCTCGACGTGAAGCGCTCACACGGCACCCCTGCTGCAACTCTCCCCGACGGCCCGTTTCCCGCGCGCGCCTTTGTATCGGTTGGTGCCGACTACCGGGGCGAAGTCCTCCTCTGGGTCACCGAAGGTCGAATCTCCGGCCTGGAATTCGCGTGGGTCAGTGACGATCCGCCAACCAGATGGCCGCGACGCGACGGGGTGGATGTGGTGCCGCATGAGGGCGAGAAGTGACTGCGGTCCAACGAGAATCGACAGGGAAGCACTCCGATTGGATCCGAAGATCAACGTCTACCCGACATCGCGGTGTACCTCGACTTGATCGACCGCTTCATCGGGCAAGCGATATCCGCTGAGACTTTCGCTGAGCGCTATCTCAAGGCCTTCAAGGCCGAACGACGAATACTCGGCGAACCCGTGTATCCCATCCTGCAGGAGTTGTTCGAGGATGCTGATGCGTATGTCGCTGACCCGAGCCTTCGGACCGACCCCGAAGATATCGACGACGAGCGGCTACTTGAATGCGCACAACGCACCAGAAGTACGCTGAGCGACTTGGGCTTTGGCTGAGTACACGCTGCCATCAAATGAGACCGAAGGCCTGCGCGAGCCACAGGCCGGGAACGAACACCACAAGAGTCAACGGGGCGGCGATCAGGCCGATCAGCATGCCGCGTCCGATTTGTCCCGGTGCGCCAGGTCGCGAATTCAATAGGGCGGCTATGGCGAGATCGATCACGAGCAGTGGCAGGACATAGATCGTCAGCAGAAACCACGGCAGAGTCAGCCAGACGGCGAACTCGACGACAAGGATGTTGATGAGCGCGGCCAGGAACGTGACGGCGCCGTATCTGGGCTTGAGCGTCGGTGCCGCAGGGTTATTCATCGCAGGACCCAAACTGCGTAGACGGCAACACCGACCACAACAATCGCGAATGCCCCAACGATGCTCACCGCTGCTCCCTGCGTGCGGGCCGTCGCTGATTGAGCGAGGATGAAGGCGGTAATGGCGCAGACGGAGAAGGTGGCGGCGAGGCCGACGAGCAGCAGAGGCACCGCACCTGTGCCAGGGAACCACCTGCCAAGCAACCAGGCAATGACGATGACGAACGCCAGGATCAGTTGCGTGATCAAGGGTGCCAGCCAGGTCGCGGTGGACCAGGCGCGAGAGTCCAAGCCGCACAGCCGCTCGATGATTGTCATGATGTCTGACTTTCAAATGTACGTGACGCCCGAAGGGAGCGGTGTCGGCGGGACACTCGGTGGACTCGTCGTGGGACCGAAGGCCGTCCACGGCAGCGGAGTTCGTACGTCGTACTCCGGGTTCCATCTCCCAGTATCAAAGGGAGCGAACGCATCACCTCCGACACCGACGTCGTGGTGCTGCGGAAGGTTGACCATAGGTCCCGTCGAGTTCCCCGCGACGGCGGGGTCGATAAGGGCGGTACGTGAGGAGCCGTCGGCGAAGTCCTGGTACACCTCCAGGGAGGGATAGTTGGTGCGCGTCCCGTCCACGCGGACCCCGTCATCGGTCGGGGTGAAGACGAGGTCACCGTTGACAGTCCACGGGTTGTTCTCCAGCGGCCAGGGCGGGTCTTTCGCGATACCCGGAGCGAACGGATTGGCTGCCTCGTACTGGATGCGGACGGCGCCGTCGTCGTTCTGCTGCACCACGGCATCGGGGACACTCACTTTGACCTGCCCCGGCCCACCGTCAGCAGTGAGTTCGACAGACGGATTCTGTCGCATCACCACTAGACCGTTCTCGTAATCGATGTAGGTGGTCACCTTGGTGTCAGCCGGATTGAAATGACGGTCGGACACGCGTCCATTGCCGAAATCTCGCTTCCATGGGCCGCTGATCACGTCGCGCTGCTCTATCCATTGCCCCGCACGGACCAGCCCCTGACCGGGCACCGGTTCGATTCGAACCACACGAATCTCAGCTGCGACATCATCGGTCTCCGGGTCATAACTGTGCGGATCGAGCACGGCTGCTGTCTGCCAGTCGATGGTCGACGACGGTTCCCGGCCAAAGACTTCCCGGAATGCGGCGGCTTCGTTAGCTCGGCGATCAGCGAAGTCCTCGGTTGTCCCGGGAGGCGACTGCACGAAGTCGACAGCTTGGATGTGGTGCCACGTCGCGTCCTCCTCGAGGTGGGCGTACTCAGCGCTGAGTGCGCGCACCCTGGCGCCGACAAACTCGAACCGGGTCCGGAACTCCTCGACGGTCTCGTTGACCGATTCCACGCCGGTCCTGGCAATCGCCACCAGCATCCGCTCCCGACTGGGTCCCGTCGGCACAGCCTCCGCGGCCGCCAGCGTCCACCACTTGATGTTGTCGAGCGCGCGGCGCCCTTCCGCGACCAATTGCGCTGCATGGGTAACACACGCGCCCACTTGCCGGTCGAGTTCGGCGAAGCGACCAATCGCGCGAGCGTGTCTATCGCTTGACTGGTCATACGCCGCTGCGGCGGGCCCCGACCACTGATCGCCGGCGCGGGCCGCCAGTACCGCGACCTGCACCTCCCGCAGCTGCGTGCTGCTCCGTTCGAACTGCTGTCCAGATTCGGGGTCGCCAGACCCGAAAGCGTCGCGTGCCGCGGACCACGCCGCCAGGAAACCGTCGAGCGCACTCACCGACCCAGTTTATGGTCGGAATCGGGGACCACTCTTCACCAATTCGGGCGGCTACGCCGGACTGCGCTGACGTAGTTCTCCGGATCGATCTGCTTCTCCCCCGACCAGCGGTAGGCAGTCAAGGCGCCACCCTTCACCGCGCTGAAGTCGACGCAGGCGGTGTAGTCGGTCCAGTCGTGCAGATACTTCGGTTCACCGGAGCGCCAGTAGTGGCCGTAGAACACCGGGACGGTATCGACGTACACGTGCGAACGGTGCGTCCCGGACACCTCGGTCTCAGGCAGCGGTGGGTAGGCGTTGCCGTCCGCGGTGGTGAACTTGCCGCCCATCTCGGCCAGGTCGCGCAGAGTGGCGGCCTCGGCGTTCCACCAGCGCACCCGCGCCGCGCCGCGAGGGTGGCCGTCCTTGTCGTGATAGGGATCCTGGCCGTGGTCGACGAGGCTGATCTCCGGCCCCTTCAGCAGCGTCTCGATTGCGACGTAGACGGGGTCGTCGGGAGTTGAGGCGCGCACCAGATGCTCGGTGGAGACGATCCGGTCACCGCCGAGCTCGCGTTGCAGCAGCGTGATGGACTCCTCGTGCCAGCAGGCGTGCACGACGCGGATGTCCCCCAGGTCGAGCCACAACGGCTGGGTCATGAACCAGGCCAGATAGTAGGCGCGCTGCTCGTCGGTCAGTTGCTCGAGGAAGGCTGCGTGCTGCTTCTCGTTCTTCGCGGCCCGCTCGTCGGTCGGGTCATCATGCGGTCGCAGGAACTTCCCCGGCTTGTCCGGCCACTCGACGGCGTACGCCATGGCGTTGAACTCGTGGTTCCCCAACACCATTCGCGCACTACCGCTGTCGACCATCGCCTTGACCGTCTGCAGCACCTGCAGCTGCTGCGGCCCCCGGTCGATCAGGTCACCGACGAAGATCGCTGAGCGCGTTGCGTGCCGGTAGGCACCGCCGGGCCCGGTCGGCGTGTAGCCGAGCGCATCGAGCAGGGCGATGAGTTCGGTACCGCAGCCGTGGACGTCACCGATGACGTCGTAGCCGGCAGTCTCGAGATATGCGGACATGGGGTCCCCCTTTCTGTCGCCTTTGGGCGCGTCGAAGCTTTGGGTCGGCGGGGCGTCCGCCGGAAGTCGAAGAGGGTGATTCCCGTCGCGCGGGAGACATCTTCAAGATAGCAACGCCCACCGACATGTCGCCGCGTCGGGTTATGCTGGCAGCAGCTCACGAGCGGACGGCTGTTCGGGTACCTGGCCCGCCGTCCCGGCAACCGCGCGACCACCGCACGGTGCCCCAGGAGAAGAGCGGGCACGCATCGGCGTGCAAGCGGTGGACACCCGAGGGTGGTGTCGCCAGAACGGCGAACAATGATCGAGACCCCATACAGCGCAACGGATGCTGCACTTCGTCAACGCATCACCGAGCTGTCGGTGCACATCCCGTGCGGCGGGATCCGTGGCCCGGTGCGCCGGGCGACCTCAGTGACCCCGATGCTGTGGCAGTCATGCGGCTGCGAGGACTTCCCGGTGAGGTGGGATCGGGAGTGGGCCGATGTGTCCCGCGACCACGACCTGTGCATCATCTGCTTCCGAGCGACGGCGGGCGGACCGTCCCGGTGGTCCTGGCTCGCCTGCGAGGACTGCCGGGCGGTCCACACCGCGGCCGCCAGGAGATGGGGGTTCGCGCCGTTCAAGCTGGGCCGCCACAGCATCATGAACGGCGTGAGCGTCCGGCTGAACGCCAGCCCGGACGTCCAGGCGCAGCAACTCGATCGACTCAAGGAGTTCGCACGCGGCGATGAGCATCTCCGCGAATGGCCGCAGCTCGAATATCGCAGACTGGCTGCGAGTTTCGACCCGCTGGCGGATGTTCCGTTACGTGTGTGGCAGGAGGTGCACCCGCCGGGACGAGACGCGTCCTTAGATGCGTTCGCTCGTCTGATCGGTCGTCAGTGACCGGTCAGGCCGGTCGCCGAAACACCTCGGCGGGTCGCCCGCGTCCCTTGCTGGCGAGGGTGCCGGTCGCGACGAGCTGGGGTTCCATGATGCGGCGGAACCAGTCCCGTTGCAGAGGATGCCCGGCGACTTGTTCGTGCGCGTAGCGCAGTTCGCGGATCGTGAAGTGGTCGCCGAGAAGGCCGTACGGGTCGGGTTTGTCGGCGTACTGGGCGCGGAGGTGGTCGAGGGCCCGGGCGATGATGTCGGCGTGGTCGTAGATGAGCCGGCCCGGCGAGTGCACCGGTACCAGACGCGTAACCTCCGGGAAGCGGGACTGCAGTCGGTCAGGGCGGACGACGTCGAGATGGGCGACCGACAAGACCCAGCCGCGGTCGTCACGGGTGGGGTCATCGAAGACGTGGAGCTGCCGCGGATGTAGGCCGCCGACATTGGCTTTCACGCGCAGCGACCGGTCGACCGCGTCGGCCAGAGTCTCGCCCTCGTGCAGGAACGTGCCGGGAAGTGCCCATCCCCTACCCGCCGCGCGGCGGACCTGCAGGACGAGGAGTCCGTCGTCCTCGTCGAGGGTGAACACGGCGGTGTCCACCGCGACCGACGGCCGCGGATAGTCGCCGAGCGACCGCCCCCTGCTGTCCCGGTATCCTGCCTCGTCCATGGTGCCAGCAGCCTACCTTGACACATTTAGCGCATTTCTGCTCTTATTGTTGTTCGGGAGGAGGCGGGATGACGGCACAAGAAGATCGGATCGAAGGGGTGCTGCTGGCGACGGCAGCGGGGGACGCGCTCGGGGCGCCCTACGAGTTCCAGCCGCCGCGCGCGCCGGAGCTCGAGGTGGCGATGGTCGGTGGCGGGGTGTGGGAGCCCGGTGAGTGGACCGATGACACCGCGATGGCGATCGCCATCGCGGAGGTGGCAGCGACGGGGGCCGATCTGCGAGACGAAGCCGCGCAGGACGCGATCGTCGAACGCTGGTTGGAGTGGTCGCACGACACCAAGGACATCGGTATTCAGACGCGGTCGGTACTTCGGGCTGCGGCGATCGGTGGGACAATTACCGCGCGGCGCGCGCGAACAGCGTCGAAAGACTTGCACAAGCAGTCCGGCCGCACCGCGGGGAATGGGTCGTTGATGCGCACCGCCCCCGTTGCGTTGGCCTACCTCGACGACGAGGACGCCATGGCGGAGGCCGCGCGGTCCATCAGCCAGTTGACGCACTTCGATCCGGATGCCGGCGACGCATGCGTGTTGTGGTGCAGCGCGATTCGTCATGCAGTTCTGACCGGTGAGCTCGACGTTCGGGTCGGGTTCCGCAATCTGGATTCTGAGCGGCGTGTGTTGTGGTCCGAGCGGATCGACGTGGCCGAGCGTTCGCGGCCGGCAGACTTCCCGAAGAACGGTTGGGTGGTGGCGGCTCTGCAGGCGGCCTGGTCAGCGATCGCGACCACACCTATCCCGGACGACGATCCCACAGCCGGCGTGTTCCGCGCCGACCACCTGCGCCTGGCGCTGGATGCCGCGGTGCGGGCCGGCTTCGACACTGACACCGTCGCCGCGATTGCGGGCGGTCTGCTCGGCGCGGCGTATGGTGCGTCAGCGGTTCCGCTGGAGTGGCGCACGATGTTGCATGGCTGGCCCGGGATCAGTGGACGCGGATTGGTGAAACTGGCCGGCGCGACTCCTCGTGCGGGTGTGCCGGATCGCTTCGACCCCAGCTACCACGGCTACCGCACCGATGCGCTCGTCCGACATCCCTACGACGACGGGGTGCTCCTGGGCGGGATCGGTGCGCTGCGCGCACTTCCCGACGATGTCGACGCGGTCGTTTCGCTGTGCCGCGTGGGCGACGACGTCGTGCCCCACGAGATCCCGCACGCCGAGGTTCGGTTGATCGATCGCGACGGCGTTGATGCGAACCCGCATCTCGACTACGTGTTGGTTGAGTCAGTGCGGGCGGTCGAGCGCTTCCGCTCCGAGGGGAAGACGGTGCTGCTGCACTGTGTCGAGGCTCAAAGCCGGACACCATCGGTCGCAGCGTTGTACGGGGCGCGCCTACGGGGAGTAAGCGCGGACGAAGCACTGGGCGCGGTCATGGGGGTACTTCCATGCGCTCGGCCGAATCGGGTCTTCCGCGAGGCATTGGCGCGGTTGGCTCCACCAGGTGCTCGGGTATAGACGTCGGCGTGGAAATGAGCACAACGGCGACAATTGCTTCTGGGTCGGAGACTCGCGGGCACTTGTCGACGAAGCTAAGGGGACCCGCTGGCACGTGGCGCGCCAGAAGAAGATAGGTGGATAGGGTGGCAGATTTCTCACGCCTATCAAATGACTGGACTAAATGGTCGCGCAGAATCGGACTGGCGAACATCTCGGTTTCCCCAACCGAAGACGGCAGCGCAATCGGATTCACCTCGGAGGACCAATCCTTTTATCTCAGAAATGACGGCGACTGGTGGACCATCGACGTCGTGAACGACCGGGGTCAGAGATATGAGGACACCGCGAAACTCTCCACATTCGACCTCGCCAAAAAATTTCTGATTTGGCGGTGGGGGTCCACCATGCGTGATGTACTCGGCGCCAGCGTATTTGGTCCTGAGATGTATAAGTTGGGCCGCAGTGCAGACGATGTGGTCGTGCCCACCGAAAACGAGTGGCTATTCGAACTACAGTCAGAGGCTGGCAGGGCTCGTCTCTCGGAGCCGCATGCGACGATTTTTAGTCATGTGATGTCGAAATCGCTTGATGAAATTGAGAAGATGATCGAGGTAGGCATCCAATAGTTCTCTCGGCTGAGTGTTTGGGCGGATTGCGGGCTAGTTGGTGGGGTTCCTGAAACCCGAGGGCTTTGCGACGTAGCGCCTCGAGCAGCAACGCACGCAGTCGGCTGGCAGCCAACGAGTTCGAGCAACGACGCCTGCGCGGGATCGTGGACAGCGGAACTACCATCCCAGACAGCGAGCGGGGACTCCTACGCCACTGCGGCGGCAAATGACTGGTACAGATCACCCGAGAGCGGCGTATCCAGCTCCCAGGTGATGGCCATGGGTTTCTCGCCGACGTGGCCGCGGTAGGTGGCGGGTCCGAGGAACCAGAAGGCGCGGTCATCGGCGCGTAGTCGGCAGAACAGCATGATCGACCGGCCGTCGCGTTCGTGCTGTCGGTAGCGCAGACCGGTGTCGCTGTCGGCGCGCGTGATCGACTGGCTTTCCCAATGGATCAACGTGGGGCTGATGGCGTAATCGCGGTAGCGGGTCGTCGGCGAAAACGCGCCGCTGCTCTTGTCGAGGGTGAAGGCCAACAGTTCAGCGATGGAGTCTCTGGCCTCGTACACGCCGGTCTGCCAGGGAGCGACCTTGGCGCCATCACCGATACCGAAGGCCGCCAGGATCTCGAGCCGGGAGTAGCGGGCATGCACCTGCAGCGGCACCTCGGGGTGATTATCGAGTGCACCGTGCAGATGGTCGATCCGATTATCGAGTTCCCGCAGCAGTTGGGATAGCTCAACACGTACCTGCGGATGGGCCCAAAGAAGGTTGACCGCGTCCTGTAGCGACATCTCCCTCGTCAGAACCTGGTCACCCAGACTTGCAACGAGCATCCGGATCAGGCGCCGTTGGCGCTCTGGGAGTCCGGAAACATCGACCGGAGTGGGCGATTCGAGGAGTGCCCGGTAGGTAGCGATCCGTTCGTCGTCGTCGATATGCAGGAGCCGGCCGAGCGCCTTGCGCAGCGGCTTCTCATGCTCCCCCGCCCGTTCCGTCGGTACACCGGCCGCCTCACACAAGTCCGACCATCCGCGCGAACCGTCATAGACATCGGGCAGGTCGAGGCCGGATTCGACGAGATACGTCGAGAGGGTGACGTCGGGATACTCTGCGTGAATCACCCGAAGTTCCTCGACGCGGGCGGGCCATCGCGTCGGAATCGCTTCCCTCAGACTGCGGAGCACGATCTCGGAGGCCTTGGCGTCAAGCTGCATGTAGCACCCTGCCGGCAGGAAGGGGAATCCTTGCTGGACTGCGCGTTCGATGTCGCGACGGGTGCCCCCGAGCAGTGCGCGGTAGCGCCGGTCGAAGCGGAACTCGCGGCGATGGGTGCCGACGAAGTCCAAGACCGTGCAGAAGGCCTTGCCCGTCGAACGCCGCAACCCGCGCCCGAGCTGCTGCAGAAACAGCGTGGGGCTCTCGGTGGGTCGCATCATGAGCACGGTGTCCACGGCGGGAACATCGACGCCTTCGTTGAAGAGGTCCACCGAAAAGACGACGCGAACATCGCCGGCGGCAAGGCTTTGCAGCGCCGCCTTGCGCTCTGTCGTCGGACTATCACCCCATACCGCTATGGCGGGCACCCCTGCCTTGTTGAAGTGCTTGGCCATGAATTTCGCGTGGTCGATGCTGACGCAGAAACCCAAAGCACGCATGGCGTTGTGATCGTCGGCGAGGCGGACCACCTCCTGGAGGACGGTGCGGGCCCAGGCGTCGGTGCTGGTGTAGAGACTGCTCAGGGCGTCGAGGTCATAGCCTTGACCGCGACGCCACGGAATCTCGGTGAGGTCCAGGCCGTCGTGGATGCCGAAGTACATGAACGGCGAAAGGCGCTGCTGGTCAATCGCATCCCACAATCGCAGCTCTGCGGCAATGCGGTCGTCGAACCAGTGCAGGATCGAAAGGTCGTCGCTGCGTTCGGGCGTGGCGGTAAGACCGAGCAGCTCGACGGGCTCGAGGTGGTCGAGGAGTTTGCGGTACGAGGGCGCTGCCGCGTGATGGAACTCGTCGACGATTACCACGTCGAAATGATCGGGTGCCAGGTCCTTGAGGTCGGCAGCGTTGAGGCTCTGCACCGAGGCAAAGACATGGTCGAAAAGTTGGGGGCGCGATCCGCCAATCCACTTCTCGCCGAATGAGGCGTCGCGCAGCGCATAACGGAACGTGGCTAGGCTCTGATCGAGGATTTCGTTCCGATGGGCGACGAACAACAGGCGTGCGCGTGGCAGCCTTTCCCGTAACCGCGCATAGTCAACGGCGGCCATGACGGTCTTGCCGGTGCCCGTGGCCGCGACGAGCAAGTTGCGGTGGTGGCCGCGCTCGCGTGAAAGTTCGATCTGCTCGAGGAGGCGTTCCTGGAATGGTTCGGGACGCAGCTCGATGGGGCTGAGGATGACGGTGGGGCCGGTATCGGTGCGCCCGGCGCGCTTCAGCGCTTCGTCGAACTGGGTTGGATCGTAGGGGACGAAGTCAACGCTCTGCCAGTAACTTTCGAATACTGCCTCAAACTTGGAGAGGATGTCAGGGTTACGGGCCGACGAGGCACGAACGTTCCATTCCAGGCCGGTCACCTGGGCGGAGTGGGTCAGGTTCGATGAGCCGACGTAGGCCGTGGAGAAACCGGATCGGCGATGAAAAATCCAGGACTTGGCGTGCAACCGAGTGGTGCTGAGGTCGTAGGAGATTTGAACGTCGGCGCCGAGGCCGACGAGTTGGTCGAGGGCAGCGCGTTCGGTGGAGCCGGTATAGGTCGTGGTGAGGACGCGAAACGGTCTACCGCGCTCACAGTGCCGGCGCAGTGACCCAAGGAGCGGGTTGATGCCGCTGCGGCGGATAAAGGCCATAACCACGTCGATCGCGTCAGCGGAGTCGATCTCCGCATCAAGCTGATTCAGCAGTCCCGGCTCACCGGGGGCATTGGTCAGCAGCGTGGTGTCCAGCAGTGGGATCAGCGGTTCCGCGATGGGTCGCGCCGTTCCATCCGGTCGCCGCTCGAGGATCGCGTGCAGGACTTCACCCGGGTCGATGGGCGTCTCCGCTGTGTCGACGGTGATGGTCTCGGCGAGCCGTGCGATGAGGGCCCTCGCGACTTCGATGCCGACCTCCACACGGCTGTCGTCACTGACCGCGGCCAGGGATTGCTCGATCTGCCGACTCAGATGCAGGGCGATCCGGTCCGCCGCTTCGGCTTTACGTAGTGGGCGCGTATTGCGAGCTGAGTTTTCGAGCGGAACGAGTTGTGTGCGCAGCGCCTCGGTGAGGAGCACCTCGTAGATTCCCGGGGCCATTTCTGTCACAGCTTCACCTTAGGAGGCGGTGGCGCCATCAGGAGCGCATCGGCGAGGAGCTACTAAGGAACTCAAACAAAAAGAACGTCCGCTGCCTCTTGCGAGAGGATAGCTGCAGGTGCAAGTCCACCAAGGAGAGCACGGGTGGCCACGGTGGCTCCCACTTCGCGGACGTGCGATAGCCTATTCGTCACCGTCGTCGCCGACCATGTCCTAAGTCAGGTCCGAATTGACCACCGCGAAACCGTGGCAAGCTCGGGCTGCTCGTAAACCATGTCCCGATGACGAACGGTCAAGCATGTCCTGAACCGATACGAATCAGCACCCGCCCGAAAGAGCCGAATGCGGTGTCTCATACTTCTGCAACCCATGCTTGACGCGTTGATACGGAAACTTGATAAACCTGCAATCGTGCGGGACTCCGCGCTATGGCCTATTCAATTCGAACCGGACGCGATACAGGAACCAATCGGTTCTCACACCCGTCTTCTCGGCTTGTATCTGGACAGCGTCCTCGAGTTCCTCGTCTGGTTGCCCGGTTACGATTATCAGTCTGGCTGCCCTGCCCTCCGATTCTGCCCGCGTTTTCAGTGCCCTCATGTACTTCGCGGCTTGTGCCACGATCCCCTGGTCGGGCTCTTCCGCTTTCAGCTCGATACCGACCAACTCTCGCGACTTCGTGTCGACAGCCAGCAGGTCGATTTTCGACCCCGGCGCGATCTGTTCCTCGTGCCCAATGATTCGAAGATTTTTCGTCGCTTGATTGAGAAAATTGTGGTTGAGCCACAAGAATCTGGACAGCTGACTTTCGATCTTGAACAGCTGCCGGGTGGGCTGCAAACCCTTGATCGAACGCTTAGCGTCAAAGAAATGGATGAGCGTTTCGGGTGTGTTAGCCGGGTCTAGCAGTTCGGGGCTGAAGTCAACACCCTCCTCTCGAAGTCGTTCGCTCAACTTCTCAAGAAAGTTTGTTGACGTTCGTGCGTACCCCGCTTCACGAACAAGCACACGAAGTTAGCTCTTCGGCATGTGCCTCAGTAACCGCGTCGTGGGCGGTACGGCCTCGACGCGTTGACAGGTTTTTCTCACGAGGCGTTCGAGCCGATCCTCCCGAGTCAGTCGCTTTGCCAACGCTCGCCTCCATCAACGACATATTCAACCGCCGTACCTTCGTTCACCACGCGGCCGCTGAGCCGAGTTCTATCACGAGCTCGCTGCGCAGAATCAGATAAGCGCAGATATACCTCTACTGGAAAACTCAACTAGTACGGTAAGTCCTCAGTGTCGAATTGAATCGCCCCGGGTTTGATGCACACCGGTTATTGGTGCGCAGCCTCTGAGTGGGCTGCGTTCGTAGCGTAATGGACGGTCTCGTAGTCGATGGGTGGGATGCGGCCCAGGCGGTGCATGAGCCGGTCGGTGTTGTACCAGTGCACCCACTCGGCGGTGAGCAGTTCGACGTCGGTCAGGCGGTGCAGAGGGCCTCGCCGAAACGGTGAGTCCTCCCGGACGGCTTCGGTCTTGTACAGCCCTATCGTCGTCTCCGCCAAGGCGTTGTCGAAAGCATCCCCGACCGTGCCGATCGAGGCCACCAGGCCGGACAGGGCCAGGGTTTCCCCGAACCGCACAGACGTGTACTGGGACCCGGCATCGCTATGGTGAATGGTATTTCCCAACAGCGGATTACCTTCATTGACGCGGAGTTGTGCGGCGTGGCGGATCGCTTGGCGGACAAACCTGTCCTCTTTGCTGGCCGAGCAGGTCCACCCGACGATCCGGCCCGCGTAGGCATCGACGGCGAACGCGGTGTAGACGAACGCTCCGCTGGACAGTCGGACGTAGGTGAAGTCCGCCACCAGCAGCACGTTGGGCGCCGGCACCCGGAACTGGCGTTTCACCAGATCAGCGGCCCGCGCCGCCGCCGGATCAACAATGGTGGTGCGGACCTTCTTGCGCCGGCGCACACCTTGCCAACCCTGGGACCGCATCAACCGCTCCACGGTGCAGCGAGCCACCGTGATGCCCCGGCGCTGCAGGTGAGCCCACATCTTCGTGGCGCCGTAGAGCGACTCGGGCTTGCGTCGTCCGTGCTCGCCGGGCTCGTAGTAGCCGGCCAGCACCTCGGTGATGACCGTGTCCCACAGTGCCCGCGCTGACGGGGGACGAGCCAGCCACGCATAGAAGGTTCTCGGGGCAATCTGGCAGCCGTGCTCGGTGAGCACCCGGCAGATCGAAGCGACCCCGAACCGAGCACGATGCTCGGCAATGAACGCACAGATCAGCGGTGTCGCGGGTCGCTCTCCCGCACGAAGAAACTTGTTGCTGCCTTGAGGATTTCGATGGTTTCTTCAAGCTCGCGGTTCTTGCGCTTGAGTTCACGTAACTCACGGGCGGCGTCGGTCGGCAACCCGTCACGGACCCCGGTGTCGACCTCGGACTGGTTGACCCACCGGCGCATCGTTTCGTAGGACACTCCCAGCCGCTTGGCGACTGCGGTGATGCACGCCGTGCGGGTGTCGTACTCCTCGGCATGGTCGATGACCAACCGCACCGCTCGGGCCTTGAACTCGTCGTCGTACTTCTTCGGCATGATGCGGACAACCTTCCCTCGAAAGAAGGTGTGCATCAAACCCGGGGTGGTTCAAATGGCGGTGAGCATCGGTCAATCACGCGGCGGGCGCAGCCAACGGGAGGGAATCCATGAAGATCGTCTTCTTGCACGGAATTGGTGACGGTGATCCCAAGTACTCATGGCTGGACGGACTGAACCGGGGACTTGCCCAAGCCGGCCATGACCCGATCGAGCGCGAACAAGTCATCGCACCGCGCTACTCCTCGTACCTCAGGACGGAAGGCCGCTCTGGCAAGCTTCCGCCTGTAACCTACAGAGCGAAGGACGACCATTCTTCGCGCCAGGAATTCGAGCGTAGGCAAGCTCATGTGCAGCGACTGCTCCGGATTCAGCACGGGGTCAGGACGTTCGGGTTCAATCTGATACCCACCCCTGTTTGGGAATTCGCGCCTGAGTTCATCTTTGGTCACGCGCCATTCATGGATCTCGACCAGGTACGGCGATACGTCCGCGATGACAAGGTTCGGGCGGACGTTATGAACCACATCATCGACCACCTGCCGTCCTACGGCGACGTCATCCTCATCGCCCACAGCCTCGGGTCCGTCATCGCAATTGACCTACTCGACCACCTTCCAGAGAACCTCCATGTACGTCGATTCATCACGATCGGAAGCCCAGCGAATATTCGCGCTCTCCACGAAGGCGGTGAGCGGCTGCTAAAGAAATTCCCCTACTCGCGCGTTGATGACTGGTCGAACTTCCTCAATGTCCGTGACATCGTCACCGGCGGGCGCGGTCTCGCTAGTACATTCCCTGGAGCACAGGACTTCCTACTCACGACGATCAGCGGCCACGATGCCGCCACCTATTTAGGTGAATCGTCCGTCTCAGCACTTGTCGCTGACGTTCTCTATCCCACTAAGGATGTGGCACGGGCACCGGCTGAAATTGCTGTACGTATGGGGGACGGTGAGGCCTCGATGCTTCTGCTCCAACATTTTGCGGAAGCTGTCGCCAACAACATCAAGGATGAAGGGGTTAGGTCTCGCTATCGCGCTGCGCTGCGCATCCTCCGCGATGACGTAGCGGCCCAGCTGCTGCAGGATGGCGGTCAACTCCTCTCTCCCGAGATGCTGGAGCTAGCCAACGGCGGCCTCCCGCGTCTGCCCCATCGCTGGGAGATCCATGAGGCCGTCGGCGAACTAGTTGTTCTCGCTCTGACCAATCCGGTCACGCCTTATGACATCGACCCCGGTGCGGCTGTACCACTTGCACTGCCGACGGTCACGTAATTCCTCAGGGGTTGCCGTCACGTAATTCCTCATGTTCGGGCCCTGCTGTGGTGAGGGTAGCGGGCGGTGCGGAGGGTTGTCAGGTGGTGGCGGGTCCGGGTCGTTTCCGGGGTCGGTAGGACGGTCCGTCCATTAGGACTTGGTGGCTGGTGTTGATCAGTCGGTCGAGTAGCGATTCAGCGACGACCGGGTTCGGGAACAGCGGATACCAGTCCTTCGGGGCCCGGTTGCTGGTCAAAATCAACGGTTTGCCGGCGATGGCCCGATCAGAAACGAGGTCGTAGAGATCGTCGCTCTGGGTAGGGGTGTGCTCGCGCATCGCGAAATCATCGACAATCAGCACGAGTGGGCGGGTGTATTCGCGCATGCGTTGGCCGATGGTGCGGTCGGCGTGGCCACCGGCCAGATCGGCGAGCATGCGGGAGCATTTGACGAAGCGGATGTCGCCGCCTCGGCGGGCGACTTGATGTCCAAGCGCTTGTGCCACATGGGTTTTGCCGACCCCGACCGGCCCGAGAGGATCACCGACTCCCCGGCGTCGAGCCAGCGCAGCGCGGCCAGGTCCCGCAGCATCGCCGCCGGCAGTTTCGGGCTGACGGTGAAGTCGAAGTCGTCGAAGGTGTTGGGTTGCTCGAAGCGGGCGCGGCGGACTCGCCGCGCCAGCGCGGCTGATTCGCGGCGGCCGATCTCGTCTTCGCAGAGCACCTGCAGAAACTCCAGGTGCCCCAGTTTGCCGTCACGGGTTTGGGCCAGACGGGCGTCGAGGGTGTCGAGCATGCCGGTCAATTTCAGGGTCTTCAACGCAGCCCGCAGGCTCGGGTCATGAACAGTCACAACAGTCTCTTCCGTATGAATGTGGTTGCAGCAGAATAGGAACGCGGCGTCCCGCCGCAGCGGCTATGCGGTGCGCTCGGTGTCGAAGGCTTGCGGTCCGCGCAGCAGCGCCGGCGGCATGGGTGCGCCAGCCGCAGGGGTGTCGCCGGCCTCGGTGCCGGCGGCCAGGATGCCTTTGACGGTGCGATACCGCGGATCGCCCACCTCCAGGGCCCGGGCGCAGGCGGCATCCAGGCGCGGGGCGCCGTAGCGGTCACGTAGGGCGATGATGCCCTGGATGGCGCGCAGTCGATGGATGGCGTTGACCTCCGACAGCTCCGCCACGATGGCCACCGCGCTGGGTCCGATCCGCTCGGCCTGGGTGCGGCACCACGTGACGGTGCGCAGGGTGTGGGCGACCTTGTGCGGCGGGTAGTGCTCGAAGTTCGTCGAGCGCCCAGACAGATGTAGGACGTGGGTGGCCACCACCGCGTCGTGGTGGAAGATCTGCACCACGTCCCCGGCGGCGCGGACGGTGACTTTCTGGCCCAGCAGCCGCCAGGGCACCGAGTAGAACGCTTTCCCGGATTTGACGTGACAGTCCGGGGCCACCGTGCCCACGGTGTAGACGACAGGTTCAAACGGTCTGCGCGGCAACGACATCAACGAATCCCGCTCAACAGAGTTGAATACCGATGCCGGGGTGGCACCGTCGAGGCCGCGGTGCTTGTGGGTACCGTAGACCTCGGTCGACCAGCGCAGTCCCTCACGCTGCATCTGCGTGATCGACTCGAACTGGCGGCCGGCCCAGAACGAGTCGCGAATGTAGGGCATGGGTCGCTCGACACGTGGTTTGTCTTTGGGTTTGTTGGCCCGCGCGGGGTCGATCAGCGCGCCGTAGAACGCCGCCAGCTCCCCGTAGGCCAGGTTGATCAGCGGGTCATACAGATCGGGGCGGATCACTCCGGTCTTGAGGTTGTCACAGACCAGCCGGGCCGGGACGCCTCCGAAGAACTCGAACGCCGCGACATGAGAGGCATTCCACGAGCGTTGATCCATCCGCAGCACCGGCTGGATGAACAACGACCTCGAGCAGGACAGGATCATCGCGAACACCCACACCGCCACGCGGCGGCCCGTCGCCGGGTCGAGCCACATCCCCAACTTGCCGTAATCGATCTGGGCTTCGCTGCCCGGGTCGACCGCACCGCGGGGCACGGTCACCTTCTCTTCGAGGTGCTGTTCGGCGAATCTCGTTGCGATGTAACGCCGCACCGTCGACTCAGAAACATCCACACGCCGATCATCGCGCAGGCGTTGGGCGATGGTGGCCACCGTGACCGGCACGTCGAGCTGCTCGGCGATCCACTCGTGGTGCACCGCGATCTGATCCCAGGTCAGCGCCCGCACGCTCGGATCGATCAGCTCCGGGAACCACCGCCCGATCCGATCCCGCCACACCTGCTCATCGAAGGGCTCCTCCGGCGCGGGCTCCAGGCCTTCCGCGATGGCCGGTGCCACATACTTGCGGATGGTTTTGCGGTCGATACCCAACGCGTCATAGATCTGCACCTGGGATCGGCCGGCATGCCAGTGCCGGAACATCTCCACAAAGTCGGTCACGTTCCACGATCTCCTCGCCAACTCAAGGCCCCTTCCAAGGCCCCGGGCGGGGCTCTTGAACGGAGCGAACCTGAGCAGCACCCCAACCCCGACCGGACACGCCCCAAGGGGTGGGGAATTACGTGACGGCGGGTGAGGAAATACGTGACGGACAACCCCTCACACCTGGGGAATTACGTGACCGCTGACAGCACTTGAGGACATCGCGGTCGAACTCGGATTCACGCGTCGCATCGGTAAAGCAGCGGGCACAGCAATCAAAGAGGTACAGGAGTGCGTGTCGCCGAAGGGTGGAGTTCCCTGGGGACGCGTACTCACCGCCGCCGCTGGGGTAGCCCTGCTAGCAGCCGGCCCGGTCGGACTAGCTGTAGCCGCGCCGGCGGGGGTGTTCGGGGCGGCAGCTGTCACCAGTAGTCTCGCTGCATTCGGACCCGGTGGGATGATTGACCCCTCCCGGCGTTTCCGGAGGCTCCCGATCTTGGGAGGATCTGAGTTATGGGACGTGTCAGCAAGTACCCCGAGGAACTGCGTGAGCGTGCGGTGCGCATGGTCGCCGAGGTGCGCCCGCAGTACCCGTCGCAGTGGGCGGCGATCACCGCGGTCGCGGGCATGTTGGGGATCGGCACACCCGAGACCCTGAGGACCTGGATCCGGCGCTCGGAGATCGACACCGGCCAACGTCCCGGTGTCACGACGCAGATGTCCGAGGAGAACAAGGCGTTGCGCAAGGAGATCGCCGAGCTGCGTCGGGCCAATGAAATCTTGAAAGCAGCGGCGATTTTCTTCGGGGCCGAGCTCGACCGGCCCGGGAGACGGTGATCCGGTTCATCGCCGAACACAAGGACCACCAGGTGGTCGGCCCCGACGGCGGGGCCGGGCTGCGCTGGGGTGTCGAGCCCATGTGTGCCGTGCTCTCCGAACATGGCATCCCGATCAGCCCGTCGACCTTCTACGAGTGGATCGTTAAGACCCCGACGCGGCGCCAACTGCGTGACGCCGAGATGGTCGAGATCATCACCGCGGCAAGGGAAGACAAGAAGAAGGGCCGGTTCGTTCAGACGTTTGTTGACCGTCTCTCTGGATGGCTATCACGGGGTGGCCATTCGTCATTGGTCTTGCCGATGTGATCGGTGGCGTGGCCCGCTGGCTTGAGCTTGGTGGTGTGCACCATCAGTGTGATGAGAAACTGATGGGTGCGCGGCACCCCGCCGAAGTCTTGGCGGGCTCGCAGGGTGCCGCGCTGTAGTGCACGGAGGCACTGATGGTGACGGTAGAGGCTGATCTGGTCTGCGTCGAGTCCCGGTTGGCAGCTGGCCAGATCAGCTGCCCGGCGTGCTCGCAGGGTGTTCTTGGCGGCTGGGGATTCGCCCGCACTCGCCGTGTCGTCGGTCTGGCCGGTGCGGTTCGGCCGCGGCGGGCGCGGTGCCGGTCGTGTCTGGTGACCCATGTGTTGTTGCCGGTCACGGTGTTGCTGCGTAGGGCTTATGCGGCACAGGTGATTTGGGAGTCTTTGTCGCTGCGCGGCCACGGGCGGGGGTATCGGCAGATCGCTGAGCAGTTGCGGGTTCCGGCGGCCACGGTCCGCGGCTGGCTACGTCGGGCCGGCGGGCGACTTGAGGCGGTTCGGGCGCGGTTCCTCATGGTGGCGGTTCGAGTCGGGATCGATGTGACGATTCCCGACGAGCGGAGCAGTCCCTGGGGTGACGTGGTGGCGGCGGTCAACGCCGCGGCGGCGGCGATCCGGCAGCGGTTCGGACCGGCCGGCTTGGTGGGCGCGGTGACGCCGGCACAGGTGCTGGTCGCGGTCAGCGGCGGCCGGCTGCTCTCACCGGGCTGGTCCTGGATGCGGTAGGTCCGGTACGCAACACCAGTTGCCTCTGACGCGGCGCGGCGTGATCGGTGATCCTCGCGAAGGCACCTGCCCGGCATTGGTTTCGGGCAGGGCCTTCGACTGCGAGGAGGGCACTGCGGTGTCATTGGAGGAGCACAAGCGTCGGGAGCGGGCCCAGGCGATCGGACTGTTCCGGTATCAGCTGATCTGCCCGGCGCTGGACGAGGGGTTATCGACCCGCCAACGGGGTCGGCTGGTCCGCGAGATCGCCGAACGTCGCCATATCGACCCGTTCGGCACCCAGGTCCAGATCGCGCGAGCCACCCTGGACCGTTGGATCCGTCGCTACCGGGCCGGCGGGTTCGAAGCGTTGGTGCCCGAGCCGCGCCGGCTGGCCACCCGCACCGATGTGGGGGTGCTGGAGCTGGCCGCCTCGTTGAAGCGGGAGAATCCGTCACGCACCACCGCCCAGGTGGCCCGCATCCTGCGCACCGCGACCGGATGGGCACCCTCGGAATCGACCCTGCTGCGCCATTTCCATCGCTGCGAGCTGATGGGCTCGGCCGCCGGTGGCGCCAGGGAGGTGTTCGGCCGGTTCGAAGCCGCCGACCCCAACGAACTGTGGGTCGGGGATGCTCTGCACGGTCCGCGGGTCGGTGACCGCAAGACCTACCTGTTCGCCTTCCTCGACGACCATTCTCGGTTGGTGGTCGGTCACCGGTTCGGGTTCGCCGAGGACACCGTGCGTCTGGCGGCCGCGCTCAAACCCGCGCTGGCCGCCCGCGGCGTGCCAGCCTCGATTTATGTCGACAATGGTTCGGCGTTCGTCGATGCCTGGCTGCTGCGGGCGTGCGCGAAACTCGGTATCCGACTGGTACATTCGGCGCCCGGGCGCCCGCAGGGACGGGGCAAGATCGAACGGTTCTTCCGCACCGTGCGTGGGCAGTTCCTCGTTGAGGTCACCGACACCACCACCGAGGACCTCGCCGCCGCCGGGGTCGATCATGCCGGTGCGCTGTTGGAGCTCAACCGGCTGTTCATGGCCTGGGTCGAGACCGAATACCACCGCCGCACCCATACCGAGACCGGGCAATCCCCACTGGAGCGCTGGGACACCGGCTGGGACCGCCTTGGTCACACTCCGGAGTTGCCGACGGCGGCGGATCTGACCGAGGCGTTCTTGTGGTCGGAATTTCGGGTGGTGACCAAGACCGCCACCGTCTCCCTGCATTCCAACACCTACCAGGTCGACCCCGCCCTGGCCGGGCGCCGCGTGGAGCTGGTGTTCTCCCCGTTCGACCTGCAGACCGTCGAGGTCCGCCACCGCGACCAGAGTTTCGGTGCCGCGACACCGCACACCATCAGCCGCCATGCCCACCCGAAAGCCCGACCCGAGACCGTCGAGACCCCGCCGGCAACGACGGGGATCGATTACCTGGCGTTGACCGCTGCCGCCCATCACGAGCAGCTGCGTGAGGATGAACGTATCGGCTATCACGCCCTCTACGGAACCGACTCCGACGACGACCAGGTCGCCGCTCAGCTCTCGATCACCGACCTCGCCCCCACCGAGGACGAGTTCGAGGACGGGGTGTCGGCGTGAGTATTCAACGGCTGCAATCACATTGGGGCTTCACACGGATGCCGTTCGGGCGGGATCTGGCGCCGTCGATGCTGCACCGCCACCCCGGCCACAGCGAAGCGATCGCCCGCATCGGCTGGTGTGTGGACCAATGCGCCATCGGCGTCATCACCGGCGAAGTCGGCGCTGGCAAAACCGTCGCGATCCGCGCGGCAGCCACCTCCTTGGATCCGGCGCGCCACGTAATCATCTACCTCGCCAACCCCACCATCGGGGTGCGCGGCATGCTCACCCACATCGTGGCCACCCTCGGGCACACCCCGGCGTTTCACACCGCCCGGCTGGCTCCCCAAGCCGCAGACGCCTTGGCCGCCGAGCACGCTGAACGTGGCCGCAACCCCGTGTTAGTCGTCGATGAAGCCCACCTGCTCGACAACCATCAACTCGAAGCGATCCGGCTGCTGACCAACCACGACATGGACAGTGGTTCACCGTTCGCCGTGGTCCTGGTCGGGCAACCCACCCTGCGGCACCGACTGCGTCTGGGTGTTCTGGCCGCGTTGGATCAGCGCATCGCCGTGCGCTACACCCTGCCCGGCATGACAGCGGCCGACACCGCCGACTACATCGGGCATCACACCAAGATCGCCGGCCGCTCCGATGCGCTGTTCGCCGACGACGCGATGACCCTGATCCACAACGCCTCCCGTGGACATCCGCGTGCGGTCAACAATCTCGCCCTGCACGCGCTCACGGCCGCGTTCGCCGCCGGGCACTCCATCGTCGGGGAGAAAGCCGCCCGCATCGCCATCAGCGAAACAGCAACCGACTGAACCCGACCCGCTTCACCACGGCTACAACCACATCACCGCGACAAGGATCCCGTCACCGAGACCACCAACGCCCCGCTCGCCACAGTCGAGCGGGGCGTTCTCATCAGTGCACCGTCATCAACACCGATGACGCCGACATCGTCGTCTTCAACGACGGCCAACAGACGTTGGGATCGCGCAAGTTGTGGATCTGGCTACGCGGCCAGGGCCACGACGTGGCGCGTTGCACGGTGGAGCGGATCATGCGTGAACGGGGTTGGGAGGGTGCCCGGTACGGGTCCAAGCACAAGACCACCGTCGCCGACGACACGCACCAGCGTTACCCAGACTTGGTGGACCGCCGGTTCTACGCCTGTGCGCCAAATCGCTTGTGGGTAGCCGACTTTACCTATGTGGCGACGTGGACGGGGTTCGTCTACGTGGCCTTCGTCATCGACGCCTACAGCCGCCGTATTGTCGGCTGGCGGGCCGCCCGGTCCATGACCACCGACCTTGTCCTTGACGCCGTCGAGCATGCGTTCTTCACCCGTACCCAGGACGGCACCACCAGCCTGCGCGGGTTGATTGCGCACAGCGACGCGGGCAGCCAGTACACCTCGGTGGCGTTCACCCAGCGCCTCATCGACGAAGGAGTGGATCCCTCCGTCGGCTCGGTCGGCGATGCCCTGGACAACGCGTTGGCCGAGACGACGGTCGGGTCGTTCAAGAACGAAGTGATCCGCCGGCAAGGCCCGTGGCGGGACGTCAACCAGGTCGAGCTGGCCACCGCCGAATGGGTGGTCTGGTTCAACACTGAGCGGCCGCACGAGTACCTCGACGACTTCACCCCCGAGGCCGTCGAGAAGCTCCACTACGATCACAAACGCACCCCACCGAAGGCGGGGTGATTCAAACGAATGCAGCCTCCGGACTCGCCGGGAGGGGTCAGATGGGCGGGCTTGCGATGCTTGGCGGGCTCGCAAGTACAGGCGCCGCAGCGGCGGCCGCAGCAGCTGTCTCGGGACCAGGCAGTCAAGTAACCGGTCCCAATCTGGAGAGCCTGATGATGCGCGTCGCGGTCGAGCACGCCCGCAAAACGCTCGATCTACCGCATGATACGACTCTTTGGTACCAGCTGACGGATTTCGAGAGTCAAGTATCAGCGGCTCTTAACCGGTTGCAGGCCTTCAATGACCCGAAGTCGCAGAAGCTCCTTTAGCTCTCTGCGGCGCAATCAGCGATTAACCTCCTGCTGCGGTTCATGATCGAGAAAGGCCTGTCACCGACGGCTATTACCGACGGCGAGCCACGACGACTGGAGCAATAGCGCCGGCACGATTCTTGCCGCACGCAGATGCGATATGCGTCCGTGGCGGGAGGCGACCCTCCGAACCTGACCAAACAGGCGATCGATTCAATCGAACGGGCCGTCCTCAAGCTGATAAGTGCCGACCTTAATCGACTCGGCCAACCAGCCCGGAAACTCTCGGCGAGAATCCTCCGGTGGTCCCGATGCAAGATACTGACGGAACAGCTCGTGTACATCGACTTCCGAGCCATCCCGCGTATCGATGTACCACTCAGCCAGAACATCGTTGCGCTCGCGACTTGAGCCCAGATCGGTCATGACGAACTCAACAAGCCTCTCAGCCCAATGAACCCAATGCCGTGGATCCGCTGCCCCCCGCGAAACAGCTCCCTTGTCCGCGGCTCCCACAGACATTGTGGTGTAACCGCACAAGTCAAACTCTGGCCAGGAATAGGTCAGCACCACCTCGTGGTCGTTGGACCAACTTAGGACACCGCGCGCCGGTGAACCCGAAGCGAAAGACAGGTTGTTAAGGATGCTGATGTCTTCCGTCCAGCCCGCCGTGTGGTCGCCGTCCCAGTCGAATGACACGTCGTACGCGACTGGAGGCTCTTCGCCGAATACAGACAACCATACGGTGACATCGATCCGTCCAGGCTCGATTACTTCAGGCATGTGATCGGCGGGATCGACTTGCCACGGATCAAGATCCAGCGTGAACCCACCGTCTACTGGATTGAGTTGGTGAGCATCAATACCGCGCTTGCTGAGGTTGATAGCTTGTTCCAACGACGCACCATTCTCCATATAGTCCACTGCGTCCCTCGCATTGAGGCCACCCGCAACGGCCTCACACGCAACGTCCAACGACACCCCGTTCGCAAGGAAGTAGAGTGCATCCGAGGCCGATACACCGCGCGTGAGCCACTCACGAGCAGTCTCGATAGAGACGCTCAATCCGCTAAAGCCAGCGACTTCCGCACCTGATATACCGAGGGACAGCCAGTTGCGCACTGTCTGCAGCGACATTCCGAGGCTGACGAGTTCCACAGCGGCCGACGCCTGCACTCCTGCTTGGTGCCATTCTTTAGCCGAACCGGCAGGAATATCACCCCGCCAGTAGATTTCGGCCGCGGCTCTGCTTATTCCGCGATCGATCCATTCTTTCCACGCTTCGTGCGGGATAGGAGTTCCGTACCACGCGTAAACGTCATGACCGCGAACACCGCTGGCTAGCAACACACGCAACTCATCGATTGCCAAGCCCTGCTTCAAGAGCGCGGCCAATTCCGAGGTTGAATCAGTAGCCCCTTCGGCACCCGGCTGTTCCCACATATCGAGCAGCGCCAGAGCATCTGCAATGGAGAACTGTGTATTCAGATGAGGGAGGAGTTGCTCAATCGATTCGAGGCCAGCCGCCGTCCAAGACACGTAGTCTTCGGCAAGAATCCCTTTAGCCTTGAGTCGCCGCGCGAGCCGAAGGCCGGCGAGTCCGTCCACGCCAGCATCCCGCCACTGTTCATACTCCTCGAGACTTAGCTTCGACGTTGAGATTTCGTGAAAATATTCCGACCTGAGGGCGTAAGGCCCGAAGACCTCGATCCACCGTTGCGCCTGGTCTGCCGTCTTGTATGCGGCGATGGCCTGAGCCACAATCTTGTCGTCGAAGCCTAAGCGCTTGAACTGTGATCTAACAGCATCCCGGTCTCCGCTCTCGCTATGTGTCGTTGCGTCCGCCACTATCGCGACTCCTTTCTACGGATTCCTAACCGAGTCGCGCATCGGTTTACTCTCCCGCGGCCCGTTTCGGAACTTACGACGTGATCCGTTGTCCGCAGTCCGCCTGTTCCACGAACGCATTCAAGCTCGATATCAACCGCATGTCCTCCACGGAACGGGCGCGCGTGCGCAGCAATTGTTCAGTGGATACCACGTGCGCGAGGCACCGAGCGCGGCTGATCGCAACGTTCAACCGCTTTCGCGAGAACAAGAAGTCCGAACCGCGGGTCATGTCCGCAGAGCTGGACGTCGTCATGCTGTAGAAGACGACGGCAGCCTCCCGTCCCTGGAACTTGTCGACAGTGCCGACCGGCACAGCACGCAACCGGTCATCTTGACTGAGTCGCTCGCGGATTATGCGCACTTGGTCGTTGTATGGAGCGACGACCATGAAGTCACTTGGCTCGAGCGGCGCAGTGTTGCCACCTTGGTTGGTCCACGGCGTACCCATCAGGTCAACGATTCGCTCGACGATAAGATTCGCTTCCTGCTCCGACGATGTCCTACACCCCACATGATCACTGCGGATCCAACGCAGACCGGTGCCGTGAACGGTCGACTGCGTTGTGCAGGAGGCATGGCTGGCGAGACGGCCATCGTAGAACTGTTGCGAGATAAAGGCAGTCACGTCGGGATGCATGCGTCTGGTCTCAGGGAGAAACACGCCACGGTCAGCACTCAGTGTCGCGCGCTCCCCGATTGCATGATCGAGAACACTGACGCCTGAGCCGTTCGGATGCGCGGCCTGCGCTACCTGCGGTAGCTGTTGCGGATCACCGAGCAGGATCAAGTTCCTTGCAGCGGTCGATGCCGCGAGCGCATCAGCTAGCGCCATCTGGCCGGCTTCATCTATCAACAGAACATCGACTGGCGCAGCACGCATGTGAGGTGAGGAGAATAGCCATGTTGTACCGGCGACGAGGTTGTAGTCACCGCTTGCACAATTGGCATTATCACGACAGTAGGTGACGTGCGGAAGCTGAGCCGCGCCCTCGCTCGGCTTCCGGGCGGCGCGAAGCGCTCCGATGTCACCATGCTCGTCGAACGTCGCAAGGATGGCCTCCAGCAGATTGCCAATTGCATGATGGCTCGTGGCGGTGATCCCGACACGCGCGCCGGAGGCGATGAGCGTATAGACGAGTTGTGCTGCGGTGTAGGTCTTTCCGGCTCCCGGCGGACCTTGTATCGCGACGTAAGACCTATCAAGTCGCGTGGCCCATTGCCGCATATCGGCGAGGTCGGCGGAGAAGCCACCACCGACGAGGCCGTCGCCAACGAACTTCGGCAAATCACGCCGAAGTAGAGCCATCGTCACTTCGTTAAGGTGTTGACGATCAAGGATGTCATCGGTAAATGACTGCAGCGCCAGCGCTTTTGGTGTCCCATCGACCCACTCGTACAACACGACCGATCGAGGAACGACGTTCGCCTCTTGCATCTTCTCGCCCCAGACGAGTTCGACGGCGTGTTCTTCACGGTCCAATTTGGAGACGGTGAGCGTCCATGTCTTCTCTTCGGCACCGAGCATCGCAACTGTCCCGCCTTCACGGGGGAAGCGGTCAAGGTTCTGCTGGGGAAATTCGAACCGCATTGCGGGTGTGATCGGCTTGTCTTTAGCGCCGAGCCGCTCGACGAGACCTATCGGCTGGAGTACGGCGATGGTATCTGGGTCGTCGATCAGCTCATCGGTCTCCTGCTGCAATCTCGCTTTGATCGGAGCGTGGTAGGCCATGTACTCGCGCCACCAATAGCCCAGGAGGTCCCCGAGGAAGTGTTCAACGCTGCCCGCGGGGTAGGCATGCAGCTTGGGTACACGCTCGTCGAGCGCCGGAATACCGGGTGGTGGCTCGATTTGCGCCGCACGCCATTCGAGGTCTGAGGGTCTCTGGTCGATCAACCAGTCACGAAGTGCCATCGTCGCGCGCACGTCGTCTTCGTTGTAGGCAGCGATGGGGACGAGGGACGAAGCGTCACCATCGCGCATAAACTGCTCATATTGGACGACAGCTCCCGCCCCTTTGTCGATGTCGTGACTGCGGCGGAAGTCGGTGAGTCGCTCCAAGTGCTTCAGCCCATACGATTCGGTGCCGACCTGCAGACTGTTGCGTGCCACGAGATACAGGTCGATGAACGCACCCGTCCTGACGAGTTCCGCCAGATCCTGTTCGCCGACGCCGTAGGTCTCGGCCAATGCCGTAAGCGCTGTACGTTCGGTGTGGTTGTAGTGGTAGACGTGCATATTCGGGAATCGCGCCCGCCGCTGAGCCAGGTAGTCGATCAACTGCTGCGCCGCTACCGCCTCCTGCGGCGCGTCGTGTGCCCACCAGCTGCGATAGACCCAATCCCCCTGGCCGTCCTGCTCGATCAGCCCGAATAAAAAGAACAGCCCTGTATCCGCACGCCAGAACGGGTGACCTTCGAAGTCGAGGAAGACATCCCCATCGTCGGGAGCGGGCATCTCGTCAAAACCGTGGCCCCACACCGGATCGGCAGCCGGGGTGACGACGTCGTACGGCGGAGCATCCTGTAAACGGGCCAGCACTTGCAGTTCAGCTTGACGCATCAGGCGGTTCAATCGCTCGGCCCGAAGAGCGCCAGGCACTGGCGGCCGCGCTGCGAGGTCGGTCAGCGTTGTGATGCCCGACTCGACGAGAGTGTCGACCTCGGTCTGCAGGATGCCGGCGATGTAGATGAGCGAGTCCTCGGCTCGCCACTGCTGTTCACAGATGGCGTTGAACTCGCAGAAGGCGCAATGGTTGCACCGCCGGGGCGTGGTGTCGACTGACGGGCTGGCCGTCATCGCCTCAAATAGTTGGCTGCGCAATCGTCGCCAGTATGGTTGGAACTCGTTAACCCGCAATGATTCCCGACGCGCCGATCCGAGCCAAACGTGCACCTTCTCCGGGACAGCGCCGGTGAGATGAGCGATCGCTTCTGCGTAAAAACATAACTGTAGGACGTGACCGGGCTTTGCTTCGGTACGAGTCAGCTTCGCATCGACAGGCTCGAAGGATGTGCGGCCGTCGGGCGTGGTAACCCGTTCGACGAAGTCGGCGATGCCGCGGACGCCATCGTGCACGAATGGCATCTGATAGACGACGTCGTGGTCCATCTCAAGCGGATTGCCTATCCGCTCAACCCAGGCGGTGAAGGTCTCGCGCTCACGACGAGGCGGTACCTCGAACACAGTCTTACCTCGCTGGCGATACTCTTCGAGGCACTGCTGCTCGTGAGCGATACCCTTGTCTGCGAGGAGCCGCGCGAAGCTGCCGAATGTCGGAGTCGGGCGCTCCATCGAGCCCTCATCGACTCGACTCGTGAGTGTCAAGTAGTGCGGGCACTCCAGCCACGCGCTCACCTTGGATGGCGTCACCACTCGCTCGTAAACTGACGGCGGCGTTGTACGCCCCTCCGTGGCTTCTCCCCCTTGCATTAGCACCACTGTAGGTGCAGGCTGACACCGGCTGCAGCTTTGACATGTTCCTGGGGGTGGAGACCCTGAGGGGATCAGAGCATCCGCAAGCTCGCCGAGCGTAACAAGCTGCTGGCGGCGGGCCACGAGCTCGACGAGGTATGCCGGCACCCGGAGATCGCCGAGTCGACCTGGCACCGCTGGGTAACCCAATACGGCGGTGTGAAGGCCAACGACGCCAAGCGGCTCAAAGAGCTCGAAGCCGAAACGCCCGGCTCAACAAAGTGGTCGCCAACCAGGTCCTCGACATCGACATGCTCAAGGAGATCTCAGCGGGAAACTCCTAACCCCGAATCGCAAGCGCAGCGCCGTGACGATGCTGGGCGACCGGTTCCGGGTATCGCCACGCCAAGCCTGCACCGTGGTGGGCCTGCACTGTTTGCGATGTGCCTGACCCAACCGCCAATCAGCACCGAGGAGGTCGAGCTGCGTGTCTGGCTGCGCAAGATCTCCACCGACGGCCCCGGTGGGGATGGCGGCGAGCAGTTAAGATGGCTCGCCGAGCGGGGCTGGCAGGTCAACAACGAACGCAGCCGCCAGCTGTGGCGCGCTGAAGGCCTGCGGGTGCTCCAGCGTGGCGTTGACCGGCATCGGCGTCGTCGTCGGGGCGATGTCACCGCCCCGGCCCAACGTCATCTGGGCAATGGACTTCTAGTTCGACACCACCGCCGACGGTCGTACGCTCAAAATGGCCCGCGTGATCGACAAGGTCACCCGCGAAGCGCTCGCGATCGAGGTCGACCGATCCATCAACGCCGACGGCGTCGTGGCCGTCCTGGACCGCCTGGCCATCATTCACAGCACACCGACCTACGTGCGCTTCGACAACGGACCCGAGTTCGTGGCTCATGCCGTCAACGACTGGTGTCGATTTAACAGCGCGGCTTCGCTATTCATCGATCCCGGGTCGCCTGGCAGAACGCCTGGGTCGAATCGTTCAACGGCCGGCTGCGCGACGTACTGCTCAACGCGTGGCGATTCGATTCCTTGCTCAAAGCCTGCGTGATCATCGAAGACTGGCGCCGCGACTACAACGCCAACCGACCCCACAGCGCCCACGGCGAACTCACCCCCACCGAGTTCGCTCTACAGTGGACCACGGCCCACGGGTCTGCTGCACGCCCGGGTGACAGTCTCGGTCACGCGGCCTGACTGGCCAGTGTGTCGACGGACATGAAAAGCTGCCCACTGGCGGACATGAAAATGCCCATCCGCGGCCAATAAGTACTGCCCATCGGCGG